>JAWLAG010000002.1:615000-911357 GCA_041395505.1 Steroidobacteraceae bacterium
GATGGAGAGGATCGAAGCGGGTCTGGCGCACCATGCTGGCCGCGATGCACTCGAGCCACAGCTCCTGCATGCGGATCAGCCCGATGCCCTCCACGGTTACGGATCGCAGCCTGCGCGCAGCCGCGCCGGTTTCTACCAGGCTTGCAGCAACGTGATGAAGACCCACTTCGAGCACGATCGCGGCACCTTGCACGCCGCTTGCAGCCGCGCTGAGTGCAGCAGCGTCGCACAGTTGCGGCTCGGGCAACTCGAGCGCCGCGAACAGTCCGGGAATCACGCCGAGCGGAGCGATGTCGAAGCGCGCCGGGACGGCGACGACGTACTGGTCGTCGCTGCCGCCGTAGCTGGCAAGACGCCTGCGTAACTCGCTCGCAAGCAGCATGTTGTTGGCATCATCGTCGCCGTTGCCAAGCTGCAGGCTTTGCCAGTGATCGCTGCTGACCCGTTCCGGCGCCTCGCGCAGCAGGGATTGCGCGTCATCGCCGAGGCTGCCGTTGCCGGCCGAGCCATTGTCGACGAGGCTCGGTCGGCAATCGAGCAACACGCCGTCGCTCGCGATGGCATACGACGCGTCGTCGACATGCAGACCGAGGCAGGCCATGGCCGTCAGTGCGCCTGCATGTTGCGGATGACTTTCTGATCGAGATAGGTTTCGGCATCGTGCACGAGCCGCTCCTGCACGAGCTGCAACTGGTGCAGCAGGAACATCAGCAGTATCGACAGCAACAGCGCGATCAGCGTTGAATTGAATGCCACACCGAGTCCGGCGGTGACGCCGCTGATATCGCCCGATACAGCCTTGTGTGCCTGCGAGAGTGCATCGCCGATGCCGCGCACCGTACCGATGAAGCCGATGGCCGGTATGGCCCAGGCGATGTAGCGCAGCATCGACAGCTCCGAATCGAGACGCTCGGACTCGGTCTCGCATACCGCGTGGGCCACATCGGACACGTCCTGGACGTTTCGCGTCGCGCCAAACCGTCCGAGTGCGGCAAGGAGTGCGCGCGGCACGAGCGCGTTGCGTTGCTCAGCCGGCAGCGCCTCGAGTTGCCGCGAGTACTCGCGCGTGTCCTCGGGCAGTATGCGCATGCCCTCCGGAATGCGCAGTACTTCCCCGTCCAGGATCTGCCGCTCGCGACGCTGCGACAGGGCCTTGTAGCCCATGATCGCAAGGGCCCAGAGCATGAGGATGATCTCGGATTCCTGCTCGTAGTCCTTGATGAGGATGTAGGGACTGCGCTCGGCGACGAAATTCGGGTCCTGGTCCATGGCGAGTTTCTGCGCGGCCATGATGGCATTCGCCGTCGGTCGCACATGCAGGACATAGATCGTGTGTACCAGCAGGATCGCCAGCATCAGCGCCGCTACGTTGAATGAAAACTCATTCGGATAGCGCCGCAGCTGCAGCAGATTGGCCGGACTGGAAATTGCATTCGTGTCATTCATGGTCTGCGCCTGCAGTTAGATGTCGATTGGAAACGAGACGTTATTGTCAGCCGAATCGCGCATGCTCGGGTCGCTCTCCGCATCCGCGCCCTGGCTCAAGGGTTCGGCCGGCTTTTCCTGGGCCTGCGGCTCCGCGGTATCCGTTTTCTCCACGGGCTCCTGCTGTTGCGCCTGTGCTTCCTGGGCCAGGAGGCGCGTACCGTAGAGAACGGCGGTGCCACAGAGCAGCGCCGCAAGGGCGGTCAGGGCGATCAACGCCAGGGTCTGGCGCTCAGCGCGACGCAAGGGCATTGCTGTCCTCCTCGGTGTACTGCACGCCAGCGGGATCAGCGTAGCGCGCTATCCGAAACCCAAGATTGTTGGCTGCGACATCGCCGGCCTCGCGCCAGGCCAGGCGCAGCTCGGCGGTGAGCGTCGTGCGCCAGCTTGCGCCGCGAAACACATGGCTGCGCCCACTCTCCGGGCCCAGCGGGTCGATACTCGCCTCTCGATCCGGAAACGCGGCGTAACGATCATTGACCCACTCGGACACGTTGCCGCCCATGTCGAAGAGTCCGGAGGGATTGGCTGGAAACCGGCCGGTTGGTGCGACTGCCTTGTACTCGTCACTGTGGCCCGCAAGCGCCGAGCCGAGAATGCCGCCCGCCTCGCTGCCACCGAGATTGTCCCGCCCGCTCGGCACGGGCAGGCTGTTCCCCCAGGCATAACGCAGGAGACCGCCCGGGGACACGCGCGCCGCGTACTCCCATTCGGCCTCGGTCGGCAGACGATAGCCATCGCCGACGGGCGTACGCAGCACCCAGTGGTCCGAACGCCGCTCGTAGGCTTCGGCGAGTCCGGCTTCACGTGACAACCAATTGCAATACTCGACGGCCTCTGCCCAGTCGACACCGGTGACGGCCTGGGAGTCGAGATCGATGCTGAGATCGCCGACGATGCCCGACTTGTGATCGGGGCGAAATCGCCGAAATTCGCCGTTGCTGACTTCGGTCACGCCGATGTAGAACGGGCGCTTCAGCGTGACCGCGCGCAGCGACTCATTGGGACGTCGCCCCTGTTCGCGCCGCGCGCTGCCCATGTTGAACTGACCGCCCGTGATGAGCTGCAAGGCAGCACCCGTGGGCGCGCGGATGGTTCGCGCCAGGGCTTCGCGGCGCGCACCGGGACGGAACAGCTGGTAATCAACCTGGCGCGCCACGCCCGGTAACAGCGCCACCTTCTGCGTGAGGGGTTCGAAACCCTCGGCGCGCAACTCCAGCTGGTAATCGCCTGCCGGCAGATCAACGCGAAGCGGCGCGCGTCCACGGACGACACCGTTGATGAATACATCGGCCGCGGCGGGTTCGCCGGCTATATTCAGACTCACGTTGAGCGCTTCGAGTGCAACCTTGAGCTGCTCGGTCTTGCCTGCCACTGCCGTGAACTGCACGGCGCGGCTGCGATAGCCACGCCGCGACACCAGCACCGGATAATCGACTCCCGGTGCGAGACTGACAGTCAGTGGCGTGCGGCCACGATACTTGCCGCCGACAGAAACCTCCGCCGCGGAAGGCTGACTGCGAACCTCGAGCAGTGCATCCGGTGCGCCAAGATCGATGGGACCAAGATCCATCGTCCGGCCCGCCTGCACCACGACGCTGCTGTCCCAGGCACGGGCGTCGCTCGCCGTGATGCGCAGCCTGTGTACGCCGGCAGGCAGCTCGAGACGCGCCGGAAGCGCTTGCGCCGGTTGGTCGTCGACGCGAAGCAGGGCGGCCGCGCTGCTGCTCGAGACATTGACGACGCCCCAGTCGGGTTGCATTTCGATTGCGATCGTCTGTCGCAGGCCACCACCCTCGACGTCGATCTTGCCGATCGCATCGAGATAGCGCTTGGCCCGCAGGGTGATGGTATGCGCGCCCGGCTTGATCTCGAGCTCGCCCGGCACTTTCCCCGCCTCGGCACCATCGACGTAGGCGAGCGCAGCGATGTCGGCCGTGTCGACCGTCACGAGACCCGGCTTCCTGACGAGCCGGATCCGGACCGGTGCGGTCATGCCGTCGCTCGCCACGATCGCGACTTCGCCATCGTAATAGCCCTCGCGGCGCGCGCGCAGCTGGTGTCGACCTGCAAATACGAACAGGGTGTCGCCGGCATGCCAGCTGAACAGGCTGCCTGTCGCGCGAACGTTGAGGTCATTGGGCGCCAGATCGAGCGGCACGCGAATCAGCGCGGCAATGAACAGCGTCGTTGCGAGCGCCGCGGCGGAGACCGCCGCCAGCACCCAGCGCAGGCGTTGGGTCGGCGGTGCGGCTGAGCGGCGACGAGGGAGCGTTGTGCCGACCGGAAGCTGCACCGCAATGGGCTTGATGGCGATCGACTCTTCGCTGTGGGTCACCACGCGAGTCGTAGCGGGAAGTTGCCCGGGCGCCTGGGTGCGATTGGCAACATCGTGCTCGACGTCGAGGGCGAGTGTGCCGTCCGCCTCCTGCAAACGAAGTTGCACGCGGCCGCAGTGAACGACATCGCCCGGCGCGAGATCGTGGTGATCATCGAGACGGTCGCCATTGACGTCGACTGCGGGGGCGCCGGCGAGCTTCACGAGCCGCAGCCGACCGTCGATGACTTCGATGTTGAGCATCGGCCCGGTCGGGCCGGGCACGACGATCGTCGCACCGGCCCCGCCGATGGTCAGCGGCAGCCGCATCCGCCGCTGCCCCTGCGGCTCGATGATCGTCAGGTCGGTGAGTTCGCGCATTGCGGGACGCGCGCCGGTGGTCATGTCGGCCTCAGATGGCTTCGTCGCAGCGCACGATGACCGTCTGAACGCTCTCTCCCGGCGTTACGACTATCTCGCGGCGCACGTCGCGGTAGCCGGTACGCGTACCGACCACGACATAACGTCCGGGTTTCAGTTCGACTTGTCGTCGCATGAAGCTTCCGTACTGCCCGACACGCGTGATGCTCACCGTGGTCGCGTCGTCAGACTCGAGCACGACCGATACTGGTTTGTCGTATTCGGGCAGCAAAAGTTCGATTCGGGCGATCTGCGAGCGCAGCACGGGTCCCTGGGGACTGATGCCGCGGGCCTGCTCGAGGAGCGAGTCGGCCTCGTTGCGGACTTCGGCAGCGGCAAGCCGCTGCGGCGCATCGATGATGCCCTGCAAGGCGCTCGCCAGGGTCGCGCGAGGCCGCACGCGCGCGAGCCCCTGCCGCGCAAACGCGATGCCGCCGTCCTCCTTGAGGAGGCCCTCGTAGATCTTCTGTGCGTCCGCCCAGCGCTCCATGTTCTCATGGCCGAGCGCGAGGCTGCGCGCCTGCTGCCAGTTGCCGCTGCGCCCGGCAGCCGCGACTTCCGCCAAGCCGCTCTGCGCCTCCGGGCCATCGCTGCGAAGCTTCGCGGCCGCCTCGAAGGCGCTGCGCGCCGCATCGAGCTTGCCTGCCTTCAGCGCGGCATAGCCATCGGCCACATGACCGGCATAGGCATCGGCCCCCATCGCGGCGCGCGCCGCGGTGAGGCCTGCTTTCGCATCGGCGTTGTCGGGCGCCAGGGCCAGTGCCTGCTGGAAGAATTCCGCGGCGCGCGCAGGCTCGCCGGCAGCGGCCGCATTGGCACCATCCGCGAGCAGCTGCAGAAGATCGGGCAACTGCGCCGTGCGCGCCAGAGCTTCCTTGGCAGCGGCATCATCGGGCTTGATACGCAGGGCCAGTTCCGCGGCCTGGCGGGCCCGGTCGGTCTGCCCGGCCTTGAAGGCGCGCTCGGACTCGGCCAGCTGCGCATGCAAGGCCGCGGCCGCACCCTCATCGACCTTGTCGAGCCGTCGCAAGGCAGTCTCGATGCGATCGATGCCAAGTTCGAAATCGCCCGCGTCGAGCGCCGCGATGCCGTCCGTGCCAAGGGATCGCGCCGCCGCATAGGCAGCGCCGCCCCACACCGGAGCCGCATGCTCCTCGAGGGCCGCGAGCCTCGATTCGAAGCTCGCGCGCAACTCGTTGGCCCGCGCCAGCTGTTCGGGATCGACGGCGTTGGAATCGGCAGGCGCCTCGCCGCCGGCGCCGACGGGTACCGTGGGTGCCGGCAGTTTCGCGGCGAAGCGCGGCAGGACGAAGAAAATGGTGCCGAGCAAAGCGACAAGCGCAACCAGCGCGATCAGAACCGGCCGCATCGGTCCGCGAGCAGGGCCGGAATCGGCACGCCGCGCACGCACGGCGTCTTCGATGATGAGTGGCGGCAGACCGCCGGCCGTCTCGCCATCGGCCGCCGTGACATTCGGCGTTTCGCCGGCTTGCGAGGCCACGTCGGCGGCGCTCAGAGCCGGCAGCTCGACGGACACCGTATCCTGCAAGGCCGCATGCAGCTCGCCGATGACTTCTTCCATCGAGGCCGGCCGCTCGGCCGCCGTCTTTGCGAGCATGCGCATCACGAGGTCTGCGAGCCTCGGCGGCACCGGGTGTATCGGCATCAGCTGCGGCGCCGGCTGGCTCACCACGGCACGCGCATCGAAGCGGGGGTAGAAAGGCGGATAGCCTGAGAGCAGTTCATAGGCGAGCGCGCCGAGGCCGTAGATGTCGTCGCTCGCCGTCGCCGGTTCACCCTTGATCTGCTGCGGGCTCGCGCTGAAGGGCGATCCGAAAGCGGCGCGATCGACGTCGTCCACCCGCGATGCGGTACCAAAATCGGCCAGCTTGATCCGCCCTTCGTTGTCGATGAGCACGTTGCCCGGCTTCAGGTCGCGGTGTATCACGCCGCGCGAATGGGCGTGGCTCAACGCCTCGGCGGTCTCGAGCAGCATGGGGACGATGCGGGTGTAGGGCTCGCCGCGCATGCGGCGCAGGTCGCCAGTCGCGAGCTCCATGGGCAGCATCAGCAGCTGGCCGTCACGCATCGGTTCGAACACTTCGAGGATGCCGGGGTGGGCGAGGCGCTGCGCCAGTTCGTATTCGCGCTCGAGTGCCTCCCAGCCATTGCCCGACCGCGCGACCGCGCCGTGCACCACCTTCAGGGCAATTTCGTGCTCGCGCAGCGCATCCCTGGCGCGCCAGACCTCGCCATGCCCACCCGAGCCGATTTTGCTAAGAAGCGTGAAGCGACCGCAAAGCTGTATGCCTTCGGCAATACTCAGCATCCACCCTCAACGTATGGTTACGTGCCTTTCGCGTTGCTGGCACTATCATCCGTGCTCTGTGGCGCCGTGGCAACGCCTGCGGTCTCTTCGAGATGCATCTCGCGCAGCAGCTGCCGCCATTCCCGATACTGCTCGTCCGCCGAGCCAACGAGCTTCAGCGTCTTGCCTTCGACGTCGACGACCTGCGATGCGGCCTCACCCTGGAAGGACTCGGACAGCTCGCGCACCGACGCCGCGGCATTCTTGGCGTCGGCATATTTCTTGAGTCCGGACAGCACACCCGCGGTGCCGCCGATGGCACCGGCCGTGCGTGCCGCGCTTTCGATGCGCCGGCAATTGTAGTCCGTCGCGGCACACTGGCCCGGCACGAACACCGAGGCCAGCACCGCCGCGGCACCGAGGAAGGTGCGGGTGCGCGCCTGGTTACGCAGGCGGTTTTCTTTCTCCATTTCCTCGAAGCTTGCCCGCCGGTAGGAGTCGTAGGCATCGGAGAGCTGGTCGTCGAAATTCTCGTAGTAGCCGTCCAGGGTGTCGATGATGGTGGCATCGGTCTCGCGGATACGGCGCACGCGCTGCATGAGTGGATCGTTCTCCGCCGGCAGCCGCGCAATGCTGCGACGTCCGTTGTTGTCGGTAACCAGGTAGCCCGCCAGCGCACTCGGTGCAAGATCCTCCGCGAACCGCAACTCGCTGACCTGGCGAATTGCACGCCGGTCCTCGGCCGTGAGGCCGGCGCGCGCCGCGACCAGATCGTTCGCAATGCGCGAATAGACATTCTGGAAAGGATCGCGCGCCTTGAGCGCGGCATCGGTCTTGTACGAGCCGACATCGGCGTCCCCTGCGTAGCGCCGGTCGTCGATGAGGACGCGACCAGTGGCATCGACGGCACGTACCTGCAGCGCAAGATTGGCGCCGGTCGATTCGATGATCTTGCCGGTGAGCAGGATGTCGACGAACTGCACGTTGTCGGGCACGGTGCGCACCGCGCCCCATTGGCCGGAGGTTTCGAGCGTATCGCTGAGCGATGCGGCAACGAAACGCGCTTCGGCACGACGCAGATCGGGGTAGATGCGTCGTTTGGCGAGCGCATCGGGATCCTCAGCGATCTCGGCCGGTATGCCTGGATCGAACACATGCACGCCGACATCGAGCAACTCGTCGGCAGGAATCTGTTGAGTCGCCTGTACGGGGTTGATCTTCTCGAGCGGCCGGGTTTCATGAACCACACAACCGGTGAGCAAAGTGCCGTACGCGAGGAGTGCAATTGCAAGAAGTTTCATCGATCAGCCTCCAGCCTCAGCCGCCCGTGACGCTTTTCTTGTATTCGATGTACTCCTTCCAGAGTTTCTCCTTGAGCTCCGGATCGGTCTCCTGCTCGGCAGCACGGCGCAGGCGCCTTGCGACGATGTCGTCGTCATCGCCGCTCGGTATGTTCCTGGCGCCGCGACCGCCGCCGCCCGAGCTGGAACCGCCCGCCGTCTGGTCGCCGTCCTGTTCGGCCTGCTTCTGGTCCTGCTCGTTCTGCGACTTGAGATCGCCGGCGCGCGATTTGTTCGCACCGTTTTTCGCCATGGTGGGATCGGCGGCACCGGCTTCGCCCTCGCCCGTGCCGTCCGTGCCTTCCGTCTTCGCGCTGCCGGCGCGATCGGCCGCGCGGGCATCACGCTGGCGCGCGAGTTCGTCCTGCTCGCCCTGGAGCTTGCGATCGAAATCGCCGATGGAATCGTCGAGGCGCTTGGCAATCGTGGTGCTGCGCTCCTCAGGCGTGGTCGCTGGCTCGGCCGTGCCTGTCGTACCGCTGCCGCTCGCATCCTTGCCGGCCGAGGGCTTGGGCAAGCCGGCGCTCGGCAAACCCGGTGTCGACGCGCCCGTCCCCGACGAGGGCACCGGCAGGGGCAAGGAGGCGCCGCCGCCCGAGGGTGATGGACTGCCCGGCATGCCGCCGGTGCCGCTGCCATTGCCATTGCTGGCGCAGGCGGCAAGCACCAGTGCCGCAAGCAACAGCAGGGGCGTCGGGCGATGGTTGGACCGAGAGTCGGCGATGGTCATGTCGGTATCACCTCGGGGCAGGCAACGGTCATCTGGAATCATTGGACGCCACTCGAGTGCAAATGTTTCGTTCATTCGCTCCCTGCACCCGAGGGCGCAGCGGGCGCGGTGTCGTCACCATGGAAGAACCCGCGCAATTGCTCACTGATGCGATTGCAGGCGGTGCCCTCGACACGGGCTATGAACGGCAGCGGCACGACGGCGCCGATGATCGCGGAGGTGCCAGTCACATTGGTACCGACGCTGCCAGCGGATTTCGCGGTCTTGACGTCCCAGATCGTGGCTTCGTAAGCCGACTCCTTTTCCCACCAACCGAAACCGACGCAGCCCGCGGCACCCGGTGCCGCGCCGCAGGCCAGGCTGCCACCCCCATCGGTCTTGCGCGTGCCGCCATCGAGCCAGACGATATAACGCACGCCCGTGCGTTCGAATTGCTCGGCGACGCCCGGGCGGGTGAGCAAGGTGGCAACCGCTTCAGGACGTGTCGGCGCCGTGCCGGCTTCGAGCCAGGGGAAGACGCTGTCGACGAAGGTGTCGTTATCGGCGACGCGGATGGCCCGCTCGCCTCCTCGCGACAGCGAGCTGCCGATGCAGTCCATGAACTTGTCTTCGGCGCCAAGGCTTTCAATCTGCGGCTTGGCGAGTATGACGACGGCTTCGTCCTTGCCGATCTCGGTATGTTGCTCTCGCGATTCGTCGACGCGCGCCGACATGCATCCGCCGAGCAGAAGACAGGCGGTGGCAATCGTTCCGACAACAGCAATGCGCCGGTCGCTGCCCATGGAGAGACAGTTGATCATGACTCGCCCCCTTTTCGCGCTGGCATGCCCTGCCCTGAGTATGCCACGCGCAGGCCACCCGAAGACTTAAGACTCCCGGGCGCGCGCTGGGTTCCCGGGATCCTTGCGCCTCCCGCTCGGGCGCCATGCCGGGCCTGGCTAGAACCCGAAGCTCGCCTGCCCGGGCGCCTGGGGGGGTGCGCGAAACCGGGACGTGTCGAGTTGCGGTGCCATGCGCTGCGCGAGTCCAAGGCGCTGGCAGGCGCGGCGAAACCTCGAGCGCAGAAGGTCGGCGTACGGGCCGGCACCGGTCATGCGCTTGCCGAAACGGCTGTCGTTGTCCCGCCCGCCGCGCATGTTCTGCACGGCCGCCATGACCCTCGAGGCACGCTCGGGATAATGCGTTGCAAGCCAGTCGCGAAACAGCGGTGCGACTTCGAGCGGCAGACGCAACATGACATAACCTGCGCTGCTGGCCCCCGCCTCGCGTGCGAGTTCCAGGATGCGCTCGAGGTCCTGATCATTGATGAACGGTATGACCGGGGCGACCAGCACGGTGACCGGCACCGAAGCAGCGCGCAGCGCGCGAATGCAGGCGAGCCGCGCGGCAGGCGCCGCGGCGCGCGGCTCGAGCACGCGCTTGAGATCGTTATCGAGGAGCGGCAGGCTGATCGACACGGCAACGAGATCGAGGGCAGCGAGCTTCGCTAGCAAATCGAGGTCCCGTTCTATCAATGTGGATTTGGTGACGATCGCCACCGGGTGACGCCGCTCGAGCAGGACCTCGAGACAACCGCGTGTGATCATGTGCTTGCGCTCGGCAGGCTGATACGGGTCGGTGTTGGCGCCCAGCATGAGGGTGCTCACGCGGTAGGACGGCTGCGACAACGCCCTGGCAAGCAGGGCCGCGGCATTGGGCTTGGCGAAAATGCGCGTCTCGAAATCGAGACCCGGCGACAAGCCGAGATAGGCATGGCTTGGACGCGCATAGCAGTAGACGCAACCGTGCTCGCAACCGCGGTAAGGATTGACTGACTGATCGAAACCGATGTCCGGAGACTGGTTGTGGCTGATGATGCTGCGCGCATGGTCGATGCTGACGACCGTCCTCGCGAGACCCTGGCCCTGCGACGCCAGCAAGCCCGCTTCGGGCTCGTAGTCCTTGGCCAGCGCATCGAAACGCACCGCCGGTTGCAGTGTCGAGCCCCGTCCTTTGACGATCGCACTCATCAAGTAACTGTATAGATATACAGTTTCACTGTCCAGCGGCGCGCAGCCTGTCGCATCGGCCGGGCATACTGCGGCCATGAACTTGCCACCAGCCGAGGTGCGCCAGGCACGACGCTGGCAATCGCCGCTCATCGTCACGACGCTTGCGGGACTGCTGTTTGCCACGTTGACGGGCTCGTTGTTGCTTTTTTTCGGTGCGGGCCTCGCCGACCGCAACTACTGGGAATTTGTGCACTGGATGCCGGCGGCGATCGTGCTGCCGGTGTACGCGAGCTACCAGCTTCGCCACTACCTGCGTGTCCGTGCGCCGGCTCGCCCGACGCACTATCGCGTCGGATTACATGCTTTTTATCTCATGTGTGGCGCGAGCCTCAGCGGCCTTGCGCTGCTGGTACCGGCGGTCGGCTACGGCAGCGGCTATGTGACCCTGGACCTGCTGCATATTTTCTTCGGCTACGGTTTCGTGCTGCTGCTGAGCGCACATCTGACGCTGGTCGCGCTGCTCACCGTGGGCAGACTGCCGCCACGATGGCGGTCGATTGGTCAGCGCGCCGTTGCCCTGTGCGCAAGCCTCACGACAGCTGCCTCGGTCGCGCTGCTCGCAATCGCTATAGCAGGTAGTTGAGCGCGTACAGGAATTCGCCCGAGCCCACGCTCAGCATCCACAGCCCGAGGAAGCCGAAGCACAGGAACGGATGCTCGTGGAAGAAGTGCCGGTCGCGTTTGATCGCGACGAATGCCAGGTAGGCGAATACGACGAAAAGAACGAAAACCAGCAATGACAGGATCCCGTGCGCGGCCATGAACGCGATGTAGGGTGACGATGCGGCGCTGTCATGCCCTGCACGCTGGCGCGAGATCATGTACATCATGTTCACGGAGAATTCGAAAACGATGACGGCGACAGCGAGTCGCACTGCGAAACCCTTGCGCAGATAATTGCGGAGCACCACGGTCAGGACGCCGGCGGTAACGAAGATTTCGGCAATCGCCGAGAAGGTGCTGAACGCGGGAGCTTGCATGCGCTTATTAGATCCGCCACGCGACGCGTGGACAAGCCATGGCAGCGCGACTTGAATCGCAATCTGCAGATTTCCTTGTCGGTGTTTTGCGTCAGCTTGACGGGCGCGCGGGTAGTGCATCATCGCTGCGTTCGAGGAGTCGATCCATCCGACGCAATTCCGGAAACAATCGCGCGTAGATCACAACCACGCCGAGACATAGCACGCCGCCGATCACGATGGCGCGTACCGCGCCCCACCAACTGGCGGTGACGCCCGATTCGAATTCGCCGAGTTCATTCGAAGCGCCTATGAACATCGAACTGACCGCGCTGACCCGGCCGCGGATATGGTCGGGCGTCTCGAGCTGCACCAGCACGGAACGTACGTAGACGCTCACCATGTCGCCACCTCCGAGCACGACGAGCGCGAGCAGCGACAGCCAGAACCAGGATGACAGGCCGAGCACGATGGTCGCGACGGCGAACGCGCCAATCCCGCCGAACATCCATCGCCCCGCATGACGGCGTATGGGTCGCAGCGCGATCAGTGCTGCAATGAGCGCGGCACCGAGGCCAGGCGCCGTGCGCAGAAGCCCGAGGCCGGCAGGCCCGACCTGCAGCACATCACGCGCCAGCACGGGCAGCAACGCGGTTGCACCGCCGAACAGCACCGCGAACAGATCGAGCGAGATCGCGCCGAGCAGTATTCGCTTGCGCAGCACGAAGCGCAGGCCTTCGAGGACTTCCGCAAGGCTGCTGGTGATGGCCGCCGCGCCGGCAGGCGGCAGGCGTATGCCCGCCATCAGCAGCACGACCAACGCCAGCAGGCACAGGATGAACGCGTACACGACTGCCGGCCCCGCGAGGTAGAGCAGTCCGCCGAGCGCCGGGCCGATGATCACACCGGTCTGGAACAACACCGAGTTGGCGGCCACCGCGCTGGGGAAGAGCGGTACGGGTACCAGATTCGGCACGATGGCATGCCCGGCCGGCATCCAGAATGCCCGGCCGAGGCCAAACAGCGCCATGGCGGCGAAGATCAAGCGCACATCGGCGACGTCCAGCAACGTGAAAACGAGCAGTGCCACGGCGCAACTCGCCTCGATGCAATAGGCGGCGATCAGCACGTTGCGACGGTTGACCCGATCGACCACGAAACCGGCAGGCAGGATGGCGAGGAAGAACGGCAGGAACTGCGCGAGCCCCACCCAGCCCAGGTCAAGCGGGTTGCCCGTGCGGGCATAAACCTGCCAGCCGACCGCGACCCCGATCATCTGCCAGCTGAGCGTGGCAAGGAAGCGCGCCGCGGCATAGCGCATGAATTGCCCGTGACGCAATGCGTCCAGCGCGCTCGCGGAGTGGTTAGTCAATGACGCCGTCTTTCAGCCGCACTGCAAATACAGGCATGATAACCAAGCCCAGCGTGCAAGTTCGGAGTCGTTATGGCCAAGCCGGAAATCACCCGCCACTTCGCAACCATTACCGACGGTCGCTGGGGTGCACGGCAGGTGCATTACCGCCGCTGCGGCAGCGGTCCCGCAGTGATCATGCTGCACCAGTCACCCTTGTCATCGCTCGACATGATCCACACCATGCGGCGCTGGCACAAACACTTCACCTGCATTGCACCGGACACGCCCGGCTTCGGCCTGTCGGACCCTCTGGGTGTCGCTGCGGCCGAGACCGTCGATTTCGCCGAGGCCGTCACGGAGTTCATGGATGCGCTCGGCATAGGACGCGCTGCGATCTACGGCTTTCACACCGGCGCAATGATAGCCGGCGCGATGGCTCTCGCGTTTCCGCAGCGGGTAACAGCAGCTGCAGCCAATGGCTATGTGGTACTCGATGAGAACGAGCGTGCCGATCTCGTCGCCAATTATCTGCCGCCCTTCCGACCCGAATGGGATGGCTCGCACCTGACCTGGAGCTGGGCGCGGATGCGCGAGCAGACCATCTTCTTCCCCTGGTATGCCAAGAGCCAGGCGGAGCGGCTGCCCAATAGCGTGCCGGATCCGCAAACCCTGCAGGCCGCACTGCTCGACCTGTTGCGCGCGGGCGATCATTACCGTGTCGGTTATCGCGCGGCGTTCACCATGCGCGGCGAACTTGCGACCCGTCATGCGACCGTACCCTTGCTGGTGACTGCCGCGAAGACCGATGTGCTAGCGACGCAATTACCGAGGCTGCGCAACTGCTCCAGGACGACGAGCGTGATCGCAGGTGGCAGCGTCGATGAGACCCTCGACCTGGTTCGCGACTTCCTCAAGCGCGGCAAGCCGGCGGCGGCGCCGGCAGTCGCTGCAACCGCAGGCATTGCCGGTCGCGCCTGGAACGACACCGTGCGCATCCCGGGCGGGCAGTTGCGCCTGCGGCGCAACCTCGACGCGCCCGGACGGCCCGTGGTCGTGCAGCACGATGCCGCGGGATCTTCCGACATCATCCGTCCGCTGGCCGAATCGTTCATCGGTCACCGTCCGGTCATCGCCATCGATTTGCCCGGCCATGGCGAATCGGACAATACCCTCGGATCGGGTCGTGTAACGGTCGCGGGCCATGCACGCGCCGTGCAGCAGGCACTTCGGGCGCTCGGCGTGGATCAGTACGATTTTGTCGGCACCTGGGGCGGTGCGCTGGTTGGCCTCGAGCTCGCCACGACGGCGCGCAGCGCCCTGCGCCGCCTCGTGCTCGCCGACCTCATGTACTTCGATGCGCCGACCCTCGCGCGACTTCGCAAACACTACACGCCGCGTATCGAACCGGACTGGTACGGCGGTCATCTGCTGCACACCTGGCATATGATTCGCGATCAAAGCCTGTTCTGGCCATGGTTCGATCGCAGCAGTCAGGGCGTGATCCACCAGCCCGTGAACGTTGCAACCGAAATGGTGCACCGTCGGGTCATCGAAGTGTTCAAAGCGCCCGAGATGTGGCGCGCCGCCTACCAGGCGCACTTCGCCTATCCGGTCAAGGCCCGGTTACGTGCGCTCAAGGTCCCGGCGATGCTCGTCGCGCCGGACTGGGACCCGAACCTTGCGCACACGCGCAATGCTCACCGCGACTTTCCGCATATCCCCTTCCGACGCATGCCGGCGAGCTGGCGCGACTGGGGCCGGGAGCTGATCGCCTTCCTGGACGCCTGACCTCGCCCTGTCAACGCGCCTGCGCAATGAATCTCTGGATGTGGGTGGCAATCGACGCATAGTCACCGCCCAGGTGATGGCCGGTACCGACTTCGACGACGCTGGCGCCAGCATGGTTGATGTGCGGGCACAGACCCTCGCTTTCGCCATGTCCCTGCATGCAAAGCAACGGCAGGTCACCGAGGCGACGGAGCTGTGGCAATACCGGATCACCGCCGCTGGTAGAGCCTGGCAGCCAGTCGAGCACATGTACTTCGTAGCTCGCGCTCGCAGACGGCGCGATGAGCGTCAGCGAATGCAGGTGCTCGCGAAGATCCTGCGGCAACAGATTGACGATGGCCGGCAGGACATCGGCGCCGAATGAATAGCCGATCAGGTTGATTTGTTCGCGCCGCCAATCGTTCGCATAGTGGCGCAGTATCCGGCTGACATCCGCAGCCACCTCCTCGGGCTTCCGCGCCTTCCAGAAGTAGCGCAGGCTGTCGAGACCCACCACGGGCAGGCCGCCGTCAGCGAGTTGTTGGGCCACTTCGCGGTCGAGCCCTGCCCAGCCACCATCGCCGCTCAACAACAGTGCGAAACCGGCCTTCCCCGCACTCGCCGTCGCCGACTGCGCCGGCGCGCTCACCACGGTCAATGGCAAACCTGACAGCGCGGAGACCTCCAAAGGCTTGTTGTGATCCGTGTCCTCGAGCCCGGCGAAGGTACGCAGGAACTGCGGCCGCCAGTTCTTTTCAACGCCGAATCCGTGGCCGACCCGATCAAGGCGCACGACGCGCGCCGCGTCGCCTGTCTTTCCGGCAAACTCGTCCACCGCTGCCGGATTGCATACGGCATCCTGCTGGCCTTGCAGGGCCACCCAGGGGTCGCGCAGCCTCGTGCTCGGCTGCAGCACCCAGTCACCGCGGTGATTCGCCTCGTAGTGCAGTCCGGCACCGGGGCAGAGTGCGACATGCCGGAAATCCTGGTCGGCACAGAAGCCGAGGCTCACCGCGCCCGCGAATGTACCGGTCGGCGCCTGCGCGATCGCGGCATATACCAATGTCGCGCCCGAGGAGTACCCATAGAGCATCGGCTTGATGTATTCGGGCAACTTCAGTTCTTTCTGCAGGCGATGGCTCAGGTTCTCGAAATCGACCGCAAGGGATTCGCATCTCGCCGTTGATTTCGAAAAGTTGGCGAGATAGGTACGGATGTCGATACCGATGACCAGCGCTCCTTGATCGCGCAATGCCCGCGCCATGCCCACCACGCCGAGATGCCAACCGCCATCGCCCGAGACGAACAGAACCACAGCCGTCGGTGCCCGCGCCGGGCGATAGATTGTCATGCGCCCGAACCGCCCCCAGCTGATCGACTGCGCTTCATCCGGCGACTGTGGCGTCGCGTAGACCGGCAGCGCCAGCAACAACGCGACCATCGCGACGCCCGTCGTTTTCCATTGCTTGATCACTTGCTCACCACTGCCCTGAGACCGCCCGCGACCAGGATGGAAAGATCGGACACGATCCGTGGCAACGCGAGCCCGCCGTGAGCGACCAGATAGCGCGGCTGCCAGCGCGGATCGAATTTGCTCTTGTACCGGCGCAGACCGCTGAAGTTGTAGAAGTGCTCGCCGTGACGATAGACAAAATTGCCCACCTTGTGCCACACCGGCGATAACGGGTGCGCGCCGAGCCCGGACAATGGCGCCATGCCGAGGTTGAACCACCGGTAGCCTTGCGCACGGCCCCAAAGCATCAACTCGATGAACAGGAAGTCCATCGCGCCGCGCGGCGCGTCGTTGCCAAATCGCATCAGGTCGACGGACAGCTCTTCCTTGCCGGACGTCGCCCAGAGATTGGCGAATGCTGCTGGCTCGCCCTCGCGGCGCACCAGTGCAATCGGAAACTCGCTCATGTAGTCCTCGCTAAAACGTCCGACGGAGAAGCCCTTCTCCGCAGTCGATTTCTCGGCCAGCCATTGGTCGGACAGGCGCCGCAGGTCTTGCATCAATCCAGCCGACTGATCACGCGGTAGGACTTCAAACGTCGCGCCGTCGCGTTCCGCGCGGCGTCGCGCCTGGCGCAATTCGGCGCGTGCACTGCCGTCGAGGGAGAACTCCGGCAGATACACCTGCGCTTCCTCGCCTATCTTGAGCGCAGCAAGACCGAGATCGACGTACAACGGGAGATACTCGTCGCTGACCTGATAGAACACGGTACGACCGCCGTGTTGATCGGACAGTTCCCGGAATCGCCAAATCAGGTTTGCGAACTGCGCGGCGCTGCCAACCGGGTCGCCCAATGCGACCCAGCTGCGATTCACGACCTGGTACATGATGAAGGCATCCTGTGACGGCGTGAGCAGCAAACGTTTGTCTTCGCTCAACACCGCGAAGGCCAGCGAATGGCGCGCCAACGGCAGAATCCCGCGCGCAATCCGCAATTGGCCAGCTTCATCATCGCTGTCATCGGGACGTGCCGGACCAAGCAGGTTCGCGCTCAGGAACAACGCGGTGATGATGACCACGGCCAGGGACGCCCGCAGGACGCGTGACGCATCGCTCTTGAACGCGAAGGTCCACCACAGTTCCGATGAGTACGACACATCGCGATGTGCAAGCACGGCGACCCATAGCACAGCCACGACGACCGCGACCAGGGTAACGGCCCAGCCTGGCGTGAAACGCTCCTGCAGAAGTGGTGATTTGCGGTAGAAGGCTGCACGGCCGATATGGAGGAATGTCGCCACCAAGGCGAGCAGCAAGGCTTCTTCGTAGTCGAAGCCCTTCAATATCGACGCGGCCATGCCAATCCCGAGCAGGATTTGCGTCAGGTGGTAGGCTGCACGGACCCGGCGCAGCAGCGCCCGCGCCAGAATCAGCAGCACGATTCCGATCACGCTGCCGGCGAGATGCGAGAACTCCAGGATGGGCAGCGGCAACAGCCGCTTGAGTCCTGCGAGACGCGTATCGATAGCCGGCGTCGCACCGGAGAACAACAGGACCACGGCCGCCGCGAACACCAGGCCGGCACCCAGCTGCGGCGCAATCGCGCCGATATAGGTCGTGGTCACTCGTTGCATCAGGCGCAAGCGCTCGCGATGCGCTGACAGTTCGCGCACCGCGAAGATGGCGCCTGCGATCAGCAGAGGCACCAGGTAATAGATCAGGCGATAGAGCAACAGCGACGCAAGCAAAGCGTCGCGCGGCAGATTCGGCAGCGTCAACAGCACGACCGATTCGAATACGCCGAGACCGGCTGGCACGTGACTCAATACCCCGGCAACTGCGGCGACCGCAAAGGTGCCGGCGAACGCGATGAAAGAAAGGTCTCCTCCGCTTGGCAGCAGACACCAAAGCACGCCGGCCGCAACACACATGTCGAGTATCGCAAGCGACAACTGCAGCGTAGCGATCGCAATCCCCGGGCTTGGAATCGACCAGCCCAGGATCTCGAGACTCCGCTCGCGCCGCGCCGTAAGCGCCAGGTAACCCACCGGGATGCACGCGAGTGCGATGCCGACCGCCCGCGCCCAGCCGCCATGTACATGCAGCACGCTGTCGGCCGAGGATTGTCCGCTCAACAGCGAAATGGCCGCCAGTGATATGAATCCCAACGCCGTGGTAACGGAGTTGAATGCCGTCACCAGCGCGACCTCGGCAACGCCAAGCCCGACCGGCGCGTACCAGCGATAGCGCACGGCTGCGCCCGTCAACGCTGCCATGCTGAGGTTATGACCTATCGCGTAGGCGATGAAGGAGGCCAGCGTCGCGTAACGCCAGCGCACTTTCGCGCCGATCGCGCGCAAGGCCAACGGATCATAAACGGCAAGTATCAGATAGCTGAGCGCCGTCAGCAGTGCCGCAAGGACCATGACTTTCGCATCGATTTGCCGCGCCACCGCAAGGATGTCCCCGGCTTGCAGCTTGCCGAGTTCATGGTGCAATACCCAGATCACGGCAATGAAGACCGCGAATGGCAGCAATGCCCCCATCCAGCGCAACCGCGACGATTCTGGTTGCATTGGCAGGTCGTCTGACGTCGTCGCGTTCGCCTTCATTGGGTCCTAGAGAAGCGAACTTGGCGCCGCGCGGCCATTACGAATAGTTCATGCAGCTGCAATCGCCGCGTCAGCGCGAGCGCATTAGATTGGTTCCCGTCGACAAACGACACCCCGTACCCACTAAAGGAGCAAGTGAAGATGCGAGCCATTTCGAGCTTGATTGCGGTTTCAGCCTTGGCCGTGAGCAGCGCGTTCGCCGCCGGCCAGGCGGCCGCCCCGGCGCCAGCCGCCAATGCCGGGACCCAGGCCAAGAATGAAAAATTCGAAGCCTGCCGCAAGGAGGCGGATGCCAAACACCTGACCGGCAAGGCGCGCGATGAGTACATCGTCAAATGCCAGACCGGCAAGGACAAGGCCGCCAAGTAGCAACCGCAGCGACTCCGGCTGGCATCGCCTGACGCCAGCCGGGGCACGCCGGGTATCGAGGAGCCGACCATGAGAATCCGATCGTCACTGACCATGGTGGTCTTGGCAAGCCTCGCGGCCGGCCAGGCCGCATCCGCGCCACCAGACAAAGGCTACGGTTGGCAGACCTACCTCACAGTCGTACTCGAGGCAGATGGGTTCGAAGGATCCGTTTGCGAGCACCCGCCCAGCATTTCCCTCAACCCGGTCACGGTTAGGGATGGCGAACCCAGGACCCTCTACAGCCACGACGCCATCGTCGCGCAAACCCTCAAGGTGGGACGGCCCATCGAAGATGGTCCAAAGAACTTCGAATGCTGGTTCGAGTATCACAGTCCCCTGCTCGCCCCTGGCGTGTGGAAAGTGACCGGAGAATTCGCGAGCGGCAGCAAGTCCTGCAACAAAAGTGTCGAACCGCATTCTGAAAATGTCCTTCACATCGACGAAGAGGAAGGATGCATTGCAAACCAAGGAGTCAAACCGTGAAAGCCACTATTGTGATAGCCAATCTATTGCTGCTGGGCGCCGTCAGCGCCTATGCCGCAACACCGGCGACGGACCCGTCAGCCGGTAGCAAGCCGACCCCGGCAACGGCCACGGCCATGCACAAATCGCGCCGCAGCTGCAGCAAGGACGCCATGAAGCAGAATCTGCACGGCCAGGCGCGAATCGATTTCATCAAGGCCTGCATGGCACAGACAAGCTCGGAGCAAAAGGGCCCGGAACAGCAGAAGCAGGAGTAGCCTTCGGCGCTGCGTGTTCTCCTGAGCCTCCCATTGACCGCTCAGCCGCCAGGGAACACGCAGCGTACGAGCAAGCCGGGGTGGTTGTCCTCGAGCGCGAGCGTGCCGCGATGCAGCCGGACGATCGCGGCAACGACACTCAGGCCGAGTCCGCTGCCGCCGATGTCATCGTGACGATGCAGGCGCTCGAAAGGGCGCAACACGCGTTCACGTTCTCCGGGCGGTATGCCCTGGCCACGGTCGGCGACACTCAGGACGATATTGCCATTGTCAGCACGGGCGGTGATCACGATTTCGCCGCCGCCGTGTCCGTACTTGATGGCGTTCTCTATCAGGTTGGCCAACAGCTGTGCGAGCAATTGCCGGCTGCCACGCAGCGGTAGTTCGACATCGACCTCGCAGCGCAGTGTCATACCCTGCGCCTCGGCATCCGGCAGGTAGAGTTCGACCATCTCACGGCTGAGCTGGCCCAGGTCCACGGCCTCTGCAGCACTCAGTACGGCATCGCCATCGGCTCGGGCAATTTGCAGCAACGACGACAAGGTACGTTGCACATGATCGACGTCCTTCAAGGAAGCATGAATGGCGCCAACGATTGCGCCGCCGCCCTGATCGTGCAGCAGCGCCTCCTCCAGGCGTACGCGCATGCGATAAAGTGGCGTGCGCAGGTCGTGGGCGGCGCTGTCGAAGGTGGTGCGCAGCAGCCGTGTCTGTGTCTCGATACGAACGAGCATCTGGTTGACCGCCTGGGCCAGGGCATCGAATTCGTCGTTCACACCGGCAACAGGCAGGCGTTCTGCGAAATCGCCGCTCATGATTCGCTCGCAGCTCGCGGCTGCACTGCGAACGCGGTCGCGGTTGCGCCTTGCGTACCACAGCCCGAGGGCAACCACCAGAACCGTGGTCAACAGTACCGTCCAGATCGCAGCCAGACGTTGCACTCGCAATAGCCGCAAATGCTGGGTGAGGTCGGTGCCAACGAGCAATACATTGCCATCGGCCAGGCGCACGATGCGCGCACGAACCGGATGGCGCTGCGTGCTGTTGGGTTCAAGAACAGTGAATTGCGCCCAGCCGCTGGCAACGGCCAGGTGCTTGGGCCATCCGGCGAGATTGCCCGCCTGCGGCACCAGATCGGCATCGACCAGCAGATAGACCGCACCGGTGCGCGTCCAATCGGTACGGCGCAGGGCCAGCGAGTCCGCGAGCAGCAACGAACCGCCGGTTTCGTAGCGCTCGAGCAATCCTTCCGCCTCGGCATCGATCACCGCGCTGACATCGCGATCGAGCGCGCGTGCAGTGAGCAGATAGATCGCAGCCAGCAGCAGTGTGACCGTAATGGCCACGAGCGCGACGTAGAACGCCACGAGGCGTCGCGCTGTCGGAATCACCGTTCAGGCCGGTGCGCGCAGCGAATAGCCCGCGCCGCGTATCGTGTGCAGAAGCGGGTGGGAGAAATTCCTGTCGATGGCGCTGCGCAGCCGGCTGATATGCACATCGATCAGGTTGGTTTGCGGATCGAAGTGCAGATCCCATACGGCCTCGAGCAGCATGGTGCGGGTCACCACCTGATCGGCATGACGCATCAGGTATTCGAGCAGCTGGAATTCCCGCGCCGTCAACTCGATTGACCGGCCGGCGCGCGAGACGCGGCGCGTCAGCATGTCGAGCTCGAGGTCGGCGACCCGCAGCTGAGTGATGGCGCTCGGCGCCTGGCCACGTCGGAGCAGTGCCTCGACGCGCGCCAGCAACTCGGCAAATGCGAACGGCTTGGTGAGATAGTCGTCGCCGCCCGCCTTGAGCCCTTTGACACGATCGTCCACGGTGCCGAAAGCCGACAAGACAAGCACCGGGACCCGACTGCCCTGCTCGCGCAGCAAGCTGATGACTGTAAGACCATCGATATGCGGCAATTGCCGATCCGCGATGATCAAGTCGTAGTTGCCTTCGGTGGCGCGATACAGTCCTTCCCGACCATCGCCGGCAATCTCGACCTTGTACCCGCTCTCTCGCAAACCTTTCGCCAGAAAGCAGGCGGCATCGTTATCATCTTCGATCAGCAGGAGATTCATGGTGAGTCGACGCCTCTGGTCAATGAAACCCAAGCGACACGGCACGTCCTGCGTTCGACATCGGCGGCGCCGATTAAGTTTCCTGGCCCTGGCCCTTTCGCTACTGGCCGCCGCCGCCCCGGCCGAGCCCATGGTCGAGCCTGGTAGCCGCGACAGCGTACTGGTCATTGCACCCCACCCTGATGACGAATCCCTGTGCTGCGCGGGCCTGCTGCAACGCGCTGCCCGCCGCGGCGCCCGCCGCGCCATCGTCTGGCTGACCAGCGGCGATGGATTCGAACTCGATGCCATGGTCATCGAGAAGCACCTCGAGCCGGGCACGCAAGGCCTGCTGGGTCTCGCCGAGAAGCGCATGCGGGAGGCGCGCACCGCTGCCGGCTTGCTCAGCGTTCCCGATGATGCGCAGGTATTCCTCGGTTACCCGGATCGCGGACTCTCGCAGATGCTGCAGCAGAACTACGTCACGCCCTATCGCTCGCGGTACACCGCAGCGAGCCACGTGCCCTACGCGCAGGCGCTGGCACCGGGCAGTGAATACACCGGCAGGAATCTCGAGCGCGATGTACGTCAATTGCTGGACCGGCTGCAACCGACGCTCGTCCTGGCGCCGAGCCCGCTCGATCGGCACCCCGATCATCGGGCCGCTGGTGTTCTTCTGCTACGCCTGATGAACGAGCGCGATCAACTGGACCGCCTGCGTTTCTGGGTGGTTCACGCAGGGAACGACTGGCCAATACCGCGTCGCGCAGAACCTGGTCGGGCGATGCAGGCCCCGCCGGGCACGGGCCAGCTGCATTGGCAGTCGCTCGCACTCAGCGCTGCAGAAGTCGCGCAAAAAGAGCGCGCAATCGCCGCGCATGCGACGCAAATGAAAGTGATGGCGCCGTTCCTGCGCTCTTTCGTGCGCAACGACGAAATATTCACGGCAGATTCGGCGCTACCCTCCGCAGCGCCGCGTTAGCGCTGCGTCAGCTCGCGCTGCCGGCCACCACCACGAACAGCAACAGACAGCTGCGGCGCCAGCGGTTCTCCCAACTGTGCAGGTTGCCGCCCTGTATCAACAGGTCGCCCTGGCGCAAATCGATTTCCTGGTCGTCGAGCTTCAGGAGCACGCGCCCGTCCAGCACCGCCATGTAATCGAGGGTCGCATTGCGATGCATGGGAATGTCCTTCACCGTCGTGCCGCCCGGGATCTGCGCCACGTAGAAACTGGTGCCGACGAAGCCGGGGCGGTAGGCATTGCCGGCGCTCGCGCCGGCATCCGCGCCCAACGGCAACTGCACCGGCACTGCGGAGGACTCCCAAAGACGCGTAATGCGCGTGCCATTCAGCGTGAGCACATTGCCAGGCTCGCCATCGGCGAGCACGACGGTCCTGCCTTGCGCGTCGTAGCTCGTGACCACCCGCCGCAATCGACGCCAGTTGCTTGCGCCTGCGTCCCGGCCTGCCGCCGGCAGCGCGGCCATCATCGCGGCAATGCCTGTGGCCCCGCCCAGGAGGCGGCGGCGTGTCACGGATCGTATTGCCTTCATTGCCCCTCACCGTTGTTGCGTTTGCGAAGCACGCTGTCCGCCACCTCGCGGCTTCGTTCCTTGACGCGCTTCAACCACAGGCGCGCCCATGCGAATTCAAGGCCGAGTATGGCGAGGCCCAGTGGTATGACGATAATCGCGGGACCCGGCAGAACGATCATCGCAATGCCGATGATCAGTACGGTGAACCCGACAATCACAATGACGGTCCGCCGTGCCCACTGGTAAGTTATGCGCATTAAGCGCTTTAGCGCGTGCAAGGCGGTTGAATCCGGGTTGCCTGGTTGTCACAGAGGTAGGACTTATGACTGAGCATTCTACGCTGGCCGGCGGCTGCGCATGTGGCGCCTTGCGTTACACCTGCGGCCTGCCGGTGCTTCCCCCGACCTTTTGCCATTGCACTTCCTGCCGTCGCAACATAGGCGCAACTGGCGTTGCCTGGTTCACCATCGCGAGGGACAGCTTGCACTGGTCTCGCACTGCGCCCGCGATATACGCTTCGTCACCGCAGGTGCAACGTGGCTTCTGCCCGGACTGCGGCTGCAGCCTCAGTTACTGGCACGAATCCTACGGCAGGGGAAAAATCGATCTGACGATCGCCACACTCGATGACCCTGCGCGCATCGTTCCCGTCGATCACATCTGGATGAGCGACGCCCTCGAGTGGGAACAACCCGGAGACGGTCGACCACAGCACAGCCGGTTCCGCACGCCGGAGTAAGTTACTCCGGGCCGGCTGACGCGCTGCGCGCAGTCAAGGCTTCGTCCAGGAGATCGGCGAGCAGCGTCTTGTAGTAATCGCCACCCGCTTGCGCACGCCCCGCCGCCACGAAACCGCGCATCTCGGCGATGTCGACCACGACATCACAGCCGGCAAACCGGCCTTGCAGTGCATAGCGCGGGAAGCCGAACTGCCCCGCGAGTCTGCCCTGCTGCGCGGACCGGCGAAGAAGTTCGCCGGCACGACAATTGTCCTGAGGCTGCTTGTTCATTCCAAACAGCGTTATATAGCCGATCACGAACAGTGCCTGCGGGTAGTCGGCATCGGTGGCGCGTTGCCGGTAGGGGATGGCCTGGTCACCAAGCCCGCTGTAGCCGAGGACGCGACCGAGCAGGTAATTCAGGCGCGGGTTCTCAGGATCCTTTGCAACAGCTCCTCGGCAGGCAGCCACCGCGCGCGGCAAATCGATTTCGCGTTTCTCACGACCCTCGGCCACCTTGTACGGATCGTCGGGATGGGATGCCAGGCGATCGCATTCGGTTACCTGTTGTGAATACCTGGCCGGATCGAAGGGTGTCACCGTGACCTGTGGCTGCGGACGCGAAGACTCGGCCTCGCGACCTGTCTTGCCGGCGTGCAATTGCTCCTCCAGGGCTTCGACACGGCCTGCGGACGAGGCGACGCTGATATTCGCACGAGCGAGATCGAGATAGTCCTGCAGCTGCTTTTCGCTGAGCTTCACGCCACAGGCATCGAAGCGTCCATCGAGATACCCTTTGACCAGATAATAGCCCGTCCAGGGGTGATCGAGAGCTATGGAGCGTTGCCACAGCCCGGCGGCGCGGCAATCGTTTCGCGGCAGTTGCTTGCCGTCGTAATTGACGAAGCCGAGCACAAAGATCGCCTGGCGGTAACCGGCGCTCGCTGCCTTTTCGAGTTCGGGCAAGGCCGCATCGGTCTTGTGCTGATAGAAAAGCACGCGTCCCAGTTGATAATGCGCGCGAATGTTCGATGGATCATCGGCAATCACACGCCGGCACGCGGCCTCGGCAACCGGCAGGTCGATGGTCTTGCTCGGTGCGCCGGCCCCGAGTTTGTCCGGATCGCTCGGGTGTGCGGCCAGACGGTCACAGTCAGTGACCGCGTCGGCGGCCGTGCTGTTCGTTGCAGCAAGCGCCAACACCAGCAGCAGCAAGAATTTCGCATTCATGATCAGCCCCTCATCGGTCAACAGGAAAATACTCCGAGAGCAGTGCCGCCATGCGCGGCACATCGCGCAGGAATAGATCAATACCACAATCCGGCAAGTCGACGAAGGTCGACCCCGGCGGCAGACTCCCGCGGGCGCGCAGCGAAACATCGTAGAGATCATCACGTGGCACGAAGGCGACGATGGGACGCCGCAGGCGCAGCAGGCACTCGGCCAAGTCGAAGCGGAACACGGCCTGGTAGGCCTGGCCCGGGAACGGCGCATTCAGATAGTCCACTGTTCGCTCCTGCACATCGGCAAGATCGTAGGGCGGCGTTCGATACTGGAAGCGATTGGCCCAGATCTCCTGCAGATGGCTGCCGTCCTGGCGCGGCACGATGCGCTGTTCGCCGAAGCTTTGCAGGTTGGCAGTGCGCTCCGCAGCCGTGAACAACGGAATCGCAACAATACCAAGCTTGCGCACGCGCGCCGCAGCCGACACCCCGATCTGCACGGCTTCGATTGCACCGGTATGCATACCGAGCACGTCGAGCTGGCCGGTTGCGCCCAGGGCCGAGACCGCCTGCAAAGTCGCCTGCGCATACTGCTCGAGGGTGAGTTCGCGCGCAGGCCTGTCGGAATATCCGTAGCCCAGGCGATCGGGCGCGATGCTCGGCCGTTCGAGCGCATCCTGGAGGTGGCGCCACATCCGGCTCGAGCGCGGCGACATGTGCAGGAGCAGCAACGGCTGCTGCCGTACGTCGCCGCGGCAACGCAGATGCATCTGGCCGAAGTCGGTCGTCACCAGGTGGCGAATTTCCTTCATGGCAATCGTGCGGCGAACTCCATGATGTGCCGGGCGCACTCAGCAGGCTGCTCATGGTGCAGCATGTGCCCGGCCTGCGCGAGCGTGACGATGCGAAGATCTGCAATCTTGTCCGCGAAGTAGTCGTCGGTACCATCCTCGCCGAGTCGCGGCCGGTACTCGGACGAGTCGCCGAGCAACAGGAGCGTCGGCGCCTGGATACGGCGCCAGCTCGCCTCGACTTCCTCGCGCCGGTAGAGCACAGGATTGACATGGCGATGTCGCGGATCGAACGCGTGGCGCCAACCCCCCTCGCTGCGTTGCAGCCAGTGCTGGGCGATGAAGAGTGCGCGGTCGCGCGACAGGCGCGGATTGCGCGAACTGAGCCACTCGCCGAATTCCCGCGGACCAGCATGCCGGCTCGTTTCGACGAGCGGCTCGCCGAGTTGATCGAGCCAGCGTGCGATTTGCCCCGGTGCATCATCGGCGCGCCGGCGCGGCAGGCCGAAACCCTCGAGACTCACGAGTGCAGCGACACGTTGCGGGCGAATGCCGGCATACTGCGTGGCGACGTTGCCGCCCATGCTGTGACCGACGAGCCGCGCTGGTCGGTCACCCACCAGCCTGTCGAGCAGCGCCTCGAGATCCGCAAAATAGTCCGGGAACCAGTAGCCACCGGGGGCCCATTCGCTCGCGCCGAAACCGCGCCAGTCGATGGCGATGCAAGGCCAGTCGTCGGGTAGCTCATCGACCAGGAACTGAAAAGTCGCGCCGTTGTCCTGAAAGCCGTGCAGCAGGACCCAGGGCTCGCCGTCATCCGGCCCCCAGCGATGGAGCCCATGGCGCAGGCCGCGCACCGTGAGGAATTCACGCCGTGGCGCGCGCCGGGCCTGGTAAATGGAATCGTTTGTTGTCATGACGCGTAGATGCTAACGTGATTGTCTTGCGGGAGGATTCAAAAATGACTGACGCAGACAAGACCGGGGCGCCGACACCGGATGAGCGCAACTGGGGCATGTTCGGACACCTGTCGGCACTTTGCGGCCTGATCATTCCCCTGGGCGGCATCATCGGACCGCTCATCATCTGGGCGACCAAGAAGGATCAGTCGGCATTCATCGCGGACAATGCGCGCGAAGCGCTCAACTTCAACATCACGGTAGCAATCGCGGCCGTGGTCGGCATTGTCCTGACCTTCGTGCTGATCGGTATCGTCGTCCTGGTCGTGGTGTTCATCGGCTGGCTGGTACTGACCATCATTGCCGGAATTCGCGCGAGCGAAGGCACTGTCTACCAGTACCCATTCACGCTCAGACTGGTCAAATAGCGCGGTCGATGGCCGCTCAACCGTTGCCTAGGAAGATTCGGTAGGCAGGGTTGTTGGTCTCGTCGGCGAACGAGTAGTGCAGCGCCTCGAGGTGCAGCAGAAAATCGTTGCGCTCGCCAGCTGGTACCTGTATGCCGGCGAGCACCCGGCCATAGTCGGAGCCGTGATTGCGATAATGAAACAGGCTGATGTTCCAGCGCGTGCCGACCGCCGCAAGGAACGCGAGCAGCGCACCCGGCCGTTCCGGGAACTCGAAGCGGTAAAGCTGCTCGTCCACCAGCCCCGGCGAATGACCGCCGACCATGTAGCGCACATGCAGCTTGGCCATTTCGTCGCCGGTCATGTCGGTGACTTCGTAGCCGGCTCCCCGCCAGGCACTCAGCAGTGAATCGCGATCGCTCGCGCCACCGCCCAGGGCAACGCCGACGAAAATCTGCGCCGAACTGCTGCCGCCGTAGCGGTAGTTGAATTCCGTCACGCTGCGTTCGCCAAGCATGCGGCAGAAATCGAGGAAACTGCCCGGGCGCTCGGGTATCTGCACGGCGAAAAGCGCCTCGCGCGCGCCGCCGATATCGGCGCGCTCGGCAACGTGGCGCAGCCGGTCGAAATTGAAATTGGCGCCGCTGTTGACGCAGGCAAGCCTGCGTCCCTGCAGCCTCTCGCGAGCGGCATAACGTTTCATTCCCGCGATCGCGAGCGCCCCGGCGGGTTCGAGCATAGCCCGCGTATCCTCGAACGCATCCTGAATGGCCGCGCAGATCTCGTCGGTATCGACCAGCACGATCTCGTCGACCACCTCGCGAGCGAGGCGGAAGGTTTCTTCGCCGACCCGTTTGACTGCCACACCGTCCGCGAAAATGCCCACGCGTTCGAGCGTCACGCGCTTGCCGGCCTGTAGCGAACGATACATGGCATCGGCATCGGTCGGCTCGACGCCGATGATGCGAACCTTCGGGTAGAGGAACCTGAGATACGAGGCTATTCCGGCAATGAGTCCACCGCCGCCGACCGGGATGAAGAGCGCATCGAGATCACCGCCGCTTTGCCGCGCGATCTCCACGCCGATCGTGCCCTGGCCGGCAATCACATCGGGATCATCGAAAGGATGGACAAACACCATGTTGCGCTCGCGCACGATCTGCATGGCATGTTCATAGGCCGCGTCGTAATCATCGCCATGCAGTATGGCTTCGCCGCCGAGATCGCGTACCGACTCCACCTTGATGGAAGGTGTCGTGCGGGGCATGACGATCAGCGACTTGATTCCGCGACGCCGCGCCGCGAGCGCAACGCCCTGCGCATGGTTGCCGGCCGAGGCGCAGATCACGCCCCGGGCTGCGGCCGCCTCGCTCAACGCGACGATCTTGTTGTACGCGCCACGCAGCTTGAAGGAAAAAACGGGCTGGAGATCTTCACGTTTGAACAACACGGTATTGCCGATGCGCCGCGAGAGTCGCGACGCCTTCTCGAGCGGCGATTCGACCGCGACGTCATAGACCCGGGCCTTGAGTATCCGCTCGACGTAGTCCTGGGCTGCGGATTTCATCGGCCTTCCGGGCCGGGTTCGCCATCCGCTGGAAGCCCTGCGCTCACCTTGTCGCGCGCAAAGCTGCCGAAGATCCTGGCAACGAATTCGTCGCGATCACGAGCCGTTGCCTGCAACGTTTGGTCGTCGAGCTGCTGGTTCTCGAGCATCTCGCGGGTGACGACACCATGTTGCGCGAGCAAGCGCTCGATCAGGCCGAGCCGTTCGCGCTGCACCCAGAGCTCGGCGCCGAGCTCGAGGGTAACCTCGATCAGTCGATCAATCGTCGGATTGTCGAAAAACGCCGGATCGGGTGAGCTGCGGGGCACCCCGGAGCGCAGAGGCTTCTCGGTCATGTGCGCGAGCTTACCTCGACGGCTCGCGACCGCAAAGAACCGGGATGCGCAGGCTCTCAGTTCTTGTCGTTGTTCCTTCGCAGGACGAAGCGAAATCGCGTCTTGCCCATCGTCACGACATCGCCATCCTTCAGCGTGTGGCGCTCGACCTTGCGACCGTTGACCAGCACTCCATTGGTGCTGTTGAGATCCTCGACGATCGTATGCACCGGACCTGCGAGCACGACGGCGTGGTGCCGGCTAATGTAGCTGGCGTCGACCTGAACGTCGTTGTCCGGCGTCCTGCCGATGGTGGTACGGCGGCTCAAGACATGCACGACATCGCCCTCGCCGTCCATGCGCACGAGCAGGCGGGCGGCACCCTGAAGGCTGATCGGCTGGCTGGCATCCTCTTCGGTGGCTCGCGCGGGGCGGCGGCTGTCGATACGCACGACCTGGCCGCTGCTGGCGCTGTCCATGCTGTCGGCCTTGGGCGGTGCTGCCGCGGCAACAGAGCGCCACTCCTCGTTGGCACGTTCGAGCGACTCGATGCGCTGGGTGCCAACGCGCAATTGCGATTCGAGCCGGTTGATCTGTTCCTCGGCGGCGCGCAGGTCGTCCTCGAGTTCCTCGTGGCGGCTATCACGCTCGCGCAGCTGGGCATTGAGCGAGCGTACCAATTCCTGGCTGTCCGCCAGCTGGCTGCTGATCGTCGCAGCGGGCGAGGCATCGTCCGGCGCTGCCGGCGCAGTCACCGACTCCGCATCCACTTCGTCGGGCCGTGCCGAAACGTTGGCGCTCTCGAAGTCCGCCAACAATGCCCGCAAGGTCTGGATTTCGCCGTGCAACGCGACCATATCGCGCTCGAGCGCCGCATTGCGCAGGTCGCGCTCCTCGAGCTCGCCGCGAAGTGTCGCCAGACGCTCTTCGCGCTCCTCGACACTGCCCTGGAGGCTCGCCAGGGACTGCTCACGTTCGCTCACGGTCGTGCGCAGGGATTCGGCCTGCTCCCTCGCCGCATCGAGTTCACCGCCATGCTCGCTGCGTGCCGTCGCGATCTCGGACTGCAAAGCGACGATACGGGCATCCAGCCCGGCGGCGTGCTCTTGCGCGGCGGCCAGTTCCTTGCGTAACTGCGTGAGCGACCGATCCTGGTCCGACAGCCTGGCATCGCGGTCCTGCAGATCTGTACGGATGGCGTCCGCCTCGCGCCGCAACGCCGCTACTTCGTCGGCATGTCGCGTCTGCAACTCGCCAAGTGCATTGGCATGTGCCTGTTGACGTTCGGCCTCGCCCTGCACGGCTTGCGCTTTCGCTGCATGAACCTCGCCGAGCTGCGCGCGCGCCTGCTCGAGCTCGGTCCCTGCCGTTGCGAGTGAGGTTTCCAGTCGAGCCGTGGCCTCCCGTGCAGCCTCGCGCTCAGTGGCGATCAGCGCGTCGCGCTCGGCGATGACCTTCTCCAGCCGCGCGACATCATCGCGCAAAGCCGCTTCGCGTGCCCGCAGGCCCTCGAGCGTCGACTCATGCCCACGCAGGGTGTTTGACAAGGCCTGGAATTCGCTTTGCAGTGTCTGCGCGCCGGCTGTCTGTTGCGCCAAGGCGCTGTTGCGCTCTTCGAGCACATAGCCGAGCTCGGCCCGCTCGCGCGTCAGGCGATCGATGGTCTCGTCGGCCTCATGCAGCATGCTGAGGAGGCTGCCGTCCTTGCCATTGCGCGACTGCAGGCGTTCGTCAAGTTCGATGACGTGCTGCTCGGTGCGGCGCTGCTCACCCTGCGCATCGCGCAATTTCTGTTCGAGCTTCCCGATCTGCGCCGCGGCTTCGTCCAATTGTCGGCCGCGCAGGTCGAAGTCGGCCATACGCGCCTCGAGATCGGCGATTGCGCGCTGCATTTCCTCGCGTTCGGCGACGCCGGCCTCGATCTGCTGGTCCTTGCCGGCGAGTTTGGCTCGCATAGTGCCCAGCTGGCCCTGCAGCGTGGCAAGGTCCGCAGCGCGTTCGGTCAACTGGCGCGCAAGCGCCTCGGCTTGTGCCTTGCTCGCCTGGGCTGCGGCGCGTGCTTCGGCCTTCTCGGCAATGAGCCGGTTGTGGGCCGCCTCACTCACCGCGCTCGTGGATGCAGCCTTGCGCAGGGTGCGCGCATCGCCCTCCGCCATGGGCGAGACCCAGGTGTCGGTGCGGCTCAATTCCTCGGCGTTGCCCTTGGCTTCGAATGCGCTAACGTCCAGAACCGGAAGTTCCGCGGTTCGCTCCAGCTCATCCTGTGCCGGCGGTGCCTCGCGTTGAGACGGCATGTTTGTCCTTCGTTCGGGATCTGTAGTTGTTATTTGGGCTCTATAATAATGTGTCCAGGCGCCGCCCCGGGTCCTTCGACCCAATAATGTGACGCAGCGCCCGGTTTAGGCAACCGCCGCCGTACCGCACGGCCGGCCGAGGTCGGGCTGTACGATGAAAAACGTCTGGATTCTGGCTGCCGCGCAGGCGTTGGGGGGTTGCGGCACGATCATGCTGGTCGCCTTTGGCGGTATCGTCGGCACACAGATTGCCCCGACACCGCAGCTCGCCACCCTGCCGGTCTCGCTCGCCGTAGTGGGTCTTGCCTGCGCGACACTTCCAGCGTCGCTACTGATGCGACGCTTCGGTCGCAAACGGGTATTCATGGCCAATGCCGGTCTTGCTGCAGCGGCTGCGGCAGGTTGCGCCATTGCGGTGAATGCGGCCAATTTTCCGTTGTTGTGCATCGCCAGCATGATCATCGGCGCATCGATGTCGGTCGTTCAGCAATACCGCTTCGCAGCCACCGAATTCGTGCCCGCCAGTGAAGCCGGCAAGGCTGTCGGCATCGTCATGCTGGGCACGCTCGCGGCCGCCCTGATCGGTCCCGGCATTGGCAATGCGCTGCGCCTCGCGATCCCCGGTACCGCCGAGTTCACTGGCAGCTTCGCCGTGCTCGCGTTCCTGCTCCTTGGCGGCGGCGCGGTGCTTGGCCGCCTGCAACGCTCGCCCGCCGCCGCTTTGGCCACGACCGGCGCCGAGCGCAGTCTTGCGCAGATTGCGGCCCAGCCGCAGTACCGGCACGCCGTACTGGCGGGCGTCGCCTCTTATGCCGTCATGAGTTTCATCATGACGGCCACCCCGATCAGCATGCACGTGCACGACCATTTCTCGACTGGCGAGACGACCAGCGTCATATCCGCTCACGTCGTTGCCATGTACGTGATGTCGTTCTTCAGCGGCTTCCTGACACGCTCGCTCGGACTCGGCCGCATGATGATCCTCGGGACCTTGTGCATGACGGCCACGGTCGTGGTCGGCGCCTTCGTCGGCCGTGAGTTCAGCCATTACTTCGTCGGACTTGCGCTGCTCGGCATTGGCTGGAACCTGTTGTTCGTCGCGGGCACGACGCTCTTGACACGGACCTACACGCCGGCCGAGAGATTCAAGGCGCAGGGCTGCAACGACCTGCTCGTGTTCGGATCACAGGCAGCCGTGTCATTGCTGGCCGGGACAACCATCGAAGCCTGGGGTTGGGCAAGGCTCAATCTCGCGACCCTGCCGATCCTTGCCGTAACGCTGATTGCGGCCGTGGTGCTCTCGCGACGCGAACGCGCGTCCGTCAGCCGTCCAGAAATGCCCTTACCTGCTCGGCGATCACCTGGGGCGCAACCGTAAACAATCCGAAACCATAATCGGGCAGATCACGGCAGCGCGCTTGCGGCAGCAATGCCGGCACGCGACCGCCGGCTTCCCAAAGGTCGTCCTTTGGGCGCAGGCACAGCAGCGGCTGCCTGACCGCAACCAGGCGCTCCTGCAACGGATACTGCATCACCGCCTGGCCGGCCCAACGAGCGCGAGGCCCATTGACGAGCTTCTGCGCGAACGCATCGGCCAACATCTCGAGCGTAACGCCCGGGCCACGCCAACGCAGGCTCCTTTGCCACTCGGTGGTGAGATGACTGCCATCCTCTGCGATTTGCACGGGCCAGGGGGCTTGCATGAACGCGCGACGCTCGTCTGCAGAGAACAACGGCACGCCGACCTGCACGAGCCGGCGAATCTGCGTGGGCCGCGACAAGGCCAGCTCGGTCGCGATGACAGCGCCGGTGTGATAGCCCAGCACGTCGATGCTGCGAAAGCGCATGCTGTCCAGAAAATCGCCCATGGCGGCGGCGTAGTCGGCGATTTGCGGCGGCTCGCTCGGTGCATCGGAAGCGCCGTACCCTGGGGTGTCGGGTGCGAACACCGATCGGTCGCGTCCGATCAGTGGCAAGAACGACTCGAACACCCGCCCCGACATGGGTGTCTGGTGAAGACACAACAGCGGCGTGCGTTCATCGAAGCCACCGCCGCTCGGCATGGCATTCAGTACATGCAGCTGACCGAAGCGGCACTCGAAATAGGCGCGGCGAATGCGCGGCGGCAGCTCCTCGGTAGCCTGCGTTGTATGGCGTTTCCTGCTCGACATGGTTGCTGGAACCTATCTCAATATTCCCACGTGGGCTGCAATGTGCCGCTCCGGCACGCATAATCTACCGCCTCAAACGCCGGGGGCCAATCGCCCTGCACCATCCCGAGGAGTGACCATGAAACAGCCAACGACCATTGCAGGAGCCATGCTGACCTGCCTGTGCCTGCCGGCCGTCCTGCACGCCGGCGTTTACATGGAAATGATCGAGCGCGACGCCGGACAGAGTGCCGCCCGGCAGACCGTCCGCTTCTGGGCCGACGGTCCCAGCCTGCTGGTCGAGCAGACTGACGGCGCGCGCAGGCATGCGCAGATCCTGCGCGATCAGCAGATCTACATCATCGACCATGTCAAGAAGACCTATATGCATCTCGACAGGAAACAGCTCGAGGCCATGGGCGATCGCCTCGGCGAGATGCGCAAGCAGATGGAGGCGCAGCTCGCCAAGCTTCCCCCGGAGCAACGACAGATGGTCGAGCAGATGATGCGCGGCAAAATGGGTGCAACGGTCGACCAGCCGAAGCTACGCATCGAGGCGAGCGATCACAGGGGTAGCGCCGCCGGTGCGGACTGCCGTTTCTGGAACATATGGCGCGGCGAGCGCCTCGATTCGGCCCTGTGCGTCGCATCACCGGCGAAGCTCGATGGCGGCGTCGAGCTCATGCAGACCATGAAGACATTGGCAGCCTATTTCGCCGGAATGCGCAAGGCCATGGAGCGCAGCGGTTTCATGCCGCCGGACAATGGCTTCGAGCAGCTCGAGAACATCGACGGCCTGCCGGTCATCAACCAGCGCTACGACGCCCTGGGCAAGCTGCAGAGCGAAATTCGCACCGAAACGATACGTCGCGAGACCATTGCCACGAGCCGGTTCACGGTACCTGACGGCTACAAGGAAGAACGCCTGCCCGCGTTGCCCGCTGGCAAATAGGCGTCATTCAATGCGCGGTTTCCTGGTCAGCGAATTCGGCGGTGTCGAAGTCATGCACTGGACCCGTCTGCCGGCATTGCGGCCGGGACCCGGACAGGTGCTGCTCGACGTGAAGGCGTCCGGAATCAATTTTGCCGAAACGCGCATGCGCGAAGGCAGCTATGGCGGTCAGGCACTGCCCTTCGTCATGGGCATGGAGTCCTCCGGCGTGGTTGCGGCTCTCGGCGATGGTGTCACCGGCTTCAAGCCCGGCGATCGCGTATTCGGGCGGGCACGCGGCTCGCACGCCGAACAGGTCCTCATCGACGCGGCGCACCTCTTTCACATGCCGGCGCAGTTGTCATTCGAGGCCGCGGCGGCCATACCGGTCGGCTGGCTGACCGCCTGGCATGCGCTGATCACCGTGGCCAACGCCGGGGCCGGACAACACGTGTTGATCGAAGCCATTGCGAGCAGCGTCGGCAGCGCCGCCCTGCAGATCGCCTTGTGGCGCGGCTGCTGGGTCGCGGGCACGGCGAGCCGAGATGCCAAGCTGGCGCGGGCGAAGGGCGCAGGTGCCCACGCGACCTACAATTACAAGACGGAGGATGTCGCAGCACGCGCGCGCGCCGACACCGGCGATCATGGCATCGATATCGGACTCATGACCATTGGCGAGGAAACGGCGGACAGCCTCTTCGCGGCGATGGCGGATGAAGGTCATATCGTCATGTATGGCAGCACCGGTGGCCGCAAGGTCTGCTTCAACCTGAATATCGGCACCCGCAATCTGAGATTGTCCAGCATGAGCATCTCGACCAGCGCCCGCTTCATGCCCGAGAGCATGCCGCAGTTTCGCGCCGTGGCTCTGCCACTGTTCGCGAACGGAACCTTCCGTGCCGTGGTGGACAAGGTCCTGCCGATGCGGGAACTCCCGCAGGCTCATGCCATGGTTGCCGATCGCAACCACTACGGCAAGATCGTCATGGTCAATCAGGACTGAAGACTGATGATGATCTTGCCGTCTCGTTCGGCGCCTGTGCGTGCGGCGTGGCGGCAGGCGGCGACAATGTCGCGCAGTGGATAAACCCCGGCGATCTTGGCGCTCAGTTCGCCGCGGGCCAGCAGGTCCGCGAGGCGCGCATACATGGCGCGAATCTGCTCATCGCTGCGCGAGGCGCGCAGGTCGCGCGCGAACGCCGCGCCGCGCAGGCGTATGTCATTGCTGAACATGAGATAGAAATCGAGCTCACAGGGTCGATTGGTCATCGAGCCATAACTCACGACCGTGCCGCCGTAATCCAGGCACTCGGCGATGCGCTGGGTTGCGGCACCGGCCACCGCATCGATGCCGAGTTTGATGGGCGCTCCGGCCACCGCGCCGGCGACCCGCGCGGCGAGCTCGTCGCCGTCCTCGAGCACCACGTCCGCGCCGAGTGCCTTGAGCTCGGCCAGCAGCTCCGGGCGGCGTACCACGTTGACCGTGTGAACGCCGGCGAGCCGCGCAAGGCGAATGAGGAAACGTCCGCAATTGGAATTGGCAGCGTTCTGGATCAACCAGTCACCGCGTTGCATCGGCACGTATTCGTGCAAAAGCGCCTCGGCCGTCGGTGCATTCACCGTAAGGAGTGACAGCTGAACTGCATCGCCCTCGGGCGCCGGCAGGCAATCCGCGGCCTTGCAGGCCAGTTCTTCGCGAAACGTACCCGAGCGCAACGCGGGAAAGACCCGATCCCCGACTGCGCAATTCGTCACGGCCGAGCCCGTTGCGCTGACCCGCCCGATGCCCTCGAAACCCGGCGTGCGCGGCAATGGCAATTGAAACGGCGGCACGCCCTGGATCGTGCGCAGGTCCGCGATATGCAGCGCCGCCGCTTCCATGCGGACGATGACCTCGTCCGCGGCCGGCACGAGCGGCGCGACATCGATAATCTCGAGCACCTCGGCCGGATCACCGTAGCGGCTGTGCTGCGCGACCTTCACCGCGTTATGCCGCGTTCGGCCAGGCGCGCGAGCGCTGCGTTCATTCGTTGCTGGAAGAAACTGCGCTCGGGCACGACGATCTTGCCATTTTGCAGCAGGCCGTTGGGTTCGCGAATGCCCGCCGCGGCAAAGCTCGCGACGAACATGTCGAGCGCCTGGCGCGCAAGGAAATTACCCATGCCCGGACGGCTGCGCCAGGCCCGAAGACCCGCCATGTCGAGCATTGCGCTGGCCACCATCGACTCGCCCTGGCCGGCAACGGCGAGCTGTTTGCCGAGATAGTCGATGACATCGGAATAGCCGTTGGATGAATCCCAGGGAACATCGATGCCGCGCAGCACTGCGGTGTTCGCGGACAACAAGTAGGCCATGTTCTCCTGCGCCCGGGCGCGACGCGCAACCTGCTTCTGGGTAAGCTGTGGTGATCCGACTTCGCTCGAAGGGTGAAGCAGCACTTCCGCGCCCCGCAGGCCAAAGCATCGCGCAACCTCGGGATAGAGGATTTCCTCGGATGCGATGGTCGCAAGCTTGCCAAGCGGCGTGTCGGCCACCGGGAAGACGCCTTCGAGGCCATAGACATCGAGATAGCGGTCCCACACGTCGTGCGGTGTCGGCGCGAATACGGAAATGAGGCGCCGGTAGCCGAGTACGCGCTTGCCGGATGGATCGAAGACAAAGCAGGCCTGGAAATAAAGACCGGGAAAATGGCGGTCGGTCTCATAGGCATTGCCCGCGAGGTACACGCCATGCCGCGCTGCAATCGCGCCAAGCTCCCCATACTCGCGGCCGTCCGGATCGAGCGCCGCCTTATCGCGCCACTCGGCGATGCTCTCTCCCCAGGGCGGACCGGTGAGGACATATTCCGGCAGCACCAGCAGCCGCAGATCCTCGCCAAGCCAGCGCTTCGCGCCGAGCACCTGCACGTCGATGCGCCGGATCGTGCGCAGCATGCGTTCTTCGGCACTGGCGCGACTGGTATCCTGATGCACGCAATCGCAATCGGTCTGCAGCGCGACGGCAAAATATCGATCCAGAAGCTTGTTGTTCATAAGCCTGCGCAGTGTAAGGCGTTATGATCGACAATCGCAAAGATGCCTTGGATCGCTGACCATTGTTGCCAGAAGGAACGCCGATGCACGCAGGCTGGCTTTGGATCGTCGCACTGGGATTGATCGCCATCGGGCTGATTGGCACCGTGTTGCCGGCTTTGCCCGGCGCTGCCGCGGTCTTCGGCGGCATGCTCCTCGGCGCCTGGCTGGATGACTTCCAGCGCATCAGCTGGGTCACTGTCGTCGTACTCGGCGTGCTCACCGCGCTGACTTTCGCGGCCGACATCCTCGGCAGCGTGTTCGGCGCCCGTCGCGTCGGCGCAAGCCGGTTGGCACTTCTTGGCGCTGCGATCGGCGCCTTGATCGGCATGTTCTTCGGTTTTGTCGGCATGATCTTCTCCCCCTTCCTCGGCGCAGTCGCCGGCGAACTCATCAGCCGCGGCCGGGTGGGCCAGGCGGCGCGCATCGGTATCGGCACCTGGCTCGGATTGTTGCTGGGCACGCTCGCCAAGGTCGCGCTGGTGGCATCGATGCTGGTGATCTTCGTGTCGGCGTACTTCATCCCATGACCACTCGCAGCGTCGCAGTGCTTGGCAGCGGCACCGCGAGCGCGGTACTGCCAGTCACCATACAGCGTCTGGACGACGAAGACGTCCATCCCGTCATCGTCAATCCGCGTCTCGCCGTCTTCGCGTTCACGCCCTATGAACGCTTGCTGGTCGACCTCGCCTACGTGGATGCCGCCGAGATCGCAAGTGCCAGGGGTCATGGAGCGATCCTGGTGAACTCATTTGCCGACTACGGTCTCGAAGCCATGCGAGCGCGCCTGGCCATTCCCGCGATCGGTGCCGGCGAAGCCGCCATCGCGCTGGCGGCGCAGGGCGGGCGCCGATTCGGCATCGTCACCGTGTGGCCGGCCTCGTTGCAGCATCTGTACGATGAGCGCCTGGCCCGCGTCCCCGGCGCGCACCAGTGCACGGAAGTGCGCCATGTCTTCGACGAGCGCGAGCTGGCGAGGCTGCGAAGCGCCGATGGCGTCATGCAGCGGATGCAGCATGCAGACAAAGCGGTTATCGACGCGATTGTCGCCGCGTGCGACGAATCGCTCGCCAGTGCCGGCAGCGAGTGCATCGTGCTTGGCTGCACCTGCATGACTTCCATCGCCGCGGAAGTTGCCGGCAGAATCGACGCGCCGCTTATCGATCCGGTCGCCACCGGTTACCTGAAGGCGCGCGATGCCGCGCTGCATGGCACGGTGCGCGAACCACCGGCCGGAAGTTCCGACGCCAGCGTCGGGGCCCTGATCGATGCCTGGTTGGCCGCGGGCACGCCGACCGGCAACGCAGCCGACTGCCCGGTCTGCATCCTGCCGTCCGATTGACGGCGGCTCGTCCAGCTATTTCGTATCGCCGCGTGGCTCGGCCGCGAACCACTCGCGCGCGGGTCCGATGAAGATCATTGCGAGCACGGCGCCGCTCACGGCTGTCGCGAGGTACTCGAACACTGCCTCGATCGGGCCCGTGAGACTCGCACGCAACCACAACATCGACAGCGCGGTGACGACGAATACCAGCGCATAGAGCCAGCGCGCCCAGCGCTGCAGCAGCATCAGTCCGACGCTTGCCACGAATTTGGCAACGAAGAGTCCGCCGGCCAGAAAATAGACAGGCTGCCAGTCGTCCCTCGTTAATTGTTCGCGGATGAAATTGCGCATCTCGGGCGGCAGGCCCGCTTCTTCCTGTACACCGAACCAGCTGCCGAGCGAGATCAGCAGCCACTCGGCCGCGACCATCCCCTGCAGGAGTCGACGCACGGACAGTCGTCCGATGAGCTCGCTCATGTGCCCGGCGCCTCGGCCTTGCCGTGGCGGAACTTCTCGAACCAGGCGATGATGTTGTCGACCTTGGCAATCTGGTTGCTGGGTCTTGCGGTCAGGCCATGCGATGCCTCGGGCACCCTCAGCATGGCAGTGGGCACCTTGCGCAACTTCAGCGCCTGGTAGAACTGCTCGGTCTCGGACATGGGCGTGCGGTAGTCGGCCTCGCCGGTCAACAGCATGGTCGGCGTGGTGACATTGCCGACGAGCGAGAGTGGCGAGCGCTGCCAGTAGGCCGCCTGATCCTCCCAGGGCGGCGCCGCGAACCAGTAGCGATAGAAGAAGTTGTTGAAATCCGCGGTGAGGACGAAGCTGGTCCAGTTGATGACCGGCTTCGCGACCACGGCGGCGCGAAATCGCGAAGTCTTGCCGACGATCCAGGCCGTCAGAACACCACCTCCCGAGCCACCGGTGACGAACAGATTGTCGGCATCGATATTGCCGCGGGCCATGACGGCGTCGACGCCGGACATGAGATCGTCGTAGTCAAAGCCCGGATAGGCATGGTGTATTAGATTGCCGAATTCCTCGCCGTAGCTGGTGCTGCCCCGGGGATTGCAATAGAGAACGAAATAGCCCTGCGCGGCATAGCGCTGCATCTCGATGCTGAATGCCGGGCCGTAGGAGGCGAAGGGGCCGCCGTGAATCTCCAGCAGCAGCGGATACTTCCGTTGCGGGTCGAAGGCGGCGGGCTTCATGAGCCAGCCTTCGATGGTGCGGCCGTCGTGTGAGGATTGCCATTCGATGCGCTCGCCATCGGAGAGCGCGCGATAATCGAGTTGGGAATTCAGGTGCGTCAGCCGGCGTTGCCTGCCCGATGGTTCGACCATCGCGACATCGGGCGGTCGCGTAATCGAGGTGGCCGTATAGGCTATGCGCCCGTTGTCGGCCACCGAGAACTCGCCGCCCGAGTACGGCCTGCCGATGTCCTCGCCGCCGAGGCCGCCAACGATTTCGCGCTGCCGACCGTTCAAACCGACATAGGCAATGCGGCGCACGCCGTGGTCATCATACGAGTAGTAGATGCCGCGCCCATCGCTCGCCCAACGAGGATCGTTGACATCGCGGTCGAGCGTCGCGGCAAGCGTGCGCGGCTCGCCGCCGGCGCTGGCCATGACATACAGATGCGTGACTTGATAACCCTGCTCACGATCATCGAATCCGACATAGGCAATCGACCGGCCGTCTGGAGAGACCGCCGGCGTGGCGTCCGGCCCCTTGCGATGGGTCAGGGCCGCGATTTCGCCGCTCGCGATATCAATGGCGTAGATCTCGCTCTCGACGTTGTCGTACTCCCAGTCGTCATTGCGATTGGCGGAGAAGATCAGGCGCTTGCCATCGGGCGTGAAGCTCATTCTGCCGCCATGATTGAAATTGCCCGTGGTCAACTGCCTTGCGGCGCCGCCATCGGCCGCGACGAGAAACAGATGCCGATAGCCGTGCTTCAGATAGCCCTGTCCATCCACGCGATAGACGACCGAATCGACGAGCGTTACCTCCGGCGCCCAGGTTGCTCCCTCCGGTTTCTCCGGGGCCTTGGCCAGCGGTTCGACCGACTTCGGCACGAATTGCGAGAACGCAAGCCAGCGACCATCGGGAGAGAAGGTCAGGTCGCCCGGCCCTGCGGTGAGATTCGTCAGCATGGAGGTGCGCCCGCTGTCGAGCCAGCGCATGTACAGCTGCGGCTTGCCGTCAGCCGTGGAAACGAAGGCAATGCGCCGGCCGTCGGGTGACCAGCGCGGCGAGAAGTTATCGTGACCGTCCGCCTGCAGAGCCTGCTGCTCGCCGCTTTGCACATCGATCAGCCACAGCGACTGGCGGACGCTGTCGGTCATGATGTCGTTGTTGTTGCGCACGTATACTATGTACCGCCCATCCGGCGATATCTGCGCATCACTGGCTGTTTCGAGATCGAACACGTCCCGGGACTGCAATGGCAAATGTGCCGGCGCTTGCGCTGCCAGCAGTGGGGCGGCGATGAGGGCGCAAAGGAACCCCAGTTGTATCGGCATGGTGCGACGCGGCGTGGGTATCAGCATGGAAGCGACTCCACCAGATCGGATCCGTCTACTTTAACCGATAGGAGCAGGCCGCTTGCGGCAATCGAACAGCATAGCGCTCGTAACCGTCGAAGCGGCGCGAGCCCTCGACGAAGACCTGCCGCCTCTCGCCGCGGCGCTCACGGACGCCGGTTATGAAGTGGCGAGCCCGAGCTGGCGCGATGCCACGGTCGAGTGGTCACGCTACCGCGCTGCCATCCTGCGCTCGACCTGGGACTACACCGACGACCTGCCGGCGTTCCTCGACTGGGCTCGAACCACCGCGGCGCACACCCAGTTGATCAATCCGCCGCAGCTCATCGAGTGGAACACCGACAAGCACTATCTCCTGCAACTGGCCGCAGCGGGCGTGCCGGTCATTGCCTCGCAGTTTGCCGACCAGGGTCCGTGGAGTTTGCCGACCGATGGTGATTTCGTCATCAAGCCGGCGATTGGCGCCGGATCGCGCGGTGCGCGGCGATTCACATCGCAGCAGCATGCTGCAGCAGCGAGCCACGCCCTGGCGCTGCGCGCCAGCGGGCACTGTGCGATGTTGCAGCCCTACCTCGCGAGCGTCGACAGCGACGGCGAGACCGCCCTGGTTTATTTCGCCGGCAGTTTCAGCCACGCCGTGCGCAAGGGCGCATTGCTGCAACGCGACGGCGGCGATGTCACGGGCCTGTTTGCGACCGAGCAGATTTCACCGCGCGAGCCCGCAGCGGACGAACTTGCGGTGGGCCAAGCGGCCGTCGCAGCCATCGCGGGCGGCGCGCCGCTCTACGCCCGCGTCGATCTGATACGCGATGAGGCCGGCGCACCCCGTCTGCTCGAACTCGAGCTCACCGAACCGTCGCTGTTTTTCAATCACGCGCCGGGCAGCGCGCGGCATCTGGCGAGTGCACTCACGGCATGGCTCGAGCGCAGCGCCTGAGGCCGGCGACGGCGGCGCGAATCATCAGCGATCTCGACTATTGCCCCGATTATCTGTCGGCCGCCGGCGCCGCGCGCTACATGACAGTACTACGCAACGGTCTCGCGTGGCAGCGCCGCAGCATCGTGCTCTTCGGACATCGTTACCTGCAACCGAGGATGATCGCGTTCTACGGCGATGAGGGCGTGAGCTACAGCTACTCGCGGCAGCGTCTGTCGGCACTGCCGTGGCCGGCTCCCCTCGCGCGCCTGCGCGACGGGCTCGTCCGGCACTGCCGCGCGCCGTTCAATTGCGTGCTTGCCAATCTCTACCGCGATGGGGACGATTGCATGGGCTGGCACAGCGACGACGAGGCCGAGCTCGGTGAGCAGCCGCTGATCGCGTCCCTGTCACTCGGTGCAGCGCGCGATTTCGCGCTGCGTTCGCGCCGCGGGTCGCCGAAGCTCCTGCGCCTGTCCTTGCTTTCGGGGAGCCTGCTCGTCATGCGCGGTGATTTTCAGCAGGCGTGGCAACATGCGCTGCCACGCGCGCCGAATCCCTGCGCGGCGCGCATCAACCTGACGTTCCGGCAGGTGACCCTGCGCGGCCGGGGCGATGCTCAGCGGTAGCCACGCGCCTGCAGCGTGAACAGGCTGCGATAATGTCCGTCTGCGGCCATCAGCGCATCGTGACTGCCGCGCTCGACAATGCGCCCGTCCTGGATCACGACGATTTCATCGGCCATGCGCACGGTGGAAAAGCGATGCGAGATCAGGATCACGATGCGGTCGCGCGCGACCTCGCGAAAATGCTCGAAGACATTGGCCTCGGCAGCGGCATCCATCGCCGCGGTCGGCTCATCGAGCACGAGCACATCGGCCTTCACGCGCATGAATGCACGCGCCAGCGCAATTTTCTGCCACTGGCCGCCGGAGAGCTCGCGACCATCCTTGAACCACTTGCCGAGTTGAGTGCGATAGTCCTCCGGCATCGATTCGATGAAGGCGCGTGCCATCGCCTGGTCCGAGGCGCGACGCCAGCGCAGTTCATCCTCGAACGCTTCGACGTCCCCGGCGCCGATATTCTCGCCGACCAGCAACTGGTAGCGCGCGAAGTCCTGAAAGATCACGCCTATCCTGCGTCGCAGCGCCTGCTCGTCCCAGCGCTCGAGGTCGAGGCCATCGAGCAGTATCCGGCCGCTGCTCGGGCTGTAAAGCCGCGTCAGCAGTTTGATCAGCGTCGTCTTGCCAGAACCGTTCTCGCCAACGAGCGCCAGCGAATGTCCAGGCCGGATGTGCAGATCGATGTCGATCAGCGCCGGACTGTCGCTGCCGGGATAGGTGAAGCTCACTTTCTCGAAGCGCACGCCGTCGGCGGGCTCGGGCCCGCTCGCCATCGTGGCCTTGCGTGCGCGTACCGGCGTCTCGAGGAACTCGTAGAGCGTTGCGATGTACAGGTTGTCTTCGTACATGCCGCTCACGGCCGACAAAATCGCCGATACCGCGCTCTGCCCCTGCCGGAACAGCGCGACGTACATGGTCATGCCACCGAGCGTGATGCGCCGTTCGATCGCGCTCCAGGCCGTGAATGCATACGCACCATAGAGCGCAGCCGTGCCGAGCAGGCCCACGGCGAATCCCCAGCCATCGCGGCGCAGCGTCAGATCGCGATCCGCCTGGTAGACACGGCGGAAGATGTCCCGGTAGCGATCGAGCAGACGCGGCCCGAGGTTGTACAGCTGCACTTCCTTGGCATGATCCTCGCGGGCAAGCACCGTCTCGAGGTAAAGCTGCATGCGCGTCTCGGGCGAGCGCCAGCGAAACAGGCGGAATGCATCGCCCGAAAACTTCGCCTCCGCAACGAATGACGGCAGACCGGCAAGAAAGAGCAGGATCACGGCCCAGGGCGAGAAGTCGGCGATCAGCACGGCGAATGAGACAAGGGCAACGCTATTTTGCGCCAGGCCAAAGGTGCGCATCACCAGCGACAACGGTCGGCTCGACGCTTCACGCCGCGCGCGTGTGAGCTTGTCGTAGAACTCCGCGTCCTCGAACTGGGACAACTCGAGCGTCAGCGCCTTCTCGAGGATCAATTCATTCACCCGCTGACCGAGCTGCGCACGCAGAAGGCTCTGTGCCGTGGAAATGCCGCGCTGGCCGGCCGCAAGCAGCGCGACCAGCAGCGCTTCGAGTGCGACGAATGCGAAGACCGTTTCCGTTTCAGGTCGCGCACCGGCAGCTGCAACGGCGGCGATCACCGAGTCGACGATCCGTGCGCCGACCCAGGCAACCCCCGCGGGCAGCAAACCGACCAGCAAGGTGAGAGCAACCAGGGCCAGGGTCAGCGGATGGCTGGTTGCCCAGACGAGTTCCACGGCGCGGCGGCCATAGACGAGTACATCGCGAAAGCCGGCGCGGATCGCGCCGCTGCCGACACGGCCGCCAGAGGCTGGCGACGCCGCGCCGTGCCGAGAGCTCAAGTGGCGGGTGCGGCCAGCTCCGGGAAGAGCGGAGCGGCAGTCACGCGGCCGCGAAAATCAAGCCAGCGGTGGTTCTTGTAGTCGTAGAGTTTGCAGCTGCGCACCGTATCCCAGTAGCGTTTCCAGTCGAGCCGGTAGGCGCGCGCGAGACCCGGGACCGCCTGTGCAAGTGCGCGTTGCGCCGAGCGCAGACGATACAGGGGCACAGCGGTGTTCACGTGATGCGCCCCGTGCTCGAGGATGTCGTGCAGCATCTGTCCGAAGAACTTCGGCACCTGCACGTTGATGGTCGTGGTAATGAATCCGAGCCGCGCCTGCCACTCGTCGCGCCGCGCAAACCAGGCGACGCCCGGATGCGTGTGCTGAACGTAGATGACAAATCCCATGATGCAGTTGAAGGCAAGGAAAGGCAGCAGGAAGCCACGCAGCAACGTCATGGTCACCGAGTGATCCTTGTAGAGCGCCCAACCGACCAGGGCCGCGACCCACAGCGCCGCCACGCCGAGCACCAGCGCATTGTCCCAGTAGAAGACCGCGCGCCGTATGCCAACGTGTTTCTTGTTGGGCAGGATCAGTTTGTTCCACCACATTTCGATCAGGTAATAGAGTCCCTGGCCAAAGCCGCTGCGGTAAATGCGCTCGAGTCCGCGACGCCAGATGGGCGCTGCCATGTATTCCTCGGCCGACATCGGCACCCAGACCTGGTCGCGACCCTTCAGGTTGGTGAAGCCGTGATGCGCGACATTGTGCCCAAGGTCCCACAGGCTGAAGGGCGTCAGCGAGGGCAGGAAGGCGATGCGGCCAATGAGCTTGTTGAGCCAGGGATAGGGCGTATAGCTGCCGTGGCAGGCGTCATGACCGATGACGAACAGGCGCGCAATCGCGATAGTCGCGAGCAGTACGCAGCCCCAACGCGCCCACCAGGACTGGAACACACAGGCGCCGGCAATGGCCACCAGCAGGAAGGTGATATCGAGCAGCCACCTCATGACCGGCAACCAGGCATCGCGGCGGAGGTACTCCTGCATCGCAACCCGCACCAGCCGTTTGGCATCCTGACGCAGCTGAATCGAACCCGCAGACATCGGCAAAACCCTCAGTCGATGACCCGACAACAAGGGAAGGATAGCCCATCTTGGCCTGCCAGACAGCTAATCAGGTCGCAATGGCGCCTTGCGGTAGACCTCGGCAATGCGTTCGCCATCAAAGACATAGGCCAGGTGCCCGCCTTCGCGCACACGCGAGCAGATCCTCGGGGTCAGCGCAGCCAGGCATTGTCCGCGCTCGTGGCGCACACTGTCGTAGGCGATGGCCTCGGCGCCACGCTTGCGCGCCTCGGCCGCGAAGGCCTGGCTACGCTCATAGCCGTCGGGTTCGTAGATCTCCGGCAGGCGGGCTTTTTCGCCGCGAACATCGATGCAACGCGTTGCGCGGATATCGAGCTCATAGATCCTCATGTCGAGTTCCAGGCGCGGCGAGCCGGTCAGTCGCAGGAAGCGCTCGCGGTGGAACCGCGTTTCCGCGATTGCCGTTGCAAGCGAGCGCGCGGCGTAAAGTGCCCCTGCCATGGCATTCGCGAACCTCGAGCCCGTGCCGCCGCGGTGGGTGAACGGCGCCATGATGACGCTCGCGCCAGGACCGTAGACGCGCTCGGCGCGGGGAATCAGGTCGATTTCACCCGCCTGCTGTCGCAAACGCGCGTTGGTCAGCGATTCCACCCAGTTGAGCGCAGCGAAATCCCCGGGCGGTGCAACCCGCTCGAACAGGTTGATCGTCGGGAAACGGCTTGGCAGGATGCGCACGGCATTGCGCCAGTGGGTGCGTTTCTCGGTCAGCCAGGACGGCCAATCCATGTCTGCGCTCTAAGGACCGCCGCGCTCGGCGTCGAGATACTCACGCACCACATAGAGGTCGGCCACGTTGCCCGACAGCATGCGCTCGAGCGCGGAGCGCCCACCAAAGAGCATGGCCTGGTTGGGCTGGCGCAACCAGGCGTCCGCGACAGCTTCGTCGGGAATGAGAATCTGCAGCGCTTTGTAGATGCCGAGCAGATAGGAGAGACGCTCCAGGGTATCGCGCGGCAGCATGGCCGGAGGCTTCTTCAGCCAGTTGAAATAAGTCGCGCGACTCACGCCGAGGAGCGTCTGCGCCTGGGCAGGCGTCAGTTGCCAGAGTTTCGCGATCTGGAAGAACGCGCCGAGCGCAGCGCCCGCGGCCTTCGCTGGCTGCGCCAGTGCCGCGGCGTCGTGTCGGGTCTGTGGGTCTGCCTGTGCCATGTCCGGGTACAGAGTCTACCAATAGACTAATTGCCTGTAAACAGTCCAATTCGAGACTATCTGACAGAATCCCGCCTCGTGCCTACCACCCCCCCGCCGGTCGGCGCATAATGAACCGGTACTGACGACCAGGGAGTGTTGCAATGGCGTTGGTCAAGCATCTGCTCGATCAGAAAGGCCGGGTGACCCACACGATCGCCCACGATGCCTCGGTACTCGATGCGATTCGCCGCATGGCGGAGCTCGGCATAGGCGCACTCGTGGTAATGCGCGACACGCAAGCCGCCGGCATCGTTTCCGAACGCGACTACGCCCGCAAGGTCATCCTGCAGGGCCGCTCCTCGCGGGACACCAAGGTCACGGAAATCATGAGCGCTCCGATCATCGCGGTCGATGAACAGACGACCGTCGATCGTTGCATGCGCCTGATGACGCAGCATCGCATCCGTCACCTGCCCGTGCTCGATGACCGCGAGCTGCTTGGCGTCGTGTCGATCGGTGACCTGGTGAAGGCGTTGATCGCCGAGCAGCGCGAAACGATCGAGCAGCTGCAGGCCTATATCCATCAATAAGACGCAACAAGAATAATTCTGGAAAAACAAAATCGGGGGGTGCATGGTGAACATGTCGACAGTCAACTGGCTGGCGGTCGCGGTTGCCGCGGTCGCGGGATTTCCGCTCGGGATGATCTGGTACGGACCGCTATTCGGCAAAGCCTGGATGCGCGAGACGGGCGTGACCGAGGAGAAGGCGCGTAGCGCCAATCCGGCCAAGCTCTACGGCACGGTGCTCGTACTCAATCTGATTGCCGCCTGGAGCATGGCGCTGGTGATCGGCCTCGCGGGCTGGCGCACGGGCCTGCATGTCGGGTTGATGATTGCGCTCACTTTCGTCGCGGTGGCGCTCGGCATCAATTACCTGTTCGAGTTCAGAACGCTGCGGCTGTGGCTGATCAACTCAGGCTATATGGTGGTGTTCTTCAGTGTGATGGGCCTGATCCTGGGAGCCTGGCACTAGGGCAGAGCTTCACCGGGAGCGCTCCGCGCGCCACCAGTCGGCGAGGCCACGCGCCTCGTCGATCAATGTGTATTGCTGCAGGCGGCCGCGCCGATACCATAGCCAGGTTCGGCCGCGGTCGGCGCCGCCGGCGGCGAGCTGGATCATCTCGAAACATTCGACTTCCGGGTCCGCCGCGAAGGCAAAACGCAGGTAGACCGTGGTCTCGTCGATCTCCCACATCCGCCCGGCGATCCTCCCCGTGTCGAAGTGGATGACGCCATCGCGATGCCGGCCTTCGAAAATGCGTGACTCGCGCCGACCGTCGTCGTGCAGGTATTGCGATTCCTGGCGGTAGGCCCGGGCGTTGTCCCGTGAGAAGCTCACCAGGATCTGGAATCGGTAACTGCTCTGCACCTCGCCCGCGGGCGTCACGAAGCTGTAGCGGCCGTGCCATTCGCCGGCGTGCTGTACGAGCACCGGCATGCGCTCGAAAACGCTCGCCTCGCTGGCGGCGATCATTGGCGCTTGCCCACCGCGCCGGCTTGATCGCGGGCATATGGGGCATGCAGGTGCACGGTCTCGCGCGAGCGCGAGCGCAGGCGCAGATTGAGCAATTCCACGATCAGCGAGAAAGCCATGGCGAAGTAGACATAGCCTTTTGGCACGTGGTGATCGAAGCCATCGGCGATCAGCACCACGCCGATCACGAACAGGAAGGCAAGCGCCAGCATCTTGACGGTGGGCCGCTGCGAAACGAAGCGACCGATCGGGTTCGCGAACAGCATCATCAAGGCCACCGAGAGCACGACGGCGGCGATCATGATACGGATGTCATCGACGAGGCCAACGGCGGTGATGATCGAATCGAGAGAAAAGACCGCATCGACGACGATGATCTGCATGATGACGCCCGCCATGGTCGCCTTGACCCGACGCGATGCGACGCCCTCTTCGCCCTCCAGCAACTGGTGTACCTCGCCAGTGCTCTTGATCAGGAGGAATAGGCCGCCGCCGATCAGGATCAGGTCGCGGCCGGAGAAGCCATTGCCGAGAATCTCGAACAGTGGTGCAGTAAGTCCTATCAGCCAGCTCAGTGCGAACAGCAGCGCGATGCGCATGAGCATTGCGATTGTGAGGCCAGTGAGACGCGCCTTTTCACGCTGCTCGGGCGGCAGTTTGTCCGCAAGGATGGCAATGAAGATGATGTTGTCGACCCCCAGCACCAGCTCGAGCGCCGTGAGCGTCAGAAAGGCGATCCAGGCCTGCGGGTCGGTGAGTAGCTCGGTCATTGCGACGACTGCCTGCAGCTCAAGTCTCAATACTCGTCATATTTCAACGCCTGGCCACGCACGCGTTCGGCCGGATAGCGCGACTCATTGCGCTTCATTTTCGCATGCGCCGCGGCCAGGAGGTCGATGTCGGTGCGATCCGCCATTCGCACCAGGTATATAAGTATGTCCGCCAGCTCATCCTCCACCCGGTGGCGCATCTCGACATCGAGCTGGCCACTTTCCTCACCCGACCGCCATTGGAAAATCTCCAGCAGTTCGCCACATTCGGCCGCGAGCGCCATCGCCAGATTCTTCGGATTGTGAAATTTCTCCCAATCGCGTGCCTCGGCGAATTCGCGCAGCTTGCGCTTGAGCTCACTCAGTTCATCCATCGTTGCGGCTCCGTGGGGTTTGCCGCACCGTGCTGCGAGCGGCACAATGCCGTCCAGCAACAATGCGACCCCCGGGGCAATTATCAATGAAACTCCCGCGACTGCCATGGTTGGCCTTGATTTTGCTGCCGCTGTCGCCCGCCGCGCAGGCCCTCGAGCCGATGTCGGCCGAGCGCATGTGGGAACTGCTGCGCCTGGGCGATGCCGACCTCTCGAGTGACGGCCGGCATGCGGTGGTCGCGGTGACTCGCTACGACATTGCCGGGAACAAGGGCCTCGCCGACCTGTGGTTGTTCGACGTGGCCAGCGGTGAGTCGCGCCAATTGACCAGCGATCCGGCCAATGACTCCGCGCCGGTGTTCAGTCCGGACGGCCGGCAGATAGCCTTTCTGTCGAAGCGCGGCGACGACGAGGAAAGCCAGATTTATCTCATCGCCGTGGATGGCGGCGAGGCGCGGCGACTCACACAATTGCCGAGCGGTGCCGGCGCACTGCGTTGGTTTCCCGACGGGCAGCGATTGGCATTCATCACCCCGGTCTGGCCGAACCTGCCGCGCTGGGAGGATCAGGCAAAGCGTCGCAAGGCGCTCGCCGACAGCAAGATGACGGCCAGGGTATGGGAACGCGCACCGATTTCCTACTGGGACCACTTCCTCGATGAGCGCGAACCGCATCTGTTCTCGATTGCGGTCGCCACCGGCGAAATCACCGCCATCACACGCGAAACCGGCCGACACCTTTCGCGTCAGGAAGCCACCCGCCACTCCTATGACATCTCGCCTGACGGCCTCGAGATCGCCTTCGCCTCCGACATCGACACGAGCGGCATCGACAGCAACTACGACATCTTCGTGGTGCCGGCCTGCGGCTGCAAACCCGCGCGCGACATCACGGCGGACAACACGGCCGACGACGATGCACCGTTGTACAGCCCGGACGGCAAGCAGCTCGCGTTCCTGCAGCAGCGTATCAAGGGTTTCTATGCCGATCGGTCGCGTCTGATGATTCACGATCGCGCGAGCGGCGCGAACCGCGAACTCTCGCCCGGATGGGATCGCTCCGCGGGCGGCCTTGCCTGGCGGAGCGACTCACGGGCCCTGTACGGCACCATCGACGACGCAGCGCACCAGGCTGTCTATCGCTTCGACCTGGCAAGCGGTGCCGCACATCGCGTCACGCAACGGGACAGCTACTCGAATCTTGCGCTCGGCGCCAGGCGCACCGCAATCGCGCTGCGCCAGAGTTTCACCGAACCACCGACGTTGGTATCGCTCAATCTGCAAAGTGGCGAAGCGCGGCCGCTTTCGCACTTCAACGATGCGGCTCTGGCGGCAACCGACTTTGGCAAGGTCGACAGCGTCACATACAGCGGCGCGCGCGGCGAGCCGATCCAGATGTGGGTCATCTACCCGCCCGGCTTCGATGCCGCCAAACGGTACCCGGTCTACATGTTGCTCCACGGCGGCCCACACAACGCCATCACCGACGCCACGCAGTTTCGCTGGAACGCACAGGTCTTCGCGAGCTGGGGATATATCGTCACCTGGCACAATTTCCATGGTTCGAGCGGATTCGGACAGGCCTTCGCCGACTCGATCAATCCCGATCGCATCACCCTGCCCTACGAGGATACGATCAAGGCAGCCGAGTGGCTCGCGGCGCAACCCTATGTCGATGCATCGCGCATGGTGGCGGGAGGCGGCTCCTACGGCGGCTTCCTGGCGGCGACCCTGCTTGGCCGCAAGCATCCCTTCAAGGCACTGATCGCGCATGCCGCGGTGTACAACAGCTTTACGCAGATCGCAGCGGATTACGGCGCCGGAAAGGATCGCTTCTTCGAGTCCTGGGAACGCCCCGAGGAATTCGCGCGCTACTCGCCGCACAGTGCCGCCGCGAATTTCGCTACTCCGACGCTCGTCATCCATGGCCAGCAGGATGCGCGAGTACCGGTCAATCACGGTATCGAGCTGTTCAATACGTTGCAAAAGCGCGGCGTGCCATCGAAGCTCGTGTATTTTCCGGATGAGAACCACTGGGTACTGAAGCCGCAGAATTCACTCTTCTGGTACCAGACGGTGCGCGACTGGCTGGCCAAGTACGCTCCGCCCGACGAGTAGTGAGGACGAAATGAAACGCAGGCATTTCATGGCCGGAGCGCTCGCGCTCGGCACGATGTCGTTGGTTCGGCCAGCCCGCGCGGTCAACGCGAAGCCGCTGTCCATCCTGATCCTGGGCGGCACCCGATTCATCGGCGTGCATATGGCCGAAGCCGCACTTGCGCGCGGGCATCGCATTACTTTTTTCAATCGCGGCAGAACCAATCCCGGCCTGCTTCCGCAAATACCCCGGCTCACCGGCGATCGCAATGGCGAGCTCGAAGCGCTCGAATCGGGCGAGTGGGACGCCGTCATCGACAACTCCGGATATATACCTCGCCATGTCGAACTTTCGGCGCAGCTGTTGCAATCGCGCGCTGCGCGGTACTTGTTCATCTCCTCGGTTTCTGTCTATCCCGATTTCAGCCAGCCCCGTGATGAAGACTCCGCGGTTGCGAAACTCGAAGACGAAACCGTCGAAACCGTCAACGGCGAGACCTACGGGCCGCTGAAGGCGCTGTGCGAGGCGCGCGTACGCTCGATCTTCCAAAGTCGCGCAACCGTGGTGCGACCGGGGCTGATCGTGGGTCCCGGGGACAATACCGATCGCTTCACCTACTGGCCCGCGCGCGCGCTGCGCGGGGGCGAATTCATCGCCCCGGGGTCGTCCGATGATGCAATTCAAATCATCGATGCACGCGACCTGGCGGCGTTCTGCATCCACCTGCTCGAGACAGGTACGTCGGGAACCTTCAACGCGCTGTCGGCGCCGCAGCAGTTTCGCATGGGTCAGCTGATCGATGCATCAACCAGGGCGGCCGCGGCGCGCGGCGCCAGCGCCAGGGCGACATGGATCGATGCGGCGAATCTTGCCAAGCTCGAGATTGCGCCTTGGAGCGACATGCCGGTGTGGTTGCCCGCAAGCGGTGACACGGCCGCATTTGCCAGCACCCCGACCGGTCGCGCCCATGCCGCGGGACTCAAAATCGGCACGCTGGAACGCACCGTCGACGATACGCTTGCCTGGCATCTGACCCGGCCTGAAACTGAACGGAGTTCACTCAAGGCCGGCCTCGGTGCCGACCGCGAGCGCGATTTGCTCGAACGCTGGCGCGCCTTGCGCGACGCATCCGGCTAGCCGGCAGATGGGCGGCGTGGACGGTTATGTTCCATAGCGCGGCAATCTGTCATTATCTTCGGGCACAATAGCCGTACGCCGTCAGGGGACACCGGCACATGATAAGAACAGCGTGGTTCGCGCTCATTTGCGCGGGCGCGGTCGTGCTGTGTGCTGACCGTGCTGCCAGTGCGCAGCCGGACGCAGCGACAGGAACGTCGAAGAACATCGTATTGTTTGGTGGTACGCGAGGCACGGGCCTCGAGATCGCGAAGCGCCTGCGCGCGGACGGTCATCGCGTGACGGTTGCTGTGCGCGCAAGCTCGGAAACGGACGAGCTCGAAAAGCTGGGTGTGCGCACGGTGGTTGCGGATGCGCTGGAGAGACGCACCATCGACCTCGCGCTCAGTGGCCAGCATTTCGACGCTGCCATTTCGACCGTTGGCACCTCCAGGGGCGACAAAGCCAATCGGCCTGATTATCTCGGCAATCGCAATATCATCGACGCCGTCGCTGCCGCAGGCATCAAGCGCATGGTGCTGATCACCGTGATCGGTGCCGGAGACTCGGCCGGCAGCGAACCCACGCTTGCGCGCTACTTCCTCAAGGAAGTCATCGAGCTCAAGACCAAGGCAGAGGATCATCTGCGCACGACCAGTCTCGATTACACCATCATCCGCCCGGGCGGACTTGGCAACGGGCCCGCGGGTCGCAGCGCGGTATTGATCGAGGACCCGCAGGCGTTCAGCTACATCACGCGCGCGGATCTCGCGCGACTGACCGTTGCCGCGCTGTTCGACCCTGCCACCTACCGAAAGACGCTGACGGCCTATGACGCCGAGCGGCAGCATATCTGGTCCATCTGGACGGACTGAGACACATGGCGCAACTCACGGATCAGGACAACGGGCGGAGTCGCAGCAGCAGGACAGCGAGCGACGTCGGTTACCTTCCCGTCGTGGCGGACTTGCTGCAGGCGGGCGAGCGGCTGCGCCGATACCATCGCCGCGGTGTCTCGCCGGGTGCACGCTGGATCGAGCACGCGGTGAGCGATCCGACGAGTGCAATGCTCGATGAGCAAATCCAGGGGTCGGTCAGAATTCACGCCGACATGCCTTCACTCCATGATGATTTGCGCTGGTTCGGCGCGAGCGCCTTGAAGCGTCTCGAACAGGAACAGCACGGTGCACTGCCGAAGCGTCTGCGCCTGCTGTTGACCCGCTTGGGTAAAACGCCTATACCCTCGGAGTTCAAGACAATTGAAGCCGTACTCGAGGAGCTGCGGCTGTGTCTGGAAGATACGATCCCCTTCCAGGTTACCGCCAACAAGCCGCGGCTGGTTCGAGCGGTACCGGCGGCGGGCACGCCGCTGCTGCCGCTCGATACCCCCATCGCCCAACGTGGCGCGCCGAAGCTGCGTACGCCCGCAAGGCCAGCTGCAACGCCGACCGCGGCCACACAAACGCAGGCGAAGTCGCCCGCTGCTGCAAAACCAGCGACACCGCAGCCGCAGGTATCGGCGCCCGCCGCTGAACCATTGCCCGTGATCGAAGCGCCTGTGGTGCCGACTCCGCGACCGACAATCGCCGCACCGGAGCGGCCCGATGTGCTACCGACTCAGGTTACCGTGTTGGAGCCCGTGTACGCCCGACCAGCGCGCCAGCGCGTCCTGGGCGTCGCGCTCATCGCGACGGTGATGATTGCCATGCTGGTCGTGGCAGCATTGTCGTTACGGCGACCCGCAGCGAACGCGAGCGCTCGCGCCGCGCCGACCGTCCCCGCGGCGACGCCAGCCGTCGCGCGGCCTGCGGATGTACAGACACCGAGGCGAGACTATCTGACACTGCGCTCGCAACTTGGCGCGCGATCGGCGCAACGTTGGGCACCGCAGCAGTTCCAGCGCGCCATCGAACTCGGCGAGCAGGCAGCAGCAGCGTTGCCGACCGACAGTCGCCTCGCGGCGGAGCGCTTTGCGCAGGCAGCCGGCACCTTGCGTGAGATCGATACCGGCGCTGGCGCAATACTGCAAGATCGATTGCAGCGCGGTGAGCGGTTTCTGATCGATGGCAAGGTGGCAGCGGCACAGGCGGCATTCGCCGTCGCGCAACTCATAGAACCGAACAACATGCGCGCGCGCATCGGGTTCGAGCGGGCGCGGCGTCTGCCGGGCATACTTCCGCTGCTCGCCGATGCCGATGGCGCAACGCAGCGTGGAGAATTTGCGCGGGCGCTGCAGGGCTACGCGCATGCACTCGCGATCGATCCGCGACACAGCAGGGCACGTGGTGCCATTACCGACATTCGCGCCCAACTGGGCGACAGCCCCGCGGCGCAGGCGATGGCCAATGGTTATGTCAGCCTCGGCCGTGGCGACCTGGAACGCGCCGCCGAACAGTTTCAACTCTCGCTCGAGCATGACCCGGGGCTCGCCGACGCGAAGCGCGGCCTCGCGCGTAGCCTCGAGGCCATACGATTGCGCGATGCCGCGCGCGCTGCGCGCGAAGGCACCAGCGCGCCTGGCAGCTGACCGCCACGCAATGTGAATCGTATTCGCGCGACTTTCGGCTGATCATTCGGGAGGCACAGCGCCAATGGATCGACGTCGCTTTCTAGGCAGCGCAGGGGCGCTGGCGTTCGTCATCCCGGGGCTCGCAACTGGCGAAGACAGGCCGGCACGCACCCGCATCGGCCTCCTGCGCCAGCGGCTGCCGACCGTCAATGCACTCTGCGCCGAATCGGAGCGGGCGGCGAATCTTGGCCGCATGTACCGCCTGATCGCGGCGCGGCAGGCGTCGCGACCGCGTTGCGAGCTGCTGATATTCGGCGACTTGCCGCTGACCGGTCACCGTTACGACTGGCGCCGCGACGATTTGCAACGGCTTGCGATCGAAGTGCCCGGTGAAGAGTCCCTTGTGCTGGGTAGAGCCGCGAGGGACCACGACTGCCATGTCGTTTTCGGCGCGCTGGCGCGCGATGCCGATTGGCCGGGTGAATTGCTGCACATCACGACGATACTCGATGCGAACGGAGAGATCGCGGGCCGCCACTGGATGCGCCGGAGCCTGCGCGATCAATGTGGCAGCGCGCTAGACTCATTCAATATGAATGTCAGTACGATGCACAACCGGCGCGCCGCCTATGTGGCGATGTATGGCGCGGAGGCTCTCTATCCTGTTACGCGCACTGCTGTCGGCAACATTGCAGTCGGCGGTATGCACTTCGAGCCGCAGTTCGAACGCCTGGTACGCGCGCGCGGCGCGCGTTGGCTGCTCGGCGGCGTTGCCGGGTATCGGCCAGTTACGCCGCTACCAGGGTAGCTCGCTGCCATCATACATCCAGCAGCGACCCGACCGGTCCCGATCGAGTCCGGCGATGACGCGGCGCATCCCCGCGACGCTCTGTGGCGCATCGATGTCGGCGCGTTGGCCACCCATGTCGGTGCGCACCCATCCTGGGTGCAATGGGATGGCGATGATGCCATGCCGTCTGCCGAGGTCGATCGCCATGGAATGCATGATGGCGTTGACTGCGGCCTTGCTCGCGCGATACGCATAGAGACCACCGAGACTGTTGCGCGCGATGCTGCCGAGTATGCTGGTCAGGGTGATGATCTTCTTCTGCTCGCTGCGCGCCACCTGGCCGACGAATGCCTCGGCCATCTGCATGGGCGCAAAGACATTGAGCTGAAATATGTCCTGCCACTCTTCGTAGTCGCTCTTGCCGAATGCGCCGGCGGTCATGCCGCCGCCATCGAATCCCTTTCGGCCCATGGTACCGGCGCAATTGATCAGGACGTCGATGGCGGCGTCGGCCAGCTCCCCGGCAAGCCGGCGGATATCGTTCGCCTGCGTGAGGTCGAGGGCATGTGTGCGAATCAGGCCGGGTCGCTCGCGCGAGAGTTCACCGAGCGCAGTCGCCGCCGGATCGCGTGCACAGGCGTGCACCTGCCAGCCGTCAGCGGCATACTGTCGCACGAATTCAAGGCCAAGCCCCCGCGCCGCTCCGGTAACGAGTACAGTTGCCACCGCTTGTCACTCCCATGTCGATAGCAAACGATAGTACATGGTCGCAGAATTTCGAAAGATCGTCATACGCGAACTGACCGGGGACTTCCGTAGCAGCACGGTCATCACGAGCGAACGACTGCGCCAACCGCAGGGCGATGAGGTGTTGATCCGCAACCGCTTTGCCGGCTGCAATGCGGTGTTCGACAAGAACCTCTGTCGCAATGCCATTCGCTATGTCGACGTGGTGCCGCCGTTTGACATGGGCATCGAAGCCATTGGAGAAATCGTCGCCACGGGCCCCGGCGTATCCGGGCTCGTGCCCGGCATGGCGGTCGCAACGAGCCGCCTCGGCAGCGGCTATCGCGAATACCAGCTTGCGCCTGCGGCGCGCGTTATTCCAGTGCGCGAGGCCAGCGCGGAAATTCTCACCCTGATACCAACCGGCGTTTCCGCACTGGTCGGTCTCGAGAAGATAGGCGAACTCGCGAGCGGCGAAACCGTTGCTGTCTCGGCCGCAGCCGGCGGTCTCGGCCACATCGTCGTGCAACTGGCGAAACTCGCCGGCAACCACGTCATCGCCCTGACGGGAAGCAGCCGCAAGGTCGCGATGCTCGAGACCCTCGGCGCCGACCGGGTGGTGGATCTTGCCAAGGAGGATCTGCAGCAGGTCCTGCAACGCGAATACCCGCGGGGCATCAACCTTGCCTATGATTCGGTCGGCGGCCCGACCTTCGATGCATTGCTCGACAATCTCGCGATGCGCGGGCGACTGGTGATCAGCGGCCATACCAGCGATTTCGACCAACCGCTTGAGAACGTTCCCCAACCGCGTGTCTATCGCAAGCTCTATTGGAAATCCGCTTCGGTACGCGGTTTTCAGAATCCGGCATTTCCCGAGCACTTCGACTGGGGCGTGGCGCGGATACTCGAGCTGTACTACGCCGGCAAGCTCAAGGCGTGGGTCGACCAGAGCGGCTTTACGGGCCTCGATAGTGTCGCCGATGCGGTCGAATACCTGCTCGCGGGCCGCAACACCGGCAAGGTGGTGATCAGGCTCTGAGGGCCTCCGTCCTCATGCGCGCCCCGCCCCGGTGCCCTTCAGCTTCGACTCATCGAGTCCGTAGCTCAGCAGGAACGGAATGCTGAGCCCGAAGTACAACGCGGGCAACAGGGCGGCCGCATATCGTATGCCGTCGACAGCCAGCGCCGACTGTTGCGGCGCCTTGGATACGAAACCGTAGTAGGAAAGGACCCAACCCAGGATCGCCGGTGCGATCGCGAAAGCAAATTTCTCGACGATGCTGTAGAGACCCGAGAACACGCCTTCGCGGCGCAGTCCGGTGCGCCTGAAATCGAACTCGATCGTATCCGGCAACATCGACTGCCCCATCAACAGGAGACCCGCGGCGCTGAAGCCCTTGACGACTGCGCGCAGCAGGAAAAACCACAGCGGTTCGGCGGGCGATGCCAGCAGCCAGGACAGTGAGGCAAGTGCGAATATCACCGTCGCCACGAGGTAGGTGTTGCGCTTTTCAAAGCGCACCGATGTGCGCAGCCAGAACGGAATACTGATGATCTGCACGGCGGTCGAGGCGAGGCCGTAGTACAGCAGCCAGGTGCCGACATTCGGTCGATGCATCACGAACTGGATGATGAACAGGGCGACCGCGGTATTGGTCGCAAGGCCAAACAATTGCGTCAGCTTCACACCGAGCAGCGCCATGAACGGCCTGTTCCCGGCCAGCATGCGCAGCTGCTCCACGAAACCAATGCGTAGCGCACCGCGCTCGGTAAAACTCGCCTTGCGCGTAGCAAAGAAGGTGAGCCCCATGAAGAAGGCTACTGCACAACCGAGCAGGACGCCGAGCGTTGCGAATCCCTGCTCGCCGCCGCCGAACATCTCGACCAGCTTCTTGCCCGCCGCGCCGCCGGCGAGCGTGCCGATGCCGATGAAAAAGACCCGCCAGGACATCATGGCCGAGCGCTCGTTGTAGTTATCGACCATCTCGGCCGGCATGGCCATGTACGGCACGTTGAAGATCGTGTAGCCCGTGCCTATCAGGAGAATGATCAGTGCGGTCGCGGCGATCGAGTCGCGCCACGGTGCGACGCCCAGTGTGAACAACAATGCCACGGCAACGCCGGATACGAGTGCGCCGAGCAGGAGATAAGGCCGCCGCCGACCCATGGGCGTGCGGATCCGGTCGCTGATCACGCCCATCAGCGGGTTGAATATGACATCCCAGATCTTGCCGAGCAGGATGACCGTGCCGGCGAGCGCCGCCGCCATGCCCACGACGGTCGTCAGGTAATAGAGCGCAAGGAAGGAGAACGAATTGAGCACGAGCGAAGCGCCGAGCGTGCCTATCGCCCATCCGAGATGCATGCGCCAGCGAGTGCTGCCCGTCACCTTTCGATGCCCCCTGCGCCTGCCATTGTTCTGGGTGCGGCAGGTCGCTTGGCAGCTTACCCCAAGCCAGCGTTACCAGCCGGCGGAATCTGCGCCGGTGATTGCGCTTTGGTTGCGGGGGGAATCAGCCCTGCTGGGCCGTCGGCGCAGCCGGGGCGGCCAGCTGTTCGAGCGGAATCGGCGTACCGAAGGCATTGCCCTGCACGAAGTCGATGCCGAGCGCCTTGAGCCAGGTGCGGTCCTCGCGCGATTCCACGCGCTTGGCCACCGTGTGCATGCCGGTGACGCGCGCCATCTGGGCAATGCCGGCGATGATCGCCTGCTGTGCCTTGCTCTTGCGAAACTCGGGGCTGGTGAGGTTCGCGCTCAACTTGATCATGCGCGCGCCGCGCAGATTGAGCACGATGTCACTGCCTTCGTGGATCTCGAAATCATCGATCACGATGGGGCAGCCAGCGGCGGACAGCGTGCGCGCGACATGCGCAACGCGCTCCGGATGCTTGTACGCCTGCTCGCTCGCGATTTCGAAGGCGAGCATGCCTTTCGGCAACTTCGACTTCTCAAGGCACATCGCCACGAAGCGCAGGAAATTGTCATCGGCGATCGCGGTCGACGTCAGATTGACAGACAGGAGCAGCGGCTGCTGCCACGATGCGGGGTGGTTACGCAGCCAGGTGATCAGATCGACGACCACGCGCCGGTCGATCACCGTGCCGAGGCCCTTTTCGACCGCCGAGCGCAGCATCGCATGCGGCGCGACATCGGGCGCGAGCTCCGATTTCGAGCGCAGCAGCACTTCGTAGCGGCGGATGCGACTGCCTGCCGTGAGCGGCAACAAACGCTGCAGGTACAGCGCAAACGGCACCTTCATCAACGCGGCATAGTAACGATCGAGCGCCGGTGTCACCGGCGGACCCGCGGGTCTTGGCGCGCCGGCCTTGGCTTTCTCTTTCTCGGGCAGGACGAAGGCCGGTATCTTCATCGTCTGCGTGGCACGCACGCCGAGCTCGCCCGCGAAACTGCGCACGCTCGCCTTGAGCTCCGGGGCGATCCTGTCCGTGGAACCGATGCGCGGCACATTGCGCGTATCGACGATGAACATGACGAGGCCAACCAGGGAATCGTCAGCCTTGTCCGCGACGCGCACCAGCGCGGCGCAGCGACCATCGCCGAGGTCGTAATCGACCATGGCCGGCGCGTTCTGACCGGCGAATGCTTCCATGGCCGCGCGCACTGCGCTGTGCTCATCGGGCCCCATCGCGCCTTCGCTCAACCACAGGATGTCGCCCTGGTCATCATGCAGCGACAACGAATAGATGCGCACATCCGGCAGCGCAGCGATGGCTTCACGGCCGATCGCGGTCAGATTCTTCTCCGAGTGCTCGCCCTCGCCCATAGGCCCCGCTTGCAGCAATTCATGGCGCGGTTTGACATAAACCGCTCCCCGATTTACCGCTTAATCATCAACCAGTTGCGCCTGGACAAACGTGATTAAGGTCAATGTCCACACCGCCAAAGGAGGACAAACCTGCACAAACCGCAGGCTGCATCACGGATTCCCTGGTGGCGCTACCACTCGCCGACGTTCGGCATGGAGGCCCAGGGCTCGGCTTTCGGCAATGCCTCGCCGCGCTGCAGCAGTTCGATCGAAATGCCGTCGGGGGAGCGAACGAAAGCCATGCGGCCATCGCGCGGCGGCCGAAGGATCTTCACACCATGGTCGGCGAGGCGCTGGCAGTGCGCATAGATGTCGTCAACTGCATAGGCGACGTGTCCGAAATTGCGGCCACCGCCATAGACCTCGTCGTCCCAGTTGTAGGTGAGTTCGATTTGCGCCTGCTCATCGCCCGGCGCGCACAGGAACACCAGCGTGAATCGTCCCTGCGACACATCACGGCGCGAATGCTCGATGAGTCCGAGAGCGGTGCAATAGAAACGCAACGAGGCATCAAGGTCGCGAACCCGGACCATCGTGTGCAGGTATTTCACTCAGAACATCTCCGACGGACCGGGCGCCTTGATATCGACGGCGGTGCGCGAGCGGATGTGCTCGCCGGTGACCATCTCGTCGTAGCTCTGACCCGGCCCGACCATCGGATAGACGCCGGCATCGGGATCGATGAGCACTTCGAGGAAGGCGGGTCCCGGGAAGTTGACGAATTCGGCGATCGTTGCCGGCACGTCTGCCTTGCGATCCAGGCGGCGCGCGAAAGCGAAACCATCGGCCTCCGCCGCGCGAACGAAATCCTTCTTGTGTAGCGATTTGTCGCTGGCCGACATGCGACCTTCGAAATAGAGCTTTTGCCACTGCCGCACCATGCCGTCGCCGAAATTGTTCAGCACCAGCACCTTGATGGGAAGGTCGTAGGTGGTCACGGTTTCAAGCTCGCCGAGATTCATGCGCACGCTCGCGTCGCCATCGATATCGATGACGAGTCCGCCCGGCACCGCGAATTGCGCGCCGATCGCCGCCGGCAGACCGAAGCCCATGGTGCCCATGCTGCCTGAGGTCAACCACTGGCGCGGACCGCGAAAATCGCAGTATTGCGCGGCCCACATCTGGTGCTGGCCGACGCCGGTCGTGATGATCGCCGCACCGCCCGTCAGCCGGTTGATCTCCTCGATGACGTAATAGGGCTGGATCAAAGTGCTGTCGCGGTCGTAGTTCATCGCATGGTCACGACGCAACTGCGCCAGATGCGCAAGCCATTCCGGATCGCTGCGCGGTGTGCCGAGTTCGCGACCTTTCGCGGTCAGCATGCCGAGCGCCTGGGCGAGATCGCCGACATGCGCCCAGTCGACTGCCTTGACCTTGTTGATTTCCGCCCGATCGATATCAAGATGAGCGATTCGCCGCGCATTCGGTGCAAAGCGGGCGGGTGCACCGGCCACCCGATCGTCGAAGCGCGCGCCGATGGCGATCAGAAAGTCGCAGTCCTCGACAGCGTAATTGGCAAAGGCCGCGCCATGCATGCCGAGCATGCGCATCGACAAAGGATGGGTCGTGTCGATGGCACCAATGCCCATCAATGTGGTTACCACCGGCAGATCGAAGCTGGTGACGAATTCGCGCAGGGTCTCGCAGGCACCGGCCTGGATGACGCCACCGCCCGCGTAGACGAGCGGCCGCCTGGACTCCTGCAGCATGGCGAGGAGCTGGCGTGCGGCGCTGTCGGTCAGGTGGTTCTGGTCAAGTTCACGCAGGCGCGCCCGATAGCCCGGCAGGGGCAGTTGCCCGCCGCCTGCGAAAATCCCGCGCCAGTTCTGCACGTCCTTGGGTATGTCGACCACGACGGGGCCGGGGCGGCCGGTTCGCGCAACCTCAAACGCGCTGCGCAAGGTCGCTTCGAGGCGCGCCGGATCGGTGACCAGGAAGACATGCTTGGCGATGGCGCCCATCAGCGCCGCAACGGGTGCCTCCTGGAACGCGTCACTGCCGATGGCAGCGGTCGGCACCTGGCCGCAGATCACCACGATGGGGATGGAATCGGCCATGCAATCGCGTACCGGCGTGACGGTGTTGGTCGCGCCCGGTCCGGAGGTGACGAGGCAGACACCCACACGCCCGCTGGCGCGCGCATAGCCCGCCGCCATGAACGCCGCGCCCTGCTCGTTGGCGGGCACGATCATGCGCATGGGCGGGCGCGGCTGTGCGCCCGGCGGCACCGCGTTGTGACGAAAGACGGCGTCATAGGTAGGCAGGATCGCGCCGCCGCTGTAGCCGAAAACGGTGTCGACGCCCTCGTCCGCAAGGACCTGCACGATGATTTCGGCACCGCTCATCGCCGCTCCGGCCTGCGGATGTTTGCTGCTCTCTACGGCAGTGGACGGTTTGTTCATGGTCTCGACAGGATGGCGGATTGCCGGCAATTGCCGGGAATGGAGAGCCTAGCAGTTCGCTGCCTGTGCGCCAAAGCGGGCCGCTCGGAAGCGCCGCGGCAATGGTTTATGCTGGCCGCGATGGCAACTGATTGGGCACCATGCGGCATATCATCGGCATTGTTCTGCAAAACGAGTCCGGCGCGCTCAGCCGGGTGACGGGGCTGTTCTCGACCCGCGGCTACAACATCGAATCATTGTCTGTCGCACCGACCAACGATCCGACTGTCTCACGCATTACGCTGGTGACCACCGGCCCCGACGCGGTCATCCGCCAGATCGTCGCGCAGCTAATGAAGCTGGTCGACGTGGTTGCCGTCAACGACATGACCGAGGGCGATCACCTGGAGCGGGAGCTGGTCCTGCTGCGCCTCAGGCTGGACCCGATGGCGAGCGACGCTGTCCGCGGCTTCGTGGTCCGCGCCGGTGGACGGGTCCTCGACCCGGCTCCCGAGGGCTTCATCGTCGAACTGACGGCGAGCGAAGCGGAGGTCAACGAGTTCGTTCGGCACCTCGCCAAGGGGCCGACGGAAATCCTGGAAATCGCCCGCAGCGGTGCGCTGGGGATCTCCCGCCAACTCCGGCCGATGCGCGCCGTGCGCCGCCAGCCGGGGTGATTGATTTACTATTGATACAATAATAGACTTGCCTCTATAATTGTTTAAGTAGTATGTCAATAAGGCCCTCGAGCCGGTTCCCGGATTGTGCCACCGGCACATGCTAGGATCGCGCCGCGCTGTCGCTTGTTGCGCGTTAAGAGGACGTTCATATGCGCTCCGTATGCTCATCGGGCATGAACCGCCCAATGCTGATTGCACCTTTCATCCTGTTGCTCGCCGCCTGCGGCAACAACAGCCCGTCCCCCAGGGACTCTGCGGCCCCGGCAGCCGATGTACCCACCGAAGCGCCTGCGGAGGCGCCGGCGCCAGCGGAAACGACACCGCCCATGGAGGACCAGGCGTCCGCCGAACTCGAAGCGCGCGAGAGCGAGATCGCTGCGCGGGAGGCCGAACTGGCCGAACGCGAAGCCGCACTGGCCGCGCAACAGGCAGCCGCCAACAAGCCGAAGCCGGTCGCCAAGGCGCCCCGGCCGGCAACCGCGCCGGCGGCTCCACGTGCACCGGCGGCTCCACCGCCCCCGCCCGCACCAGTGACCGTCGCCGTCGGGACGCAGCTGCCCATTGAAGTCACGGCTGCCGTGTCGACCAAGACCTCCACGGTGGGCGATCGCATCGAGGGCAAGCTTGCGAGCGACGTACTGGTCGACGGCAAGACCGCACTGCGCGCCGGCGAAATCGTGCAGGGCTCGGTGACGGAAGTGGTGTCCGGCAGCAAGAAGATCGGTGGCGTGCCAACGCTCGGCATCAGCTTCGACAAACTGGTGCTGACCGACGGCAAGACCATCGCCCTGAACGGCCGCCTGGTCCAGCAGGGCAAGAGCGAAACCGGCCGCGATGCCGCCAAGATCGCAGGCGGCGTGCTGGTCGGAGCCGTTGTCGGTCACCAGATCGACGATGACAAGGGCAAGGTGATCGGCGGCATCCTGGGCGGTGCGGCCGGCGCGCTCATCGCCAAGAAGACCGGCGGCGACGTGACCCTGGAGCCGGGCACCGTGCTTACGGTCGAGCTGACCTCGCCGATCGAAGTCATCCCTGCAGCGCGCTGAGCGCTGCACGGATCTCGCGCGGGATTTCAGTGGCCGCGCGGCTGGCGCGGTCGACGTACACGTGTACGAAGCGGCCGACCGCGACGGCGGCCGCTTCCCCAGCGCGAAATACGCCTAGCCGATAAATGATGCTGCTGCGCCCGATACGCTCGAGCGCGATACCGACTTCGATCGCATCCGGGAACGACAGCGGTGCGAAATATCGGCAGCGTGTCTCCACCACCAAACCGATTGCAGGCAGCTCGCGTATGTCGCGGGCGCACTGCGCCATCAACCAGCCATTGACCGCGGTGTCGAAATACGAGTAGTAGATGACGTTGTTGATGTGGCCGTAATGGTCATTGTCCATCCAGCGGCTGGACAGGCTGCGAAAGACGGGAAATTCCGCACGCTGGGCCGGCTTCAGTTCATCATCTGACATTTGCGAGTGTGTGCGCCATGAAAATACGCGGAGCCATTCTAACCACGATTGGCGCAGAAAAGCCCTATGCCCGCTCGCGACCTCTTGAGATCGGCGAGCTCGAGCTCGATCCGCCAGGACGCAACGAAGTGCTGGTGCGCCTCCACGCAGCGGGCCTTTGTCATTCCGACCTGTCGGTGATCGACGGCAATCGCCCGCGGCCCGTGCCGATGCTGCTCGGTCATGAGGCGGCCGGCGTGGTCCTGGAAATCGGCCAGGGTGTCGACGATCTGGCGGTCGGTGATCACGTGGTGGCTGTCTTCGTCCCCAGCTGTCGCAGCTGTGCGCCCTGTGTCACGGGCCGTCCGGCGCTGTGCGAGCCGGCGTTCGCGAGCAACAGTGCGGGCACGCTGTTGCACGGTGACAGGCGGCTGCACGCAGCAGGCAAGCCCGTCAATCATCATCTCGGTGTCTCCGCCTTCGCGAGCCACGCCGTTCTGGCGCGCGAGTCACTGGTGCGCATCGACAAGGATCTGCCACTCGAACAGGCCGCCCTGTTCGGGTGCGCCGTCATCACCGGAGTCGGTGCGGTCATCAATACCGCCGCATTGCCCGAGGGCGCGCGCGTCGCCGTCATCGGCCTGGGCGGCGTCGGGCTCGCCGCATTGCTCGGCGCACGCCTGCGCAATCCGCGCCAACTGCTGGCGGTCGATTTTGCGGGACCCAAGCTCGATCTGGCGCGCAAGCTCGGCGCCACGGCCACCATCGATGTCAGCGCGAGCGAGGCCCTCGAGCAGCTGCGGCAACTGACCGATGGCGGTGTGGATTTCGCCTTCGAGATGGCCGGCGCCGTAGCGGCGCTGGATTTTGCGTGGCGTGCGACGCGGCGCGGCGGCACCACGGTAACCGCCGGCCTCAACCATCCCGACGCCCGATTGTCGCTGTCGCCGCTGACACTGGTCGCCGAGGAACGCACCTTGAAAGGCAGCTATCTCGGCAGCTGCGATCCTGCGCGCGATGTGCCGCGCTACGTCGATTGGTTCCGGCAAGGCCGCCTGCCCGTCGATGCGCTGATGGGCGAAACCCTCGGCCTCGAAGACCTGAACGGCGCGTTCGACCGCTTGGCAAGCGGCCAGATGTTGCGGCAAGTCGTCGTCCTGTAGCCACTGCGGCGGGCGATCCGTCACGATTCCGGGCCGGTTGGTCACGCATGAGCGACTTTGGTCCACCGATCGTGGCGCCAATGCCAGTGCGGGCGCATAACTTGCGCCGATGGAAAGCCTAGCCCCGATCTTGCACAGGGCCGCCGAAGATTCCGCGCCGCAACTATTGCGCATCGGCGAGTGGCTGCTCACCGCCGGCGGCGGCCACGGCGCCCTGCCACGCAACGGTACCCTTTACATCGAGGCCACGCGGGGACCACTACTCGTATGTCTCGGCGATCGCGTGCTGCGTCTCGACGAGGACTGCTACGCCCTCTGCGCGGCGCCTCGGCTGGTGGCACTGCGGAGCCCGCGCGGCAATGCGCGCAGCAGCTGCTTGGTCGTCGCGCACCCGGTTGATTCGGCGCGTTTCGAACCCTGCTGCGGACTGCACCTGCGCATGGGTGCCAGCGCGCATATTGCGGGCTACCTGCTGCGTGAACTGCGCAGCGGCAGCGGTGCCGGCGAATGGTACGGCGAGCAGATCGATTTCCTGTTCGAGCGATTGGCGCGCGAAGTCGCGGCGCGGCGCGCGACACTGCGGTCATTGCCCCTCACGCGCCTTCGCAATGGCGATGAACTGTTGCGGCGGATCCAGCGCGCCACCGATCACATACTCGGTTGCTACGAGGAATCGCTGAGTCTCGCGACTATCGCTGCCGAGGCGCAATTGTCGCGCGATTACTTTGCGCGCTTCTTCCGGCAGGTGCACGGCGAGACGCCGTACGAGTTCCTTCGCCGCAAGCGCGCGCTTGCGGCGAAGCGCATGCTCGCAACGACCAGCCTCTCGGTCGCGGAGATCGCCCGGCGCGCGGGATTCGACGGTCGCTCAACGCTCGCGCGCAATATCCGGCTGTTCGAGGGACGAACCGCGACCTCCCTGCGTCGCGTCGGCCTGCGCCCCGGGAGCGGTCGCGCCCGCGCCACCTCGGCGGAGCTCCCCTAGGGCAGGAGCAGGCTTGCACCCGTGGTGCGACGGGACTCGAGATCCTCGTGGGCTTGCGTCACCTGCGCCAGCGGGTAGCGATGGCCGACGCGCACCCGCAGCTCGCGACGGCCGAGCAGCGCGAAAAGTTCGCGTGCCCCGCGCGCGAGGTCCGTGGGTTTCGCAATGAAGTGAAACAACGACGGCCGCGCCAGCATGATCGAACCGCGGCGCATCAGTTCGAGGGGCGAGATGGCGGGAGGCGGTCCCGAAGCATTGCCATAGCTCACCATCAGACCAAGGGGCGCGAGGCAATCGAGCGATGCCATGAAAGTATCCTTGCCGACGGAGTCGTATACGACGCGCGCGCCCTGGCCACCGGTCAGTTGGCGCAGTGCCGCGGGCCAGTCCTGATCGCGGCTCAGCAACACGTGCCGGCAGCCATTGCGCCTTGCGGCGGCCACCTTGCCCTCATCGCCGACGAGGCCGATGACCCGGGCACCCAGGTGGCGTGCCCATTGACACAGGAGGCTCCCGACGCCGCCTGCCGCCGCGTGCACGAGCACGAAGTCGCCGCGCTCGAGGCGAATCAGCCGGCGCAACAGGACCCAGGCCGTGAGTCCCTTCAGCATGATCGCAGCAGCGTCGCGATCGCGAACGGCACGCGGTAAACGCAGCACCTGGCTTGCCGGTAGCACACGCTCATCGCAGTAGGCGCCCGGCGTTGCATGCACGTAGGCAATGCGGTCACCGACACGCAAACTCCTGACGCCCGGACCCAACTGCGTCACGACACCTGCGGCCTCGTGGCCGAGCACGGCGGGCAGCGTCAGCGGATAGAGTCCGCGACGTTGATAGATATCGATGAAATTGAGTCCGATGGCGGTATGGCGAATCCGTACTTCGCCGCGCTGTGGCGCAGGAAGATCAATGCAATCGATCGCAAGCTGGCTCGCCGCGCCGGTGGCGCGAAGCACGACGGCGCGAGTCTTCACAATGCCGACTCGTCGGTCTCGCCGGTGCGGATGCGAAGCACGCGCTCGATGTCGGTGATGAAGATCTTGCCGTCGCCGACCTTGCCAGTCTTGGCGGCTTTCAACACGGCGTCGACGACCTGTTCGGCGACGTCTTCGCGTACTGCCACTTCGATACGGGTCTTGGGTACGAAATCGACCACGTATTCGGCGCCGCGATACAGTTCCGTGTGACCGCGTTGTCGGCCGAATCCCTTGACTTCGGTTACGGTCATGCCGGAGACGCCGATTTCCGCGAGCGCCGCGCGTACATCGTCGAGCTTGAACGGTTTGATGATGGCGGTGATCAGTTTCATGCGAAGACCCCGACTTGCGGGACGGTCACGGCGGCCGCCCTGCGGCTAGTTTACGGCGCTGGCACGGAACGGGCCAACGCGATTGCAGAACGCTCAATGCGTGGCCGCGAGGGGCGCTGGTCGCGCGAGGTCTGGGTAGCGACCCAGCCGTGCAATCATCAACGCGGATATCGCAAACAGCGCCACATAGAGCCACAGGATGGCGCCATGCGAGCCGCTGCGATCGAATGCCAGAGCGGTGAAATACGGCGCTGTGCCCGAACCCAGCGTCCAGCCGGCGTACATCCATCCGTAGATCGTGGCATAGGCTCGCGTACCGAAATAGCGGGTGATGAGGTAGGCCACGACGTCGAGCTCGGCACCGGCGGCAAGCCCAAGGAGCACCGCGCCGAGCTGGGCTGATGTGCCGGTCGCGCCGGAGGCGAGCAGACCGACTCCAACGATCGGGCAAAGCAGGATGGCGGCGGCGACATGCGGCGCGAACAGCCGATCCATCAGCATGCCGGCAAATGCGCGGCCGACGATCAGCGACAGGCCGAGTGCGCCCTGGGTAGCGGCGGCTTCGTTTGCCGTAATGCCGCGCGCCCGCAAAATGGGCACGAGCTGCAGCATGACACCGCCGATTGCGAATGCGAGCGCGACGAAGGCCGCGAGCATCAGCCAGAAGCGGCGCTGCTGCAATGTCTGGCTGGCAGTGAATCCGATGAGCGCCCTGCCCGGGTCGGTAACCTGCGTCGTTTGCGGCGCGGCTTCACCGTCAACCGCGAGTCCGCGCGCATCCGGCGTATCGTGCAGGAGCCAGAGCACGATCGGCAATGTCACGACGAGGGACAGGGCGCCGAGGCCGACATAAGCGCTGCGCCAGCCGACTTCGTTGATCAGGAATTGAGTGAGCGAGGAAATGACCGCGCCGCCGATGCCAATGCCGGCAAGCGCTGCGCCGAAGGCCTGGCCGCGGCGCTTGTCGAACCAGCGCGCAATCACCCGCGAATAGGCGATCGAAGATGTGCCGGCACCGATGATCGGCACGAGCGCGAACACGGCGTAGAAATGCCACAGGTTGCCGGTAAGGAAATAGAGCGACATCAGTGCGAGCGCAAACAGGACGATGCTGATGATCGCGAATCGCCGCACGCCATGGCGGTCGAACAGATGACCGATCGCAACCGACGAGAGCACGGTCACGATGGTGCCGATCGTCAATACGAGCGCATAGGAGCGCTGCGACCAGCCGAACTCCCGGGTGACAGGACCCTGGAATATGCTCACCGCAAATAAGTTAACGGAGGCGATGCCGGTCGCGAGCCCTACCATGACGGCGAAGACGATGCCGCGCGAATCGCGCGGCAGGGGCGCCAGCACCAGGGCTGCGATTGCCACCGCGAGCACGGCATTGCGCCACAGCGGTGCGACGAAGAACGCGGCAGTGAAGGCGAGCGCCGCGAGCGCCAGGAAGCGCGGCGCAAATCTCAGCTGTGGTGGCATCTCAGTTGACATTAACCAACTGTGATCGGGCGCACAACTGCAGCGACTGCCAATGACGACAGCTCGCACTCGGGCGACAAATGAGGTGAACTGTCGATCTCGAGGTTTTGGCAGACCCCCATGGTCCAGACACCACATTGCAGGCAAGCGCTCGCTGGTCTCCTCCTCGCGTTCGTCGCAATGCATGCGCGTGCGGACCGGCTGGAATTTCGCGTCCTTTACGCCGAGCGCGTGGCGCCGATCGTCGGCACCCCGTCATCGCCCCGGCAATTGATTTTCGATGCCTATGGCCGGCGCTTCGATATCGAACTGCGACGCAACGCGTCTTTGAGCCGTCTGCCAGGTTCAGCCGCCGCCTGGCGCGGCGAAGTTGCGGGCATGGCAGGGTCCTGGGTGCGCCTGACCGAGACCTCGCAGGGTCTCGCGGGCCTCATATTCGACGGCAGCGATGTCTATGCCGTCGAACCGGACAGCGTGCTCGATCGCCTGATGGTCGACGGCAGCGCGCTCAGAAAGGCGGCGCGCAATGCGGGCGCATCGATCTACCGGCTGCGCGATGCGCTGCTGATCGACATGGCCGGTCATTGCGGTGCCCAGACCCCGGTTGCCGCGGCTGCGACCGGTCTCGATGCCTGGCAGGCACTGCAGCAGGAACTGCAGCCGCTCACGGCCAACGCCACGGCGAGCCAGGCGTTGCGACTTGGCGCACTCGCCGACCCGGAATTATTCGACCGTTTCGGCAACGACCTCGACGCCCAGGTGCTGGCGCGACTGAACATCGTCGACGGCATCTTCTCCTCGCAGGTGGGCGTGGCCATCGAGCTCGACCAGCTCACCGTCTTCAATACCGGCAACAATCCCTTCACCAGCAATGCATCCGACACGTTGCTGAACCAGGTGCGCAGCTACCGCAACGGCACGCCGGCCGAGCGGGCGCGCGGGCTCACGCATCTGTTCACCGGCCGCGATCTGGACGGTGATACCGTGGGCGTCGCCTATGTCGGCAGTCTGTGCAGCAGCTTCTCGGCCGGGCTGTCCGAGGGCTGGCGCAGCACGACCAACGCGGCGCTCATCGCCGCACACGAGATCGGTCATGTCTTCGGCGCGCCACACGATGGCGAGGCCGGCAGTGCCTGCGAGAGCACGCCGCAGACTTTCCTGATGGCGCCGCGTTTGAATGGCAGCGATCAGTTCTCCTCATGCAGCCTCACCCAGATTCAGCCCGTCGTCGCATCGGCTGCCTGCCTCGTGACACCGGCGAATGCCGACGTCGCGCTCACCAGCAACGCGACCAGCGTGCAACAGACCAACGGCAACAATTTCACCCATACGCTGACCGTCACCGCCACGGGAAGCCTCGCCAGCAACAATGTCTCTGTGCACGTGAATGTGCCCGCCTTGCTGAGACTGGATGGCGCCACCTTGGCCGGCTCGAGCTGCACGATCGGTGGCAATACGGCCGACTGCTCTGTGGCAACGCTCGCGCCCGGAGCGTCGCAATCCTTGCAGTTGACCCTTGCGGCGCAGTCCACGGGCAACGATGTCCTGACCGCGACGGCGAGCGCCGACAGCGACAGCAATGCCGGCAACAATTCGATTTCGGTCAATGTGTCGATCACGGCCGTGGCACCGCCGAGCGGCGGCAGCAATTCGGGCGGCGGTGGCGGCGGTGGCGGCGGGACGGTGGATCTGTTGAGCGTGCTCGCCGGCATGGTGGCATTGGCCGCATCGTGGCGGCACCGTCGAACTCACCTTAGAATATTCCACGAATAGCAGCCACCCCGGCTGCCGCGGATAGATCATCATGCGTCCAAGTGCTGCGCGCGTTGCCGCCCTGCTGTTGCTTATCGTGCAGTTTGCAGCCGTTGGCGCACATGGCGGAGAGCCAGCAATGTATGCAATCGCAATACACGGCGGTGCCGGAACCCTGCCGCGCGCGCAAATGACGGCCGAGCGCGAAGCCGCTTATCGCGACGGCCTCGCGAGCGCCCTCGGGCAGGCCAGCGCCTTGCTCGCAAGCGGCGGCGCAAGCCTCGATGCCGTAGCCCTGGCGGTGCGGATACTCGAAGACAACCCGCTGTTCAATGCCGGCCGCGGGGCCGTATTCACGCATGAGGGCACCGTAGAGCTCGACGCATCGATCATGGACGGCGCGACATTGCGCGCCGGCGCGATCGCGGGCGTGCGCCATGTGCGCAACCCGATCGATCTGGCTCGCGCCGTCATGGACAAGTCACCCCATGTCATGCTGATCGGCGAAGGCGCCGAGGAGTTCGCGCTCACGCAGGGCATGGCCCTGGTGCCGAACGACTATTTCTACACGCCGGCGCGACGCGCCCAGCTCGAGCGGGTCCTGCAGGGCAGGTTGCAACCGGAAAATGAACTGTCCGCGCTTGGCACCGTGGGCGCCGTTGCGCTCGACAGCCAGGGCAATCTGGCGGCGGCGACCTCGACCGGCGGCATGACCAACAAGCGCTATGGCCGCGTCGGCGACTCGCCCATCATCGGCGCCGGAACCTATGCCGACAACGCGGGCTGCGCCGTGTCGGCGACGGGTCATGGCGAGTACTTCATCCGGGCGGTCGTCGCCTACGACATCTGCGCGCGCAAGCGCTACACCCGCGAATCGCTCGCCGCGGCCGCGCACCAGGTGATCATGCAGCGCTTACCGGCGATGGGCGGCGAAGGCGGCATCATCGCTGTCGACCGCGACGGCAACGTCGTGATGGAATTCAACAGCGAAGGAATGTTTCGCGCAGCGCAACGCGCGGGCTCCGCCGCCGAAATCGCTATCTACCGGGATTGAGGATCAGCTGGCGGCGCGGCGTATGCCGACACCTGCCGGGGCCGTCGCTGCCGGACTGCGGCTGGCCTTGGCGTGGCGGTCCCGACCTTCGTCCTTGGCGCGGTAGAGTGCCTCGTCAGCCTGGCGCAATGCGGCCTCGAATGTCGATTCGCGGGCATTGCGAATGCATACGAAGCCGACGCTCACGGTGACGCAGGGCCGGGTCGGCGAATCGACATGCGGAATCTTCAAATCGCGCACGGCCTCCACCAGTGCGAGCGCGGTTTCATCGCCATAGCGTGCGTCCGCGCCTGGCAACACGACGATGAGTTCCTCGCCGCCGTAGCGCGCCACGAGGTCGAACGGCCTGCGCCGCGCGGCCCTGCGTACCGCGGTTGCCACGTCGCGCAGACAACCGTCGCCGGCCTGATGACCGTAGCGATCGTTAAAGGCCTTGAAGTGATCGATATCGAGGAGCAGCACGGTCACCGCCTGCCCCTCGCGCGCGAGTTGATCCCACAACGTGCGCACCTGCAGCTCGAACGCGCCGCGGTTCTGCAGTCCGGTGAGACCATCATGCGTCGCCACCTCGCGCAGCAGACGGCGTTCGAGGAAATTGAGGCGATTCGCCCGCTCCAGAGCATAGGAGCCAGCGCCTGCGAAGAGATTGGCGCAGAACTGCACGAACAGGATGTAGCCGGCGATGGCCGGCGGGACGTAACCGATCGCCGCGGCCGCCGCGAACGACAGCATGAAAATGAGATTGACGGCGAGCGCGATCAGAAACGGCAGGCCGAGCATGAAGTAGAAGAAGAAAGAGACCAGCACGATACGGGCCGCTATCAACGCCGCATGCAGGTCGCTCGCGTTCGCCACCATGGTGACGTGACCAAGCGCAAACAGCGGCGCGCCGACATAGATGACGGGCCAGTACCAGCGATAGAGCCGCGGCGAGGTGAGCACGAGGCAGGCGAGCACGATGGGCAACTGCAGGCCGAAGCGCGCAATCGTCGGCCCGATGCGCATGCTCTCGGTCACCGACAACAGCGCGTGGTCGAGCCAGGAGAAGCCGATCACCGTGACCAGGGCGAGAAAGATGTTCAGGCGGATGCCGCTGCGCAATTCGTCGCGGTGGGCAGCGAGGAATTCCGCCTCCAGGGGACCATCGAAGCGCAGCAGGTGAAAGCCGCGGCGCGATGTGCGCTCGAGCTGTTGCCTGGCAGGCAGCAGACGCTCGCCCGACGCGCCGTCGGTGCCGGTCCACAGTCGAGCGTCGTTCACCCCTCGCAGCCTGTCAGCCCGGCCGCGCCGTCAAAGCCCGGACGTACTCTTGCGGATATCCTGCTCGGCCTTGATGCGTGTCAGCCACACCTGGAAGGGATCCCAGCCGTCGGCGTGCTTCGCGACCGGCAGGGAACGGGGATGCGCCACGGCATCCGGCAGGTAGTCTTCATTGGCCGCAGCGGCAGACGAGCGAACCGCAAGCCTCACAGGCTCGGTTGGTTTTTTGGCTTTCATGTTCGGACCCCTGAATCCGACCCAATTCCCTTTGCAACGTGACGTAGTGTAGGGGTTTGCCGGTTAAAAGGACATGACGCCGAAGTGAAAAAATCGCGACAGTGGATATGTCAAATTTTGTGGCGTGAATCCAACTCAGCCCTGTAATAGTGCTGCAGGAAGTCCTCGAAACTGCCGCGATCGTCCGCTTCCATCCGGGCCTGGCGCGCCAGCGACGCGCGGGACTCGGCCGCGAACTCAGCCAATCGAGCGGGGTTCACCGGGTAAATGTCGCGGAAATAGTCGCGATGGGCGATGGAAGTCCGCAGGGCAAGTTCGAAGAACGACTCATCGCTGCGCGCGAGCTCGGCCACCAGGCGGGCGGAGGGCAGGAGGCCGGGATCGGCCAGTTTGTTGCGCTGCACGGCCAGGGCGGCGGCGTAGGGTCGGCTGTCATCCCCCGCATCCAGCATTTCGCACAACCCCTGCATCTCATCCAGAAGCTCGCCGGCCCACGCAGCCGGCGACAACGCTTGATCGCCACGGCGCAAGCGCAATTTGGGATCGCGGCCATGGCGCGCAACCTGCAACTGGTTGGCATCCACGTCGCGTTGTGCCGAGGCGTCGAGCGGCGGACTGTCCTTCAGTACGCAAAGTGCCAGCAAGGCCTCGATGAAGCGCAGCTTGTTCTGGTTGACGCCGACCGGATCGAAAGGGCTGACATCGAGCGCGCGCACTTCGACATACTCCACGCCGCGCGAGCGCAAGGCCGTCGTCGGGCTCTCGCCCGATTTGGTCACACGCTTCGGGCGGATGTAGCTGTAGTACTCGTTCTCTATTTGCAGGATGTTGGTCGTCAATTGTCGGTATTCGCCGTCGACCTTTACGCCGATCTTCTCGTAGGGCGGATACGGAGTCGCGACGACGCGCGACAGATCGCGCACGTACTCATCGAGGCTGTTGACCGACACCGTCACGCCCGATTGAGCCGGATTGCGGTAGCCGAGATCGCTCATGCGCAAACTGGTCGCATGTCGGGCGATGAACGTGCCACGGGTGAAAGGCTCGAGACCATGATCGCTCATGCCCGTAAGAAAGCTGCCGCAGACCACAGGCGAAACGCCGAACAGGTAAAGCACCAACCAGCCAAACCGCCGGTAATTCCTCAGCAAGGCAAAGTAACCGGCGGAGATGAAATCCTGGTCGGCGGCCGCACCTTCTGCGCCAGCCAGCACCTCCCAGAACGCGCGGGGAAAGGAGTAGTTGAAATGCACGCCCGATATGGCCTGCATCCTTCGCCCGTAACGCCAACCGAGGCCGCGCCGGTAGACGTGCTTCATCTGTCCGGCGTGTGAGCTGCCATAAACGGCGATGGGCACATCGTCGTCGCTTCGAATCCGGCACGGCATGCTGGCGGCCCACAGCAGCTCATCGCCGAGCGCCGAGTAGGAAAAGCGGTGCAGATCGGTGAGGAAGGCGATCAACTCCCAGGTCGTGTTGAAGGTCGGCGTCACCAGCTCGAGCAGCGCCTCGGAATAATCGGTCGTGATGTAGCGATTGGTCAGCGCCGAGCCGAGCGCCCGCGGATGGGGCGTCATTGCGATGAAGCCATCGGGTGTGACGCGCAGCGATTCCTTCTCGACGCCTTTCAATCCACCCTGCAGCACGCTGCCGGCGCCGGCGCTCGCGAGCGTCGCCAGCCTGCGTTGCAGGTTTCGATCGCCGGGGGCCGGGCTCACGATGGGCTACCAGCGCAACCGGCCGCTCAGCCAGTGCCAGAGCATGACGAAATCGCCACGCAGGCTGTAGAGCGGATGGCGGAAAGTCGCGGGACGGTTCTTCTCGAACATGAAGTGCCCAACCCAGGCGAAGGCATAGCCGATGAGCGGCCCCGCGAGGAACCATCGCCAATCGGCCCACAGCGCGGCCAGCGCCCAGCAGATAATGAACAACAGCGTTCCTACGAGATGCAGGCGGCGCGAACGCTGGTCGCTGTGTTCGGACATGTAGAAGGTGAAGAATTCATCAAAATTGGCGAAACGACGGCTCATGATCCGTCACTCGACAGTCGCTTGCGCAGGTCGGCCAGGAAGCGACGCACTCGTCGCGCGTTCGTCCCCGCATCGCCAAGGCCGACACGTGACTTGGATCGCAGATCGATCCGTGTGTATTCCCCGTCAGGTCGCGCACGCATGACGACATCGTCCTTGAAGCCGAAGAAGAAGGTGGTGTCGGTGGCTTCCAGGCGACCAGCCGCATCATCGCGCGCGACCACATCCCAGTCGAGCTCGCCGGCAAGATCGGCGGCAGCGTTCATCACCTCCGGCAGGGTTGCACGCAATTGCAGGGGCTCGACGTCGGGATACGCGGCTCGCTGCGCCGCGGGCACATCGAGCGCCGCGCCGCGAACCATGACTTCGCGCACATACCCGGGCGGATTGACGGCCTGGTCACGTGCGCGCTCGGCGATGAGCGCCGCGAACTGCGGCGGGTCGTCGAGGTCCGTCGAGATTTCGTGAATCGGCGGCACGCTGGTGCCGCGTTGGATCCAGCCGAGCAGATAGCCCACCAGCGCGAGCGCCGCGACGATCGCGAGCGCGGCACCGCCACGGTTGATCGCGATCTGGCGTTGCTGCGCGATGAGAAAGGCAATGATGGCCGCGAGCGCACCCAGCAGCAGAAGCGCCAGGCCGACACCGAGTGCCATCAACGCGGGCGCGAAACCGAGCCAACCCAGCCGATGCGATGGGCCGGACAGGGCCGCGACCAACGCGCCGAGCAGGAGGCAGCCGATGCCGAAACGCAGCATGCGCTGCGGCCATGACGGTCGCGACAGCGAGGGGTAGGAATGGCCTTTCACGTGAGTGGCTTGCGATGCCCTGGCAGGAACAGAGCGGCATCTTGCCGAATGCGCCCTGCCCGTGGCAATACGCCATGCCGGCATCGCATTCATTGTGTGTTCAGCGTTTTCGCGCTAGCTTCTGCCCATGAGGCGCGTCCTGGCACTGCTCGTCGTGACCCTGCTCGGGTCGGCGCCTGCATTCGCATTCCGCTGCGGCTCGCGCCTGGTACACGAGGGCGACACCCGCGCCGAAGTCATAGCCAAGTGCGGCGAACCGGCAGACGTCGTGGCGCGCAGTGTCTGGCGACAGCCGATCCTGTGGTTTCATGGACGACCCTTCCAGGTGGGCAACGATCTGATCGAAGTACCGGTCGAGACCTGGACCTACAATCTCGGACCCAATCGACTGATGCGCATAGTGCGATTCGAAGACGGTCTGGTCGTCGACATCGATACCGGCGGTTACGGCTACCGTTGATGGCCGACGCACCGATCCTGCGCGCAATCGCGCCGGGTGATGATGCCGCGATCGCCCATGTGATCCGCACGGTGATGCCGGAGTTCGGCGCGGAAGGTCCAGGCTACGCCATCAACGACGCCGAAGTCGCCACCATGAGCAGTGCCTATGGTGCGCCCCGCCACCGCTACTACGTGATCGAACTCGATGGCACGGTCATGGGCGGCGCCGGCATTGCACCGCTGGCGGGCGCCGATCAGGATACCTGCGAGCTGCGCAAAATGTACTTCCTGCCGCGGTTGCGGGGCCTGGGGCTCGGCTCGAAACTGCTGCAGACCTGTCTCGATGCAGCACGCGAGCTGCACTATCAGCGCTGCTACCTCGAAACGCTTGCGCGCATGGACGCCGCCCAGGCGTTGTACCGCAAATTCGGCTTTCGTCGCATCGCGGCACCGCGCGGTGCGACCGGTCATTTCTCCTGCGATGCCTGGTACGAGCTCGAACTGACGCCACGATCCGGCTGAGCTTCGGGAGTTGCGCGCACACCCGCGGCGACCCGACGGTAACGCAACAGCAACAATAGTGCGCACACGGCGAGACCCGCGATCAAACCCCACCAGACGCCGCGCGGGCCATGGCCAAAGTGGATACCCGCGAGCCAGGCGCAGGGAAACCCGATCAACCAGTATGAAATGACGTTGATGAGCATTGGAATCCTGGCATCGCGGAAACCGCGCAACGCCCCCGCAGCGCCGACCTGCGCGCCATCGACGATCTGGAACACGGCCGCGAGCAACAGTAGTTGCGCTGCCAGCGCAACGACCTCGGCATCATCGCTGTAAAGTGCCGCGATCGGGTAGCGCCACAACGTCAGCACGACGGCCGATGCTGCCATCAACGCGACGCAGAGACGGATTCCTGACCAGCCGGCCTCGGCGGCAGCCAGCCACTCGCCGCGACCGGCGCGATGACCGACATGTATGGTCGTTGCCGAATGCACGGCGAGCGGCACCATGAACATGATCGATGCAAAATTGATCGCGATCGCGTGGCCGGACATCTGCCGGGCGCCCAGGGTCCCGACCAGCAACGCAGCTGCAGAGAACAACGCGCCCTCGGCGAGCAGGGATCCCGCGATAGGCAGACCGAGCCGCAGGATTTCCAGGAGCTCACGGCGCCTGGGCAATTCGAATCGCTCGAGCAAGCGGTATGGCGCGAACATCGCCGCACGGCGCAGGTAAAACCACATACCCAGGAAAACCAGCCACTGGCTCAGGGCACTCGCCAGGCCGCAGCCGAGTGCGCCCATCGCCGGGGCACCGAACTTGCCGTACATGAGGACATAGTTTCCGAATATGTTGAGCACGAGGGTAACAAGCGCTGCATACATGATGGGACGGGTGCGCCCCAACCCCTCGGCGCTGAAGCGCAACGCGAGGTAGGCGAACAGCGCGGGCAGTCCCAGGGCCAGCATGCGCAGGTAGCCGCCGGCGAGCTCCCGGATTCGCGGCTCGATGCCGATGCGCTCGAGCACCGGTGCGTTGCCGAGGAATGGCAACAGCGCGAGAAGTGCGAACATGGCGGCGAGCCAGATGCCCTGGCGCAGCAGGGCGCCGGCGCGCAGGTCCTCGCCCGCGCCATAGGCGTGCGCGACGAGCGGCGACAACGCCATCAGGAGCCCCAGGCCCGCGATATAGACCACCATTGCGTAGCTGGCGCCGACCGCAACCGCTGCCAGGTCGTTTGCACCGAGGCGGCCGGCCATGATCGTGTCCGCCGTGGTAACCCCGATGGTCGCCAGATTGTTGACGAGAATGGGCCAGGCGTAACGCAGGATCGAACGCAGATTGCTATCGGAGGGCAGCAAGCTCGATGCGTCGCGGATTCGTTTCGTCTGGTTCATGGCGTGCGGCCGGTGGGCGTGGCATTCTAAGGCCATCGATTCCTGTTTCGGAGTGCCTATACATGCTGGTCGGCTCTTCTACACGCCGCGTTGCCATCGTGGGCGGCGCGCGTATCCCGTTCGCGCGCGGCTACACCGCCTATTCGCGAGTCGGCAATCAGGCCATGCTGACGGCAGCGCTGCGGGCGCTCGTGGAAAAATACGGCCTCGCCGGCAAACGCTTGGGTGATGTCATCGCCGGTGCCGTAATGAAGCACTCGCGCGACTTCAACCTGACGCGAGAAGCGTTGTTATCGACGGGACTGGACCCGCAGACACCAGGTCTCGACGTGCAGCGCGCCTGCGGCACGAGCCTGGAGGCCGCCATACTCATCGCCAACAAGATTGCGCTCGGCCAGATCGAGTGCGGTATCGCCGGCGGCGTCGACTCGGTGAGCGATCCTCCGGTCGTATATCCGCGCAGCTACCAGCAGTTGTTGCTCGAGGCGCATCGCGGCCGCAGCGCCTGGCAGCGCCTGCGGCCATTTTTCAAGCTGCGGCCAAAACATTTTCGTCCCGTGTTGCCGGGCGTGCAGGAGCCGCGCACGGGCCTGTCGATGGGCGAGAGCTGCGAACTGATGGTCAAGAACTGGAAGATCACCCGCGACGAACAAGACCGGCTCGCGCTCGCCAGCCATCAAAACGCCGCACGCGCCTGGAGCGAGGGGTTCTACAGCGACCTGGTTTTCGAGTTCGAAGGCCTGAAGGCCGACAACAACGTACGTGCCGACTCGAACATCGAGCAACTGGCGCGCCTCAAGCCGGTTTTCGACCGCTCGTCCTCCGGCACGCTCACCGCGGGTAACAGTACGCCGCTGACAGACGGCGCGTCCGCCGTGCTGCTCGGCACCGATGACTGGGCGAAGCGCAACAACCTGCCGGTGCTCGCATACTTGAGCTATGGCAAGCAAGCCGCCGTCGACTTCGCATCCGGTCACGAAGGACTGCTGATGGCACCGGCCTATTCGGTGCCGGCGATGCTCGATGACGCGGGGCTCACATTGCAGGACTTCGATTACTACGAGATTCACGAAGCCTTCGCCGGCCAGGTGCTGTGCACACTCAAGGCCTGGGAATCGGAAGACTTCTGCCGCACACGGCTCGGTCGCGACCGGGCGCTCGGTTCGATCAATCGCGAGCGACTCAATGTCAAAGGCGGCAGTGTTGCCATCGGTCACCCCTTCGCGGCCACCGGCGCGCGCATTGTCGCCACCCTGGCGAAGATCCTGGCGGGCGACTCGTCGGCGAAACGCGGCCTGATTTCCGTGTGTACGGCGGGCGGCATGGGTGTCACCGCCATCATCGAACGCTAGGCGGCAGGCTCATGGGCGAGTTCACAACCCTGATGGCACGCGACGGACACGAGTTCTCCGCCTATCTGGCGCCAGCCACTGGCGCGGCGCAGGGCGCGATCGTGGTGTTGCAGGAGATTTTCGGGGTTAACTCGCATATCCGCGCCGTAACCGATGGTTTTGCGCGCCAGGGCTATGTCGCGATCGCCCCGGCATTCTTCGATCGCGTGAGGCGCGGCATCGAGCTCGGCTACGGCGAGGCCCAGATCCAGGAGGGTCGCGGCTACGCCATGCAGCTCGCGACGGACAAGGTCATGCTGGATCTCGGCGCTGCCATCGCCGTGACACGGCATGCGGGACCTGTCGCCGTTGTGGGATATTGCTGGGGCGGAACCATGGCCTACGTGGCTGCCTGTCGCGCGCCGATCGCCTGCGCTGTCTCTTATTATGGTGCGCGCATCGGCGAATTCCTCGGCGAGGCGCCGCGCTGCCCCATCATGTATCACTTCGGTGCGAAGGATGCGCATATCCCCACCGAGAAAATCGACGCGATCCGCGCCACCCGCCCCGAAGGCGAAATTCACGTCTATCCGGCCGGCCACGGTTTCAATTGCTCGGAGCGGGGCGATTTCGATCGCGACAGCGCAACACTCGCGCTGGAGCGGAGTCTCGAATTCATACGCAACAACATGCGTCGCAAGGGCAAGCCCGCGGCGAGTGCCGAGGACGAGGACGAGTAATGCAGATCAAGGACCCGGCGCTGCTGCGCCAGCAATGCTACATCGACGGCTCATGGCGCGATGCCGCCGGCGGCGACAAGCTGACCATCAACAATCCCGCAAGTGGCGCTCCCCTGGGAAGCGTCCCGCAGCTGTCCGCGCCCGAGACCGATGCGGTCATCGCCGCGGCCGCTCGCGCGCAGCCTGCCTGGGCTGCCCGGACCGCCAAGGATCGCGCCAATGTGCTGCGCCGCTGGTTCGAACTGATGATGGCCAATGCCGACGATCTGGCGACCATCATGACGGCCGAACAGGGCAAGCCGTTGGCCGAGGCGCGTGGCGAGGTCGCCTATGCGGCGGCATTCGTCGAATGGTTTGCCGAAGAAGGCAAACGCATCTACGGCGACATCATCCCGGCGCATCAACCCGACAAGCGCATCCTGGTGTTGCGCCAGCCGATCGGCGTGGTGGCAGCCATTACGCCATGGAATTTCCCGGCGGCGATGATCACCCGCAAAGCCGCGCCGGCACTGGCCGCCGGCTGCAGTTTCGTCTGCAAACCGGCGGAGCAGACGCCGTTCTCCGCGCTCGCCATGGCCGAACTTGCGGCGCGTGCTGGCGTACCGGCGGGCGTGTTCAATGTCATTACCGGCGATGCCGCGACAATAGGTGGCGCTCTCACCGCGAGCTCCACCGTTCGCAAGCTGTCGTTCACAGGCTCCACCGCAATTGGTAAATTGCTGATGGCGCAGTGCGCGGGCACGGTCAAGAAATTGTCGCTCGAGCTCGGCGGTAACGCGCCATTTATCGTCTTCGACGATGCCGATCTCGATGCCGCGGTCGAGGGCGCGATTGCCAGCAAGTATCGCAACACAGGGCAGACCTGCGTGTGCGCGAACCGGTTGTTGGTGCAGGCCGGAGTATACGAGCGTTTCGCAGCGAAACTGGTCGCCGCGGTCGAAAAACTGCGCGTTGGTGACGGCCTCAAGGGCGCAACCGACCAGGGCCCGCTGATCGATGGCGATGCGCTTGCGAAAGTGGAGGAACACATCGCTGATGCGCTCGCCAAGGGCGCGAAGGTGGCTACCGGCGGGCGGCGTCACGAACTCGGCGGCACGTTCTACCAGCCCACGGTGCTCACCCATGTCACGCCCGAGATGCGCGTCGCGCGCGAAGAGACCTTCGGGCCCGTCGCGCCGTTGTTTCGCTTTGCAAGCGAGGATGAAGCGATGGCGCTCGCCAACGACACGGAGTTCGGCCTGGCGGCATACTTCTATACTCGCGACCTCGCCCGCTCCTGGCGTGTCCAGGAGCGCCTCGAATACGGCATCGTCGGAGTCAATACCGGCATCATCTCGACCGAAGTCGCCCCGTTCGGCGGCATCAAGGAATCAGGTATCGGCCGCGAAGGGTCGCGCTACGGTATCGACGATTACACCGAGATCAAGTACGTCTGCGTAGGCGGCATCTAGCCGCCGCATGCGTCCTTGCAGTGCATCGGGGGCGGCGGATCCGCGCGCGCTGATCGCGCTGCTGGCCGTATGCGGCGCACTCGGCCCGGTCGCGACCAACCTGTTCCTGCCGGCATTACCGCTCATACGTGAGCAGTTCGCGGTGACCGTCGCTGCCACCCAGACGACGGTCAGCTCCTTCCTCGTGGCCTACGCGTTCGCGACCCTGTTCACAGGTCCGATTGCCGAGCGATTCGGCCGCCGGCCGACAATCCTCAGCGGCGCAGCCATCTTCACCATGGGCTCGGCGCTGTGTGCCCTCGCCTCCTCGTTACCCGCATTGATCGCGGGGCGTGTCGTCCAGGCATTGGGCGCGGCGGCAACGCTCACCGGCTCGCGTACCGTCGTCGCCGACGTGTTCAGCGATCAGATGTTGCCGCGGATGATCGCGACGCTCACCATGACCATGGTCATCGCGACCGTTCTGACGCCCTGGGCCGGCGGTTACATCGCAGCGGCCTTCGGCTGGAAGGCAGGATTCTGGATGCTGCTCCTTGCCGGCACGCTGCTGCTCGTCGTTGCGCTTCGACGCCTGCCGGAGACGCGCCCTGGTGCAGGCGCCGGACATCGCATCGTTGCGATCCTGCTACGCAGCCGCCGGGCGTTGGCGGAGCGTGAGTTCGTCGTGACCCTGTGCCAGGCGAGCGCCATTTACGCGATCTTCCTGGTGTTGATCGCCTACGCACCCTATCTGATGCGTGATGTTTATGGTGGTGCCCTTGCCGATGTTGGACGCTATTACATTCTCATGTCGCTCGGGTACTTCGTCGGAAACTGGTTGATCTCCCGCGGGCGCATCAAGGCCGATGTGCGCAAGGTACTGCGCATTGCTTTGCTCATACAATTGCTCGGCGCGCTGGCATCGCTTGCGGTGGCCTTGGCGCCGCCCGGCCGACCGATCTGGTTGTTCGCGCCGCTATTGCCGATGGCCTTCGGGCAGGGACTCGCGCTGCCGCACCTGTCGGCGCGCGCCGTGTCGCCGGCACCCGGATTTGCGGGTCTTGCGAGCAGCCTGCTCGGGTTTGCCCAGCAGGCTACCGCGGCCGCAGCAGTCCAGGGCATGGGTTTTGCCCGAACCGACACCGCGGTACCGGTCATGCTCTTCTGCGTTGCCGTCTCGGGACTTGCGATGCTGGCGCTGCTGTTCACGCCGCGCTCGCGCGCGGCCCGTCTGGCGTAGTGCAAGACGCTTGGGTATTGTCGCGCCGTGCTTGGCCAATTCCTGGAAATCAGCATCGCGACGACGGACATCGCCGCAACCGTCGCATTCTATGAACGGCTCGGGTTCAGCCACTGCACGACGAGCGATACCTGGCCGCATCGCTACGGTGTGCTCACAGACGGGCGCGTCTGGCTCGGTCTGCACGAGTACCGATTCGATTCGCCAGCGCTGACTTTCTGGCGCGAGCACATCGTCGCGTCGGTTCCGCAGTTCGCGGCACTCGGCATCGAGATGGCATTCGTCAAAAGCGGCGGCGAGAGTTTCAACGAAATCGGTTTCGGCGATCCCAGCGGGCGCATGATCGCCGTGCTCGAAGCACGTACGTTCTCGCGTAGCGAGCGCACGGCAACCGAGTACAGTGCCTGCGGCTACTTCAGCGAGTTCAGCCAGCCCTGTGCCGACTTCGCGGCATGCGCGGCATTCTGGGAGTCACTGGGCTTCGTGGCCCACGATGCTGTCGATCGGCCTTTCGCGCAGCAAGTCATCGCAAGCAGCGCGATCAATATCGGACTGCATCATCCGGCGTTTTCACCGAAACCATTGCTGGTGTTTCGCGATTCGCACATGTCAGATCGCGTGGCATCGCTCGCCGAACGCGGCGTGACCGGAAAGACTCCCCTGCCGGGCGGTCTGTCGGGCAGTGCAAACGCCCTCCTCGTGGCCCCGGAAGGCACCGGATTGCTCCTCCTTCAGGACGACGAGTTCTGAGTTTGGCGCAATCGTCCGGCGAGCGTTAGCCCGAAGATCATGATCATTACGTTGAGGCTGCCGATCAATACGAACGGACTTTGCTTGCCGACCGTGTCGTAGAGGAAGCCGCCGACCAGGTTGGTGAACAGGATGCCGAGCGAGGCGAATATGCCAGCCAGTCCGAACACCGCGCCACGAACATCGCGCGGCGCCTCCTGGCCGAGCAGCGTCTGGCAGGCAATGATGGCCGCAACCTGCCCGACGCCGAGCATGATGGCCACCGGAATGATCAGCGGATTCGTAGGATCGCCGATCAGCGCGCCGGCGAGGTAACCCACACCGGCCACCGCCATGGCGAGAACGCCCGCTGTCACGCGCTTGATGCGGTCGATCATCCAGCCAAAGAGCAAGGCGAACAGCAATCCGGTGCTGTTGCCGATGGCGAAGGGCAGGCGCGATGCGTCCGCGGCATCGGCGACCGACATGCCGTGCGCGATCGCCGTTTGCTGCATGCGGGCGGTAAAGAAGCTGCCGATGATGATGCGATCGGCGAAAGAGACGAATTGCAGTGCGCATGCGAACCAGATCAGCGGATTGGCGCGCGCCGCTTCGATGCCGATCCGCAACAACCGGCCGAGCCGCTCGGCGCCACCGACGCGGCTCGGTGTGCCACGCTTGAGACCGAGGAACAGCAATGCGGCCGACAACACGCACAGGGCAGAAGCAATCGTGAAGGTGATACGTCCGGCCGCCACGTCGTCGAGTCCGGATGCTGCGAGCCGCTTCGGCACGCCGCCAAGCAGCAGCACCGCGAACACCGCACCGAGGCCGTTGAAAAATCCCGCAATGCCGACGAACTTGCCGCGCGACTGCTCGCGCGGCGTATCGGCCATGACTGTCGCGAGCATCGTGCCGACCGCTGCAACACCGACCGAGAAGAACAGCGCGCAGGCGAGCAGCTGCGTGAAGGACATGGCCAGCGGGTAGAGGAAGAATCCCGCGGCGAGCCACAGGAATCCGAGCGCGTACACGGGCCGCCGCCCAATCTTGTCCGCCAGTGCACCCATCGGCGCGACCAGCAACAACGACACGATCTCGTTGCTGAAACCGAGGATTCCTATGGCACGACCTTGCTCGCCGTCGGGCAGCTTCAGGTTCGCATTGAGCAGATAGGGCTGCATGAAACTCACGAAACTCAGCATGCCAATCGTGATGAATGCGGCGTACAGGTAGGTCAGCGCGTTGATGCGCGTGTAGCCGTCTGCGAGCGTGACGGGGCCGAACTTTCTGGGTGCCGCGGAGCCTTGATCACTCATGGGTCATATCCGGTTGGTTCTCTGGTCGGCGCACGCGCGACGATGAGGTAATCGATCTGCATCTCATCCGCGACACGCAATGCGCCGAACATCACGCTGAAGGGCACGAGACCGAGATCGCCATGACGCAACGTTACCGCGCCGCTGGCACGCAGCAACGGTCCATCGATCGTGACATCCACGGGTAGGTCGCGCAGCGGATACTCCCCGCCTTTCAGATCGACCATCAGGTCGGCGCGATAACCGGTCGCGGCGCGGCGAACGGCCGTAGAGCGCACAAGGATCTCCGGATAGGCCTTCACATCGAGAAGCTTCTCGCCCAGCATGTTGTTCTTCGTGCCCTGTCGGGCATCGTCGGGCACGACTGCGCTGAACTCATCGCCAGCTTGCGCGCGCAGCTGCGGTTCATCGACGCTGAACGATGCCAGGGCGAGGCGCAGCAGCAGGCGCGTCGCGGCCGGTCGGTCCGGCCTCTCGATCCAACCCGCCGGATCGCGCAAGGCAATGACATGGTTGTGCCCGATGCTGGCCATCGGGCCGGCGCGGTGCACGCGCACCGTCAGCAGGGACTGCGATGAATCGATCTGCCAACGATCGGCTATGGGTTGCTGCGGTGGCGGCACGCCTCGCGGAGGTATTTCGGGTGCGCGGTTACGTGGCGCGCAGGCGAGAAGCAAGGCCGCCGCACCCGTTGCCACGAGCATTTTGACGCCGACGCGCATCCGGCGTAGCTTACGCCGATGGCTTTGAAAAATACCAATGACGCCTGGGGCGGCGTCGCCAAATTCCTGCATTGGCTGGTGGTCCTGTTGGTGATCGCACAGTTCGTACTCGCCAGTATGGCGGATGACCTCGCGCCCGGCCTGCAGAAGCTCGCGCTGCTCGCGCGCCACAAGTCATTCGGCGTCACGATTTTTGCCATTGCCCTCGTGCGCGTAGTGTGGCGTTTCGCCAATCCGACGCCCGAGCTTCCGGCCACGATGAAAGGCTACGAACGGCTGCTCGCTCGTGGCACGCACCTGTTGCTGTATCTGGTTCTGCTCGTCATGCCACTCAGTGGCTGGCTGATGTCATCGGCGAAGGGTTACTCGGTCAGCTGGTTCGGGCTCGTGCAGCTGCCGGACCTGGTAGGCCGCGATGATGGCGTGTTCGATGCCATGCACGAGTTGCACGAGTCGCTCGCTTATGCCCTGGTTGCGATCGCGACCCTGCACCTGCTCGCTGCGCTGAAACACCATTTCGTCAATCGAGACAACATCCTGCGACGCATGTTGCCCTTTGTCCGGCCCGGATCATGACCGGTAGTTCGTCGGGCTGGCGGCCGGCTACCCTGCCGCTGCTTGCAACACTCATCCTGACTTTGATTCCATCTGCGGCGAGCATCGCCTCGGCGCCGTCCACGCGCTGGAAGGCAGATCTGTCGGCGAGCCGGCTGGAATTCATATTCGACCAGGCGGGTGCGCAGAATACCGGCCGGTTGCCGGATTTTCGGCTGACGCTTTCCGCCTACCGGCCAAACAGCGATGCCGCGGACCTGAACGTCACGATCTACATGGCCGAAGTCGAGACCGGCGAAGCCGATCGCGATGGCATCCTGAAGGGTCCGGATTTCCTCGCGGTCAAGGAATATCCACAGGCAAAATTCGAAGCCAACGCCGTCGTGGCGAGAGGCCGCGACCAGTATGTCGCCTCCGGCAGGCTGACGCTGCGCGGCGTGCCGCACTCGCACTCGTTGCCGCTCGAGATGGTATTCGCGGCCGACGGTCAGTCCTTGCGTCTGCGCGGCGAGAGCACCATACACCGCCTCGACTATGGCATCGGCCAGGGCGAGTGGAGTTCGACGGAATGGATCGGCAATGAGGTCAAGGTTCGTTTCGACATACTGTTGCGGCCGCAACCCGACTGAGGCAGGCCGGACCAGCCGTCAGTGATCCGCATCGACAATGTCGGCGAGTGTGTCGACCAGGTGCTTGCCGCCGTAGGCACGCATATCGTACTCGCGTTGCCGCTCGGACTCGGCAAGCCCGTACCCTTCGTCAACGAGCTCTACAGGCGTGCGCTGTCGAACCCCGATCTGAAGCTCACCATCCTTACGGCGCTATCGTTGCGCCGCCCCCAGCCACGCAACGATCTCGAGCGGCGCCTGGTGGAACCCATCCTGCAGCGACTGTATGGCGATTACGAAGAACTCAATTTCCTGCGCGATCGGCAAAGTGGCGCGTTGCCACCCAATGTCACTGTAATCGAATTCTTCTTCGAACCCGGGTCTGCACTCGGCAACGGCAATGCGCAGCAGAACTATCTCAGCGCGAACTACACCCACGTAGCGCGCGACCTGCAGGACCGCGGCGTCAATGTGCTCGCCCACCTGGTCGCAAGCCGCGACACGGGCAGCGCGCAGCGATTGTCGCTTGCCTGCAATCCAGATGTGACCCTGGACCTCCTGCCCTTGCTCGAGCCGCTGCGCGCCGAGGGTCGCCGGGTCGTATTGGTCGCGATGATCCATCCGCAGATGCCCTACATGGCCGGCAGCGCCGAGCTGCCCGCCGAGAGATTCGATTTCGTGCTGGATGACCCGGCCGCACGACGTGGCCTGTTCTCGGTGCCGAATCCCGCCCTGCAGACCGTCGATTACGCGATCGGCCTGCATGCGAGCAGCCTCATCCGCGATGGTGGCACGTTGCAGATCGGCATCGGTGAACTCGGCGACTCCATCGTCTACGCGCTGTTGCTGCGGCAGCAGAACAATCAGCCCTACCGTGATCTGCTCAAGGCACTCGACGGCCCATCGTGGCGGCAAAGGAGCGATCGTATCGGCGGGCGCGACATATTCGACAAGGGCCTGTTCGGCTCGAGCGAGATGCTGGTCGACCAGATGCTCGATCTGATACGCGCCGGCATCATGAGTCGCAAGGTCTACGACTCGGTGGTGTTGCAGCGGCTTCTTTCGAGCGGCAAGCTGAGTGAACCTTTCGGGAGCGAAATTCTCCCGCTGTTGCTCGAGGCTGGCGTACCGGCGCGGCTCGATCGCAGGTGGTTCGAGGAACTTCGACGCTACGGCGTGTTCCGCCAGCGCTGCGAATACCGCGACGGACGCGTTCGTTATCCCGGCAACGACTGGATCGATGCGAACCTGGCGGACGAGGCAGCCTGCCAGGCCATTGCAGCGAGCTGCCTCGGACGAACGTTGCAGAACGGGAAACTCCTGCATGCGGGCTTTTTCCTCGGCCCGGCCGGCTTCTATGCGGCGCTGAATGATCTGCCGGTCGATGTCCTGACCCAGATCGACATGCGCGGCGTCGGCTACATCAACCAGCTCTACGGCGACGATTACGAGCTGCGCGTCCTGCAGCGCGCGGCGGCCCGTTTCGTCAATACGACCATGATGGTGACGCTGCTAGGCGCAGCCATTTCGGATGGCCTCGATGACGGGCAGGTCGTCAGCGGCGTCGGTGGACAATTCAACTTCGTCGCCATGGGCCATGCGCTCCCCGATGCGCGATCGATCCTTTGCCTGCGCGCCACGCGCAACAAGAATGGTCGCGTTTCATCGAACGTGCGCTTCGGCTACGGCAGCTGCACCATCCCGCGCCATCTGCGCGATGTCATCGTCACCGAATATGGAGTAGCGGACCTGCGCGGCCGCACCGACAGCGAAACCATCGCTGCCATCCTCGACATCAGCGACTCGCGCTTCCAGGACCAACTCCTGGATGAAGCCAAGCGCGCCGGCAAGATCTCCAGGGATCACCGGATTCCGGACAATCGTCGTGCCAACCTGCCCGAAAGACTCGAACGCGTGCTCGCCGCGCACCGGGCCCTCGGCCGATTCAGTGAATACCCCTTCGGGAGCGACCTCAATGAACAGGAGATCCTCATTGCCCGCGCGCTGCGGACGATGGCAACCGCGGCCGCGCGACCGCTCGGCAAGCTGAAGATGCTGGCGGCTGCGGCGCTGCGCCAGCCGCGCGAACGCGAACGCCCCTACCTGCAGCGCATGGGATTCGATCAGTCGATGAGCCTGCGCGAGCGTCTGACCGCTCGCGCGCTCGCACGGCAACTGGGCCAGATGCTCTAGCGCCTAGCGCGCAAACAATTGCGCAGGGTCCTTGAAGGACTTGAATTCCAGCGCATTGCCCGACGGATCGCGAAGGAAGCAAGTCGCCTGCTCACCGACCAGGCCGGCAAAGCGTATGCCGGGTTCGATGACGAAATCGATTCCCGCCTCGCGCAGGCGCTCCACCAGCTGCTGCCATTCGGCGAAGGGCAGCACCACACCGAAATGCGGCACCGGCACCTGCTCGCCATCGACCGGGTTGCACTGTGCTCCAGCCTGCACCGAGGCGACGCGATGCGCGACCAGTTGATGGCCGAAGAAATTGAAATCCACCCAGTCCGCCGCGCTGCGGCCCTCCGCGCACTGCAATAACCCGCCATAGAACGCCCGCGCGGCCTCGAGGTCGTGGACCGGTACAGCCAGATGAAAAGGTGCAGGCAAGTCCGTCAACCGGGGCGAGGCGGTCAGTCTTTCGCGTCGCTCCCGGCCGGGGCGCCGAGGAGCTTGTTGATCTCGACGAAGAATCCGTCCGGGTCCCACACCGCGCTGAACATGACATCGATGTGCCCTTTGCCATCGGCGCTCGGGTATTGAATGGGCTTGGGATCACTGAAAACCGTCACGCCCGGAGCCTCGCGAATACGGGTGAATCGTGTGTCGAGGTCGGCCGCGTTGATGACCAGGATGGCCTGTCCCGCCTGAGCCTTGGCCAGCGGCGGAACCGGTGGGGCCGGTGTATCGAGCCGCTGCATCAGGCCGAGGACACCAATGAAGCGATCGTTTGCGCGCAGCAGCGCAAGCCGGGTAGTCGGCGCCACCGGTCCCCCTTCGGCATCCGGGTTGCCGCCGAGCAGCTGATCGTAGATGACGGTGAGCCCGAGGGCATCGCGGTAGAACCGCAGCGATTGATCGAGGTCGCGGACAACGAGCGTCGTACGCCGCAGATCGACGGGGATGCGCTCCCCGGGGGCGACAGGCTCGGCAGAGGCCGCGGCCACGATGAAAAACAAGGCGAGCAGTGCGGCGAGGTATTTCATCGCGCCATCCTGCCACAGCCGCCTCTTGCGAGCTATCCCGCGAGGCGACGCGTCCGGCGGGTGTTGATGTACTGCACCTCGGTTACATCGAAGGCAGGCGCGGCGAGCAGCTTGCTGCAGGCGCTCGCGGGCGCCGGCCGCGCGAACAGAAAGCCCTGCGCCAGGTCGCAACCCAGTTCGCGCAGTTTCTCGCTTTGCTGCCAGCTCTCCACGCCTTCGGCGACCACCTGGATCTCGAGATGACGCGCGAGGGTGGTAATGGCACTTACGATGGCGTAGTCGTTCGGATCGGTGACGATATCGCGTACGAAACTTCGATCGATCTTCAGGCAGTCGACTCGCCAGTGTTGCAGATAGGTAAGACTCGAGTACCCGGTTCCAAAATCGTCGATCGCGATCCGAAACCCACGCTCACGCAGCTCCTCGACGACATCATGGCAGGGTTCGCCGCCGCGGGCATCGGGACTGTTGATCATCAGGCCCTCGGTGAGCTCGAGCTGGAATAGACCCGGTGGCAGGTTGGCGTCGGCGACCGCGCGCGCGAGTTCGCTCGCGAACTCCGGCCGCTTCAATTGCACGGCCGACACGTTGATCGACACGGGCACGAGCTTTGCGCCTTCGCTGCCCCAGTTGCGCATGTCCGCAAGCACCTGCTGCAGCACGACGGCGCCGATAGGCACGATCAGTCCTGTTTCCTCGGCGACGGGTATGAAACGCGCAGCCGAGACGGTACCGCGCTTGGGGTGCTGCCAGCGCAGCAAGGCCTCGAGCCCGATCACGCGGCGTAGCCGCGTGTTGATGATGGGCTGATAGTGAACGGTGAGCTGATTCATCTTGAGCGCATTGCGAAGTCCCGCCTCGATCGCAACGCGCTCCTTGAGCTTGCGGTCCATGGCCGGGCTGAATGACTGGCAGTTGTTGCGACCGCTGTCCTTGGCCTGGTACATGGCCGTGTCGGAGTGCTTCAGCAGCGCCACGACGTTGTCGCCATCGCGTGGGTACATGGAAACGCCGATGCTCGCCGTCGTCGTGAGCGCATGTCCTTCCACGATGACGGGCGTCGACATGACCCGGTTGATATTCGCTGCCGTCTTGTTGACCAGGTGCATGTCCGGCAGGTCCGGCATGACGACGACGAACTCGTCGCCACCCATGCGTACGACAGTATCGGTCTCGCGGGTCACCGAGGTGAGCCGCTGCGCCACGGCTTGCAGAAGCTTGTCACCCACATCATGTCCGCGCGAGTCGTTCACGTGCTTGAAGTGATCGAGATCGATGAACAGGATCGCAAGTCCGCTGCCGGACTGCTGCGCATCGCTCAGTGCGCGCGGCAGGTAGTTGGTCAGGTAGAGGCGATTGGGGAGCGAAGTCAATTGGTCGCGGTGCGCGAGGCGATCGAGGCGCTGCTGATTCTCCACGAGCTGCGTCTCGATCTTCTTGCGCAAGGTGACGTCGCGGATGACCATGGTCGCGAGCGGCCGACGCTTCAACACCGAGCGGCTGACGGTGATTTCCGTCTCAAGGAGGCTATTGCGTCGGCCGCGCAGCTTTGCGGTTACCGTGGAAGTGGTGCCGGCGAGCAGCTTCTCCAGCAGCTCGCCGCTGTCATCGACGATCAGCGCATCGATTTGCAGTTCGCAGAGGTCTTCGTGACGTGCATCGAGACGGCGCGCGGCCGCCGCGTTGACATCGACGATGCGCCGCGTACGCACGTCGACACCTATGATCAGGTCCTCGGACTGTCCAACGAGCGATTCGTAGCGATGCGATTCGGCGCGCCGCTCGCGTTCGGTACGCAATGCCATGATCCAGATCTTGTAGATGACCGCGGCCAATGCGATGACGATGAGCGCCGACGTGCAGGCGGCAATGGCGTTGATCATCTGCCCGCCATTGATGGCATCCTGTCCAATGCGCCAGGCTGCGGCGATGGCAATCAGCGTCAGCGCACAGGTGACGAAGACGACCTGCCGAGTCCCTGGCAGATACTCATAAAGACGCATTTTCCCTGGCGTTCCCTCGTCCGACTTCAATGCGCAAACTCCCGGCACTCGGATGCCCGTCGCGGTCGGACCCGAAGTCGCCACGGCAGGACACAAACTTGTTCGAGTCTGGAGAGGTCGCGGTCAGGCGGCTGCGCGCCATCGCACAGTTTGTTCGGGGCTCACGCGATCCATGTCCACTTTTGCAGGATCAGGCGTATGCGCCGGCACCACTGATGAGTCCCCCACGGGTCGGGATTTACCGTAATGTGACTCGTGCCAGCTCCGGTTCAGGCCGGCCACTCGATAATTGACGCCTTCGTCGTTCACACCTGGAGTCACCGTGAACCACTCGACGTTCCGACTGAGGGCATGCCTCGCCGCGATTTGCACCCTGCTGGCCGTTGCGGGCTGCGGCGGCGGCAGCGGTGGGACCGGCTCCTCGACACCAGCGCCGGTAACACGCACCTGGCGCATGGGTTTTGCGCCCATTCCTCCGAGACCTGACGTGAACGAGGTGCTGCGCACCATCGACGAACTCAGCCTGCGCGCCGAGATCGCGGCTTTGCACGAGGAGCTGCCCTGGGCCGACCTGCTCGCGGGCATGCCGCCTCGCGACATCCTGGCTCGCGACAAGGTGGGCCTGGTCGATTACCTGCGCGGCAAGGGCCTCGCGATCTACTTCATGCTCGATTCGACCGACGGGTTGTCACGCGCCGAGGAAGCACCGCAGCTGCGCGCGCTCGGTCGCAGTCTCACCGAACCCGAAGTGCAGCAGTTGTACCGCGACTATGCCCTGGCTGTTGCCGAGGTCCTGCATCCCGAGTACCTGGGCCTCGCGGCGGAGACCAACCTGATCCGCGTTGCCGCACCGGCACCGCTCTACGCTGCCGTGCGACAGGTTGCCAATGACGCCGCGGCGGATTTGCGCGCAGCGGGCGCCCAGGGCCAGTTGTTGTTCAGCATCCAGGTCGATACGGCATGGGGCGCACTCGGCGGCGGCAGTTATGTGGGTGCAGAGACCGACTTCGCCGATTTCCCTTTCGCTGACGTTGTCGGGTTGTCGTCCTACCCGTATTTTGGTTTCAGCACGCCGGAGGACATCCCGAGCAACTACTACTCGCGTGTGCTGAACGGTCGCAACCTGCCGGTCATGGTCGTGGAAGGCGGCTGGACCAGCGCCGCGGTAGCCAACGTGCAATCGACTCCGGATCTGCAGGCGCGCTACATCCGCCGTCAAGCCGCGTTGCTTGATTCGGTGTCTGCACGCGCGCTCATCCAGTTGTTGTTCGTCGACCTCGACCTCGCGCAGTTTCCGCAGCCGGTCCCGGCCAACCTGCCGTTGTTCGCGCACCTGGGCGTGGTCGACAGCGACTTCATGCCAAAACCGGCACTCGCAGCCTGGGACGAACTCTACGACCGGCCCTATCGCGCGCCCTGAATGAGGGGTTCGTCGAGCCTGCGCCAGTTGGGCAGACGCCGCCGGGACTCTGCAAGGGCGGCGCGCGCCGCTTCGTCATCACCCTGCTCTGCCGACATGCGCGCCAGCCAGTACCACGCTTCACCCTCGCCCCAGCCGCGCCCGCCGGCGACGGCTGGATTGCCGCGAGCGAATTCCTCGGTAGCCGATTTGACGAGGGCGCGGGCCTTGACCTTGTCGCCGCCAACGAAAGCCGGACGGAAATAAAGTGCCAGCGCATCGACCAGCAGCACGCGCGGATTGGTTGGCGCAAGCCCGGCAGCTGCTTCGATACGCTTGCCGCTGCGTGAACCATTCCTGATTGCCGACAGGCCACCCTGGCTCGCGAGATAACCGTAGCACGCGGATTCCAGGGCCAGGGCTTCGGCCGGCAGGGTCTTGCCAGCGCGCCCGGCCGCCTCGACACAGCTCGAACCCCAACGCGTCGCAGCGGATTTGTCGTGCTGCCAGACGGCGAGCTGCAAACCCCTGAAGGCGACGAAGGCGCGAGCATATTCGCCAGTACCCGGCGCGGAGCGGAGTTGCTCCTGCAATCGGGCGAGCGCGGCGACATCGCGCGCGAAATAAGCGCGATCGATGGCAGCCAGCTCGTCCGACGCACTTCCGGCCACGCCGCAGGACGAGGCGAGCAATACCCACAGTGGCCAGCGTCCGCTCATGCAAGCGCGGTCGGCAAATAATCGCGCACGAGGTCGGCCGATACGTCCCATAGCCGTCGCGCCATGGCCGCGTCGTCCATGTGTTTGCCGGCCTGCGGCACGACGGGATTGCAGTTCTCGAAATAAAGGCCACTCGTCGTGGCAAGGGCGGGCGCCGTCGCGACATAACAGGTGGTGGCCGCACCCTCTTCGACGGATTTCATGAACGTCCAGCCGATCAGGCTGCCGAGCATGCGCTTCCAGCGCGGGAAATGCCGGCCAAGATTGGTATTGATGATGCCGGGGTGCACGGCATTGGCAGTTGCCTGACTGCCGGCGAATCGGCGCGCGAGTTCCAACGCAAGCAATGCGTTGGCGAGCTTCGACTGTCCGTACATGCGGTTGGGTTCGTAGTCGCGTTCGCCGCTCAAGTTGTCGAATTCGATTCCCGCATCGCTCGCCCAGCGATAGCCCAGGCTGCTGACCATGACCACGCGTCCCTGCGGCGCCGCTCGCACTGCGTCATACAGATGCCGAACCAGGAGATAGTGACCCAGGTGATTGACGAAGAACTGTCTCTCGATGCCATCGACCTGCTCGAGCCGCGGTAGCGCCATGATGCCGGCATTGCAGATGAGGATGTCGAGCGCTGGCGCGATCTCTCGTACGGCATCGCCTGCCGCGGCAACGGATTCCAGCTGGCTGAGTTCGAGTGCGAGTGGCCGCGTGTCGCCGCCGATCTGAATGCAGGCTTCGCGCGATTTCTCGAGTGTGCGGCCACTTGCGATGACCGTCGCGCCGCGCAGTGCAAGCACGCGCGCCGTCTCCAGCCCAAGTCCGGAGGTCGCGCCCGTGACCAATGCGGTCTTGCCGGCCAGATCGATTCCCGCGGTCACCTCATCGGCAGTCGAGTCGCTGCCGAAAGGTCCGACTACCGAACCAGCGGGTCGCTGCACGCCGCGATCATCCGAGCAGGCAACGAGCACGGGTGCGATCGCCGTCGCCATCGCGGCATGAACGAATTGGCGTCGTGTCGGCATGAGGCGATGATGCGACAACTGCCATTTGTCGTCCACAAGCTCAGCACAGCGCGTTACAGTAGCTCCATGTTGAGCGTGCGCAATCTGGTCAAGCGTTACGGCGGACGTACGGTCGTCGATGACGTCAGCTTCGCCGTGGCGGCGGGCGAGTGCTTTGGGCTGCTCGGTCCAAATGGCGCAGGCAAAACCACCACACTGCGCTGCTGCCTCGGTCTTACCACTGCAGATTCGGGCGCTATCACGCTCGCGGAGCAGCCCGTCCCGGCCAATGCCCGGCTGGCACGCTATCGCGTCGGCGTAGTGCCGCAATTCGACAATCTCGATCCGGATTTCAGCATTACCGAAAATCTCGTGGTGTTCGGCCGCTACTTTGGTTTGCGTGCCGCGACCGTGCGCAAGCGGGTGCCCGAATTGCTCGAATTCGCCGGTCTCGGTGAGCGCGCGGGAGACAAACTCGACACGCTCTCGGGCGGAATGAAGCGACGGCTGACGCTGGCGCGCGCACTGGTGAATGATCCGCAGGTTCTGTTCATGGACGAGCCGACAACAGGCCTCGACCCACAGGCCCGCCATCTGATCTGGGACCGGCTGAAGGGCCTCAAGAGCGAAGGTCGCACGCTGATCCTGACCACGCACTTCATGGAGGAAGCAGAACGCCTCTGCGATCGTGTCGCCATACTCGATCAGGGTCGCATCATCGCCCTCGATTCACCGCGCGCGCTGGTTGCGAAGCACGTCGATGCGCAGGTCGTGGAGGTCTATGGCGAAGGCATCGAGGAGTGGGCTCGCGAGGTGGCACCGCGCTATGCCACACGCGTCGAAACCAGCGGCGAGACTGCGTTCTGTTACTGCAACGATGATCACGCATTGCTCGAGGCCCTGCACGCGACGCCGCAATTGCGCGCATTGAAGCGCCCCGCGAACCTCGAGGACGTTTTCATCAAACTCACTGGACGGGAAATCCGTGACTGACGGACTGAGCTGGCGATTTCTGCATGTCGTGCACCGCAACCTGCTGGTGTGGCGCAAGCTCATGTGGCCGTCGCTGGTCGGCAATCTGGCCGAGCCGCTGCTGCTGCTGCTGGGACTCGGCTTTGGCCTCGGCAGTTTTCTGCGTCCCCTCGAGGGGCTCCCCTACATCAGCTTCCTCGCGGGCGGAATGATCTGCTACGGAGCGATGAACAGCGCCTCTTTCGAAGCGCTCTACTCTGCCTTTACGCGACTGCAGATCCAGCGCAGCTGGGAGGGCATCCTGCATGCGCCGATGACCATCAACGACATCGTCGTCGGTGAATGGGTCTGGGCAGCGGTCAAGAGCCTGTTCTCCGCGGCGGCGATCATCGCGGTCATGTATCTGCTTGGCCTGGTTTCCGGAGGGTGGCCATTGCTCGCCCTGCCGGTCGCGGGTCTGGTGGGACTCGCGTTTTCGGCCATGGCGCTCGTCGTGACTGCGTTTGCGCGTTCCTACGATTTCTTCGTCTACTACTTCACACTGATCGTGACACCGATGACGCTGCTGTCGGGTGTGTTCTTTCCGATGAGCGCGCTGCCAGCGCCTGTGCAGCGGGTCGCCGAATTCCTGCCGCTTGCCCACGGCACGGCCTTGACGCGCGGCCTTGCGCTAGGCCTGCCGCTCGGCGCCGTGTGGTTGCATCTGCTCGTACTGCTGCTCTACGCCTGCGCCGCGGCGGCGCTGGCGCTTTGGTTGATGCGCCGACGCCTCGCGCGCTGAACCTGTCGCAACGGGTTGCGCGCGATGAACTCGAACAATGGCGCGGCTCCTGCGAGTCATGGCCTGTTTCCAGGAGCGTGCGCGCCAGGGACGGCGCGCCCGCAGCCCCCATGGATGGGTTCACGGCGGTCCTGGAAGCAGGCCATGACTCGCAGGAGCGGTGCCGACGTTCGCGCATATGGGCAGATGGGCAATTGGTGGCGAGAGGCGTTGTGTGCGTCAAACGCGCACAGGACGCCGGCGCGTCAGGCAACCACTGGATAGAGCAGTGTGAAGGTCTGGAAGATTACCGGAAGGTCTTCGCTGAATTGCTCGCCGCGCGCGGCCTGCGCCTCTGTCCAGTAGGCGCGGTGCATGGCGCGCCAGGCTTGCGGATCGCGAAGCGCCGCGCCTTCATGAGCCGTATGGATCGCATCGATATCGCGAAAGGGCATCGTCTCGGTACGATCGATGCGAATGATCAGCGCGGGCACGCCATCGTGCCGCGTTACGACAAAGATATCACCCGGTTCGGGCCGCTGCTCGGGCTGCGCCGCAAAATCCGCTGCCAGCGCAAAGGTTCCCGTCTTCTCGCCGCGCCGGATCACGTTGAGGATGCGCTCCGACAACTCTGGTTGGCTGCCGAAACCGCGCACCTTGAATGGATACAGGCGTTCGTGGGCGACTGCACGCTGCGCCTGGGCTACGAAGTCGTCGATGGCCTCGCTCATTTCTTGCGCCGGGCGGTGCGTTTCGTGGCAGCTGCTGTCCTGCCACGGCTCGACTTCCCGGGTTTCGGGGCAGCGCGCTTGCGCTTCGCGGGTTTGCGTTTCGCTTCAGCCTTCGCACGCCTGGCCGGCGCGGATCTGGTGGCGGGCTTGCGTCGCGCACTTTGCTTGCGCCCGGCTGTCTTCCTACTGCGCACAGGCCGCGCCCGACCAGCGGGTCGTGCGGGTGCAGCCGGTTTGCCACGCAGTTGCTCGACGATGGCGGGATTCTCGAGGGTGGAGATGTCCTGCGTGATGTCCTCGCCACGGGCGATGGCGCGCAATAGCCTGCGCATGATCTTGCCCGAGCGCGTCTTCGGCAGATTCTCTGCGATACGGATGTCATCGGGCTTGGCTATGGCACCCAGCTGCTCGCCGACCCAGTCGCGAAGCTCGCGCGTCAACCGCACATCGTCGCGGCTGCCAGCGGCACCCTTGCACACCACGAACGCGACCACGGCCTCGCCCTTGATTTCATGGGGACGGCCGACGACGGCGGCTTCGGCAACGATCTCGTGCGCAACCAGCGCCGACTCGATTTCCATGGTGCCAAGCCGGTGGCCGGACACGTTCAGCACATCGTCGATGCGTCCCATGATCCAGAAATAGCCGTCCTTGTCGCGGTGCGCACTGTCACCCGCCACGTAATATCGGTTGGCGAACTTTTCCCAATACGTGCTGACATACCGCTCGTTGTCTCCCCAGATGGTGCGCAGCATCGACGGCCAGGGTTTCTTGATGACCAGGTAGCCGCCGGCGTCAGCCTCGCGAACGAGCTCGCCATCGGCATCGACGATGTCCGCGAACACCCCGGGCAAGGGCAAGGTGCAGGATCCTGGCTTGGTTGCGACCGCGCCCGGCACGGGAGAAATCATGATCGCGCCCGTTTCGGTCTGCCACCAGGTGTCGACGATCGGGCAGCGCTCGCGGCCGATCACCCGGTGATACCACATCCACGCCTCCGGGTTGATCGGCTCGCCGACCGTACCGAGCAGGCGAAGGCGCGACAGATCGTAGTGCGCGGGAATGGAATCCCCGAGGCGCATGAGCGCGCGGATGGCGGTTGGCGCCGTGTAGAAGATCGTGACGCGATGATCCTGGCAGATGCGCCAGAAGCGCCCGCCATCAGGCCATGTGGGTGCGCCTTCGTAGACGACGATGGTGGCGCCGGCCGCCAATGGGCCGTAGGCGACGTAGCTGTGTCCCGTGACCCAGCCGACATCGGCCGTGCACCAGAACACGTCGTCGTCGCGAAAATCGAAAACCCACTGACTGGTGACCTTGGCACCCAGCAGGTAGCCGGCGCTCGAATGCTGCACGCCCTTGGGCTTGCCCGTGGAGCCCGAGGTATAGAGCAGGAACAACGGATGCTCGGAATCGACCCACTCGCATTCGCAGATCGGCGACTGACCATGGACGATCTGCTGCCAATCGAGGTCGCGGCCCGCACGCATCGGCACGTCGTGGCCAGTGCGACGAAAAACAACGACATGCTCGATGCTGGCGCAGCCCGCGGCCAGCGCCTTGTCGGCAGCCTGCTTCAGCTCGACGATCTGTCCGCCGCGATAGCCGCCATCGGCCGTGATCAGCAATCGTGCGCCGGCATCCTCGATCCGATCCCTGAGCGAGTTCGCCGAGAATCCGCCGAATACCACCGAGTGAATGGCACCGATGCGTGCGCAGGCGTGCATGGCGATGATCGCCTCGGGCACCATGGGCATATAGATGATTACGCGATCGCCGCTGCCGATGCCGAGTTCGCGCAGCCCATTGGCAAGGCGTCCCACCTCGGAATGCAGCTCGCGGTAGCTGATATGGCGGGCATCCCCCGACTCGCTCTCAAAGACAATAGCCGTTTTGTGTCCACGACTGTCGAGGTGGCGATCAAGGCAATTGTAGCTGACGTTCAACCTGCCATCGGCGAACCAGCGATAGTTGGGTGCCTCGCTCGCGTCGAGTGCCTGGGTGAAATCACGCTGCCAAACAAGCTCCTCGCGCGCAAGCCTTGCCCAGAATCCGGCGAAATCGGCCTGTGCTTCGCGGTGCAACGCGGCAAGTTTCGCCTGATCGATGCGCGCGCCGGCGACGAATTCGCGCGACGGCGCGAACCTGCGCTCTTCTATAAGTACCGATTCGATATCCTTGCTGGCCACAACCGCCTCCCCCTGCGATGGCAGCCAAGGATACCGCAGTACGCGCTGCCGGCGAGTTCAGAAGTTCCAGCTGGCCTCGAGCGCGACCAGGTAGGCGTACTGGCCACGTCGCGTGCCGAAAGCGTCGCCTGCGCGGAATGCGCCCGCGATCAGCTCGAGATCGAGGCTGCGGCCCTCGCGAAACCCCAGCACGATATCGAGTTCCTCGCCGACATCGCTCGAGTCGCCCGTCAGGTCGGCATCGATGCGCGCACCGCGCATTTCGGTAGCGGCAACCTGCTGGCGGTAGCGGTGGAATGCGATTTCGACTGAACTGTTGGTCAGTAGCGGTAGGCCTACGGACGCGGTCTCGACCTGAAGATTGGCGAGATCGGGGCGCAGAACCTCACCGTAGCTGCGGAAGCGATTCACTCCGTAATACCGGGACTTGTTGTTGTGCAGACCGGATTGGCGAAATCCGCCACCATCCGGCCGGCCGCTGCCGCGCGCGAGGCCGAGCGATACTGATGGCGACATCGGCAAGGTGCTGCGCCAGGACAACCCGAGGTCCCAGGCCGAACCACTGATCTGCCGTGTACGGATGGCGTCGATGCGCGACAGCTCGCCGGCGTCGACGTAGCTCACCACGCGCTCATCGCCGCTGACATTTGCAACGTCGGCCCAGTATTCGAAGTCACCGAGTCGCCTGAGGGTGAACCCGCCACTGGCACGCGCGCCGGCCCACCTGAGGTCAGCATCGCTCTCATCCTCGCGGTCGGGCGCGATCAACTCCCCAATGGTGCCGGTTGCGGAACGGTCCTGTGCGCGCAGGTAGAAGCCCTCGAGTTTGTGCGCCGGGGCCCACTGCCAGCTCACCGTGCCGATGAGGCGATCGACGCCTTGCTGCTCGGGGTCGATGTCGCTCTCGTCCGTGCTCGCGCGCACGAGCTCGCGGGCCAGGCCGAGCTCCGCGTGCAACGCGCCGCGATCGTAATAAACGCGAACGGCATCCAGATCATCATCCCACCAGAATTCGCGCGGCTCCTTGAAATTCTGGCGTCCGATCTGCAGGCCGATGCCGGTGCCCGCGATTCGGTCGATGAATAGCCAGGTCTGGTCTCGTGATGCAGCGAGCTGTGGTTCGCGGCGGCCACCATCGCGCAGCAGTTCGCCCCGATACTCGGCCTGGGCACCGGCGAAGAACGTCATTCGTTCGCTCAGGCGATAAACGAATTCGAGCTTGAATTCCGTGGCCGTGTCGATGATGCGCTCATCGTCATCGAGCGCGTAGTTGTTGCGGTCCCTGGCATTGAAACCAAACTCTCCGGAGATACCAAGCGGTCGTCCGAGGAAGCGCCGCGTGCGCACTTCCTCAGGCCGACGCGAGTCCTGGCGGCGGATCAGCGAGCTGACGCCATTGAATCCGGCCTGGCGCATGTCGATCAGGACATCGAGGATCTGCAGCGTTCGTGTACCGTCGCCGCGCTCGCGGGATTGCGCAACCGTGCCCGTAATCTGATAGGTGCTGGGCCCGAGGTCATCATTCGGCCTGACCGAGAGCGCCTCGAACTGATCGTAATTGAGTACACCGCTCACCCGCAGCGATCTACCGCTCGCCAGCTGCGCCGGCGACATGCGTTCGAATTCGGTTCTCTCGTTCCAGTGCACGAGCAGCGGGCCCATCGCGAACGTCTGGTCGCTGCGGTCCAGCTTGCGCATGCGGCCACGGATCTGGCCGCGCTCGGGATCGTCATAGTCCGTGCGCAGTTGCACGCGGTCGCTGATCAGCATGTCGCCGTTCCAGCGCCCGGTCACACGGAAACTGCGCCCCTCGTACGGGTCGGCCTGGGCGGCTGCCGCAGCCAGGATGAGAAGGCCGCTAAGCAGCCGCGTGAGTTGCGTCATTGGTTTCACCGGTGTCATGGCGGTGCGAATCGAAGAGGCTGCGCATGTTGCACAACCGGACCATCGGGTGACGCGAGAGCAAGCGCAGCAGATGGGCAAGCAGCTCGCGGTCGGCATGCGCCATACGCGCGTGGTGCAGCATGATGCCGACTTGGTCGAACTCGCTGACCAGGCGCGTGAGGCGCGCCTGCAGGCTCGTGGCGCAGAATCCGAATGGCGCTCGCGATTTCTCCCAATCGAGCTGGACATCGAGCCGGGCGAGCCCGGTCGTGTCGAGCGCAATCGCCGTGCAGTCGCGCGACAAACCCTGCAACTCGAGGCGCCTGAGCGCGTCGACAGTCTGCTGGGTGCAACGGTTCCAGGGCGGGGTGAAGATCGGGTCGAGCAGCTCGCCAAGCTCGCCGCAGAGGATCCGCTGTCCGAGGGCAATGTCCCCGAGCTGCTGCCCGGCATTGCGCGACGGTCCGAACTCCTGCTTGCGCCCGGTCGATTCGTGATTCAAATGCGCAAGGCCGTGTTGGTGCAGTCCGAGCATGGCGCCGAATTGCTGGCGTCGCTCGCGCAACCCTTTGATCGTGACAGCATCGGCTTCGGTCGGAATTATGGCCACATCGACCGGCGCATCCGCAGCGGCGAAGACATCGAGCAGCGCCCACAGGGCCGCATCGTCCCAGCCGCCGTCGTCGTCACGGAAGAAGATCCGGACGGGAGTTGCGCGAAGCGCCAATGCATCAGCGAGTTCGCCGGAAATTTCATGCACCATGGGCCACCTTCCAAATGCGGGCTTCATCCTCGGTGCGCGAGTCAGCCGCAGCGACCCGCTCGCCTGCCGCACAATGCCTGGCGAGTTCTGCATTGACGATCTCGCGGGTCTGCTGCGCGCCATCGACCATCAGCTGCATCCGCTGCGGGCGGAAGCCAAGGGCAACCTGCATCTGCTCTGCAAGCCGTGCCGCCGTAAGCTGTTCCGGCGGCAGCATCCTGACCAGACCGAAATTGGCAAGTCGCAGCGCGCGATTGCTCTGTTCGTTCTCGCCTTTCGCCGCATAGGGGACGACCAATGCGGGCGTACCCGACATCAGGATATCGAGTGTCGAGTTGTAGCCGCACTGGCTCACCGAGAGCGCGCATCGGGCCATCTCCAGGGACAGGTCCGGAACCGAGCGCAGGAGTTCGATCCGCTCCTGCTGCGACGCCCGCTGCTGCAGCCGTTGCCAGTCCGATTCGGGCAGGAAGGGCCCCGCCACGATGCGCAGGCTCCTCACGAGCCGCGGCGGCAGATACGGCAACGCGGCAATGGCCGCCTCGAACAGGGGCATGCCGACAATGCCGCCGCCCGCCGAAACCAGTACCTGCGATCCGCGCGGTTGCGTTGCCGGGGGAACAGCACGCTCGGTCACGAAACCGGTGTAGTGCAGTGGCACACCGAGAGGCAAATCCGGCCGGAACGACTCCTCGAGTTCCGCGAAGCGAGGGTCGGAGTGCACCAGCACGGCGTCGAAGTAGCGACGGCATAGCCAGGCGGCCCGGTTGTCGTGATGACGTTGATCGCGCCGCTCGCTGACCAGTATGTCGCGCACGCTGCTCAGAACGAGCGGGCGTGAGGCGCCATTGGCGCGCGCGCGCTTCAGAAGCGGCAGGATCTCGCCTGCGAATTTCTTGCGCCCAAAAGGGAACAGCTCCACGAGCAGGACGGCGGGCCGCAACCGTGCAAAGCAGGCAAGGATGAAGTCGCGACGATGCCGAAGTAGCGTGGCGGCATCCTCGACGGAGTTGCGGGCCACCAGCGTATGCGCATCGCCCATGCCGAGTGCCGGCAGGTTGATGAGTTCGATGCCGACGGGCGGCTCGATTCCCGGAGGCAGCGGGCCGCCATTGAGGAATACCACACGATAGTCAGCGCCGAGCGCGCGCGCCATCGCGAACGAGCGCATCAGGTGGCCGATACCAAGTGAGTGCTGGCAGTAAAAGAGAAGTACGGGTTTCATGACGCCACCTGTGCCGCGAACAGCCGGCGCTCGGGCAATGTCTCCTCTCCGGGCCTGAGGTCGCGAATGGCGCCATCCTGCACCTCGATCACCCGGTCGAAGCTGTGACCCGCCGCGAACTGATGGCCAATGACGATGGTCGTGCGCCCTCGACGCCGCGTGGTGATTGCCTGTTCGATGGCAGCAGCCGATTCCGTATCGATCGCCGATGTCGGTTCATCGAGTATCAGGATCGCGGGATCACGCAGCACCGTGCGTGCAAGCGAGATGCGTTGACGCTGACCGCCCGACAGCACGCAACCACGCTCGCCGACGACGCTGTCGAAGCCTTCGGGCAGGTCAGCGAGGAATCGATCGACGCCTGCGAGCCTTGCGGCGGCTTCGATTTCCGTGTCGCTGGCATCGAGCTTGCCGTAGGCGATGTTCTCGCGCACGGTCGCGCCGAGGAACAGCGCATCCTGCAATACGACACCGATATGTTCGCGCAGCGAATCGCGCGTATAGCCCGCGAGCGGCTCGCCGTCGATCCGTATTTCGCCGCCCTGCGGTTCGTAGAGCCGCAGTATCAATTTTAGCAAGGTCGACTTGCCGGCGCCCGAGGGCCCGATGACGGCAACATGCTCGCCTGCCGCAATCGTCAGGCTTGCCTCATCAAGGACTGTACGCCCGTTGTCGTAGGCGAATGTCACCCGATCGAGCTCGATTCGGCCGCCGAGGCGCGCGGCCGGTCGGGCGGTTGCGGTATCGGCAATATCGGGCTGCGTTGCGAGCAGCGCTCCCAGGCGGTCGGCGCTGACACGCGCACGAGCGAACTTCGCCCACAGCTTGCCGATCTGGCGCACCGGCTTGAACAGGGCGGTGACGTAGGCGGCGAAGATGAGCACGTCACCAGGCGAGAGCGCACCGCGCAGGGCCAGCAGGCCGCCGAAAAATACCGTTCCCGCGAGCGTCAGCGCGGCAATCAGGTTGACGGTCTTGGCGACCACCGCCGAGACACGTGCGCTGGTCACGCCGGCGGCACGGCTCTGTTCGCTTTCGGCATCGAATCGAGCTTGCTCGAATTCCTCGCGGCCGAAGGCCTGGATGAGTGCCATGGATCCGAGCGACTCGGCGAGCCGCGACGTAAGCCGACCGTCCTGGTGGCGCTGGGCGCGCGCCGACATGCGGATCGGATGGCCGAGTCGTACCACGGCATAGAAGAGTATCGGCAGCGCCAGAAGCGAAATCGATGCAAGACGCCAGTTCATTCCGAGCATGACGATCAGCGCGCCGAGTATCAGCATCAGCTGACCCGCTGCGGTCATAAGCCAGTCGGCCAGCACGTCGCGGATGAGCGTCGTATCCGAAGCGACGCGCGTCAGCAATTCACCCGAGCGAGCTCGGCTGTGGAAGGCGAGTGTCAGTCTCTGCAGGTGCGCGAAAACTTCGCAGCGCACCGCGTGCACGATGTCGTGGCCGATCCGCGAGCTGATGTAGGTCTGTAGATATGAGAATACGCCGGCGACGAACGCGATGATGGCGATGGACGCGGCGAGCAGTGCGAGAGCGGTCGTGGCACCGAGATCGAGGAGCGGCTGCAGGGCGTAAAGCTGCGGCGGCAGCGGCCGCGCGAGCAACAGATGATCGACGATGAGCTTCAGCGGCCAGGGCGCCGCGAGCTCCATCGCCAGCACGCCGACCAGGCTCACGAGCGACAGCAACACGCCCGCGCGATGGCGTCCAAGTTCGGCGCGAATCACCCGCCAGAGCGGATTCGGCCGGATCACCGCCAGACCTCGCGGCCCGAACCGGCGGCGCGGGAGAGTATCGCGCGACAGCGAGCTGCCGCCTGCCGCCCGAAACGCCAGTAGTCCCGATATGCGCGATCAATGAGGCTCAACCGGCAGTACCAGTCGAGCAAGCGTTGATCCGGTGCTTCGACTGCATGGCGGGTGTAGCGCGCGAGGAGCGTGCTGATCGCCGCGGCGGGTGGCACGCAGCCCAGGTCTGCAAACAGGGTATCCACGATCAGCATGGCGAGATCGCGCTCGATTTCACCGGCAGTCATCTCATCGAGATCGAGCACCTTGGCATGACCGGCATCGAGCACGAACTGGCCGGCGTGGACATCGCCGTGCAACAGTCGTGATTGCCGCTGAGGTATCGCCGCGTTCTCTTGGCCGAGCGTGACACCCACTCGCCCGCAAAGCTCATCGTCGATGAGTTGCGCGGTCAGCATCTTGCGCAGCTTGCGCTGCGCTTCGACCACCAGCACCGCGCGGTCGCACGGCGACACGACGGAATCATTGGCCTCGCGACCATGCAGATCGGCGAGCGCCGCGGCGATGGCCGGCATGGCATCGTTGTAGCGTCGCGCACGCAGTGCATCGCGGGCATTGATGCCCTTCGCGGCGCTAAACCACAGGGCGTCGTCGGCGGGGCAAATGGCGAGCAGGACCGGGAACCGCGATGCGCCATGCTGCGCACCGAGCTCTTGCCAGCGCTGCGCGATGGCGGCCGCAGCGGACGGACGGAAGAGCTTGAGATAGACCGTCGCTGCCCCATTCCCGATGCGCAGGGTGCAGCGCTCGCCCGGTCGATAGCTCGCAACCGTGATCGACAAACGCGCGAGCTGGCCAAGTTCAGCGGCAACCGCGTCCGGCAATCGACGCCGCAAAGCCTCGCCATCGTAGCAGGCAGCCAGTTGCGGCAACCCATGGTCAGCGGGGAAGACCTGCGCTGCGAAGCAGACGTCATCGTTCGCCAGCAACTGCTGCGCCCCCTCGGCATGCCGCAGCGCGCGCCCGTCGGGTCGACGGCGATGCACGGTGCCATGGACCAGACGCGGCGTCAGCTCGCCGTTCGCGTCGCTCAATGTCATTTCGTAGCAGACCCGCAGATAGGCGTCGGTCTGCCGCTGGGGCTTCGTGTAACTGCGCCGCCAGGCATGCAGGATGCGCAAGCCTTCGAGGCGCGCCGGCCGACCCAGCAGATCCCCGATCCGCGGACCGATGAACCCTGCAGCATCCCGTTCGCGCAGGAAAGGTTCGAGCGCGGGCATCAGCCGGCCTCCCTCAAAGACGTCGGACACAGGGGTGCCGCGAATCCGCGCTGTCGTGTTGCGAAATCGAGAAGTGCGGTGGCCGTATCGAGCAGCGCGTCGAGCGCCACCAGTCGCCCCGGCTTGAGCGAGGTGAGCGAACGATAGGCCCGCTCGCGCACGAGCGCTGCCGCGGTATGCCATGCGTAGGCCGAAAGCGGCACGCCGTCTCGAAGTATGTCGCGATGCACGCGCGCGAGTTCGAAGAGCAGCCGCCATGCCACAGGGCGCCGCGCAACGCAGTCGCGGTAGGCAATCTCCGCGAGCAGGCCGCCCGATTCCGCGAGCGCGTTGCCACGAGAGACCCGATCGAGGTCGATCAGCGTGACCGAATTCTCGCCAACCAGGATGTTCTTGCTGTGCAGGTCGCCATGCAGCGTGGCCGCGCGCGCCGGCGCCGGTGGCATGCTCGCCAGCAATCGCTGCACCAGGGCATCGATGCGCTCTGCGGCCGACGGCAGCGCGCGACGCGCCGCCGCTTGCACCTGCTCGAACTCGGCGCACAGCAGGGCATCATCGACCTGTCGCGGACTCGGGCAGTCCTGGCCGTGCAGGTAGGCCGCTGCGCAGACGACCCTGCGCCACAGCGCCCGGTCATGGGGCGCAGCGCGAAGCGCCGCATCGAGCGTCGGCGCATCCACGCCCTCCTGCCAGAGCAGGCGCAGCGAGGCGTCATAGAGGACCGGACGCGCGAATCCGACCTGCGACGGCCGCTGCTCGCGGCCGGCCTCGAGCCGCTGCATGGTGGCAAAGGTGCGCGCGCCCGTGTCGTCATGGCACATGTGCCCGTACACCGTCCAGACGCGCTGGCGAGGCAGGCTGCGATGCCGCAGATAGCAGCGCACGCGCACGGTGCAGCCATGCTCCGGGAAATAGCTCACGATGTTGCTGCGTTGTTTGTGCAGTTGCCAGACGTCGCCCCAGCGTGCCTGGACGACCTGCGGCATGAGGACGTTGCGCATCAGTCCCTGGTCGGTCAACGCCGGCAGGCTCGTCACCTTGCGATCATGCGGGAAGAGCCAGCACAGGGCATCGATCCCGGCCAGCAGGCTGACTGCAGGCAAGAAGGGTGCAGCCTCGGATCGCTGCGCCCTGGCGTGGCGTGCGTAGCGCTCGCGCGCCTCCTCGGCCGTATACATGCACAGCGTCAGGCGTTGCATGCGGCGGCGCCCGCCGGCCTGTACGCGCAGGCAATACCCCACGACACAGTTGCGCCCGGGCCGGAACTTGACGCGTTCGATCTCGCAGGCAAGGACGCGAAGCGCCGCACCGGGCGCGAGTTGCAGGAAGTGCGCATCGAGCCTCGCGGCCAAGCCGGCGTGATCGAACAGCGCCGCGAGCTGCGGCAGCATCGGATCCTGCGGCAACGTCGGGACGACAGATGCCATTGTCACAGGGCCTCCACGCGAACGTCCGCAGCAGTGCGCGCGAGATGAACCGCGATTCTTTTCCCGTCGCGGCGCGAACGATCGATGATCTCGAAGGCAAAGCCGTCGTTCGCCTCGACAACATCGGCCGAGGGCAGTCGCAACTCGACGCCGGCCGAACCCGGGCTCGGGTCGATGACCGTGAGGAACCGCGCTTCGCGTCCGGATGCGCCGACCCGGATCACCGGCGCGGCTTCCTTGTGGCCATAACGCGTCGAGACGAACCCCGGCTCCAGGGCGACGTCCTGCGCCGGCATCGCCGGAAAAGCGAAACTCGCCAGGGCGCTGCGCACGATCCGCGTGTGGCCTCGCGCACAGAGCGTCGTGCAGCCCTGCCCCGCGCCCGACAGGTGCAGCCACAAATCGTAGCGGTGCGAGGTCGGGGCGCGCAGATGGTCCAGGATCACCCAGTAACGATCGAACACCAAGGCGATCTGCCGCTCGTGGACCGCATCGTACTCGGCGCTCATCGCCGTACCGCCGACGAACAACAGATCCGGGCCGACCGCGCTGCCATTGAGGCGCGCCACCGGCGCAGGCCCCTGGATGCGGTGCCGCAGGACGCCCTGGCCATGGCGCGATGGCCCGTTGACCGCGCGCGGTTCGTAGCGCGTCTGGTTGCGGCCATCGACCGTCACGGTATTGTGGTAGGCCGTGCCGCGAAATCGCACGCGCCAATTGACGTCGCCGCCTTCATGGTAGGTATAGCGGCCCGGGTCCACGACGATCGGTGCACCGTTGGCCGCGAGCTCGAAGGACAGGCAGTCGAGATGGCCGTGGTTGCCCTCGCCGAGCGGACCACAGTCGAACACCAGGTAGTGTTCATCCGCAAAAGCACGGGCACCCCTGCCCCACCCCGAACGCAGCGTCACGTAGCCGCTGGCATCGAAGTGACGCAGCAGCTGCGCCGGCGGCTGCCCGGTGCGGCCACCGGTAGCCACGTAACGCATGTCCTCGCGGTCGAAAAGCTCGGCGCCCTGGCCCAGCAGCTCGAGGAAGCTGCGCGAATCACCGTCACTCAATGACGGCGCGATGCCATCCGGGCGGTGCACGTGCAGCGAGAACTCGAGTGCCTTCTCGAGCCGCTCATCGAATCCGGCCGGCACCTCGATGCCATTCATCGCGGCCAGGCGGCGAACGCTCAGGTAGTTCTTGAGCACCAGGTGGTGGTAATCGGTCGACAGCTCGCAATGCACGCCATCGTCGAGGATGTCAGCGGTGATATTGGCCGCGATTTCCGTGAGCGCGAATTCCCGCCACTGCGTCGCGCGCTCGAACTCGGGGAATGCAACCGCGGCGAGGAAGATCGCATGCAGTTCGAGCGTGCGATGATTGCGCTTGGCGGTGAGATTGGCGGCGAGGAAGGCCACCTGCTCTTCCAGGGACGCCAGGAACCGGTGGAGGAACCCTGATGGCAACACTGCGGCAGGCTGCTGCAGGACGAAGTGGTGGAAAGCGTAGACCCAGTGCTGGACGCGCCGCCCGGTGACATCGGCGGCGATGAACCCCGGCGGCACCTGGCTGATCCAGCTCTCGGTCAGCGTCGTCCAGGTCGCGAGGTAGCGGGCGTCGCCCGTCTCGCGCCACGCGAGCGACAACCCCGTCGCGTAATAGAACTTGTGCAGAAGGATGTGCCACTCGACGTCCTGGCTTGGATTGATTTGCCAGTCGAATCCCTCGGTCAGCGCGTGGCACTCGCCATTGAAGCAGAACTTGCCCGCGACAATGCGATCCGCCTGCTCGCGAGAGGACTCGTCGGGATCGGGCAGGGAGAAGAGCTGAACGCCCAGGCGTGTCGCGAAATGCGCGAGCAACTCGGAGTCGCTCAGGTTCGCGAACCGCGCATGGAGACGCGGCGCCCCTGCCCGGCCCACGGCCGGCATCGCCCGCAGGTCTTGCAGCGCAGCATTCATGAACGCACCTCGGCTGCGGTGACTTCGGCCGCCGGTGACGTCCCGTTCAATTGGGCGCGGAAAAGACGCAGCAGCTCGCGATTGGTGACGGCGGCATCGAATTTCTCGAGTATCGTCCGGCGCGCCGCAGTGCCGATGCGCTGGCGCAACGCGGGACTTCGCAGCAGGCGTTCGAGGGTGGCGGCAAGCGCTGACGCATCGCGCTCGGGCACGATGAGCCCGTTCTCGTCGTGCCGGACGATTTCCGTGATGCCCGAAACGGCCGTCGTCACGACCGGCACGCTCATCGCCATGGCTTCCGCCATGACATTGGGAATGCCGTCGCGATCGCCGTCCGCGGCCACCACGCAGGGCAGCACGAAGATGCTGGCGGCCGCGTAGATCTCGCGCAGCACCTCATGCGTGACCATGCCCCGCAGCTCGACCACGGACCCGAGATCGAGAAGCCTGATCTCCTCACGAATCCGCTCGAGTTCATCGCCCGGTTCGCCGAGCAAGGTGCAGCGAAATTCCAGCTCCGCATCGCGAAGGAGCGCACAGGCCCGAACGAGATAGAGGAGACCCTTCTTTTCGACGAAGCGCCCCACCGCGAGCAGCCGCGGCGGCTGCTCGGGCGCAGGCGATCGCGCCGCTTCGCGACTGAAGAATGTCGTGTCGAGCCCGTGATAGACCGTGCGCACGCGTTCGCCGTGGCGCAGGTTCCCGTGCAGGTGATGGCAATTGGCCGTCGTACAGGTGGTGACGAATTGCGCGGCGCCGAGCTTGCGCTCGAGCAGATTGCCCGGGTTCTGTTCGACCTGGTAGATGTCCTTGGCATGCGCCGTGAAGCTGAACGGCAACCCCAGCAGACGTGCGACATGCCAGGTGATGGTCGTGGCGCCGTGGCAGAAATGGCCATGCAGATGGCGAACCTGGGGCCGATCGAGCAACTCGGCGGCAATGTAGCCGGCCTGCAGGAATTCGCGGATGAACACCTTGCGTGGCCAGCCCAGCATGCGGTGGCGGTACCTTACGCACATGATCGCCGCACGCGCGAGCGTCGCGAGGTAAGCGAACGGGCGCGCGCGCAGCAGCCGCGCATGCGCGGCGCGGTAGGCCGGGAAATTCGTCCGCAGCCACGGCAGGAAGGACGCACTCGAGAGCCGGGTCACGGGCGGCAGTACCGTGAGCGGCGCACGGATGCGCCCGACGGACTCGTGCACCCGCGCGTCCTCGCCCTTCTTGACCGCGAACAGGCGCAGCTTGAGGCCGAAGGACTCGAGCATCACGATCTCGTTGCTGATGAAACTCTCGGACAGGCGCGGGAAACCCATCAGCACATAGGCGACTTCGCCGTCGCGCTCACGCATAGCGGCGCTCCACGGCAGGATCGGCACGATTCACGTCGGGTGCGGCCGGTAGCAGCGCGAGCAGCTCATCGGTGCTGCGTTGCGGCGCAAAGCGCTGCAGGATCGTGGTGCGTGCGGCGGCTGCGAGAGCCGCGGCACGGTGACGCTCACGCAGCAGCGCTGCGATCTCATCGGCAAGTGCCACGGCGTCCCCGGGTGGCACGAGGCTGCCATTGTGGCCGTGGGTCATGACCTCCGGGATGCCTGAAACTTCGCTCGCGACGACCGGCAGCCGCATGGCCATGGCTTCGAGCAGCACGTTCGGAATGCCGTCGCGGTCGCCATCGGACGCGATTTCGCAGGGCATGGCGAAGACGCGGGCGCGGGCGTAGAGCGGCAGCAGTTCGCGGTGCGTCAGCTTGCCGTGCAAGGTCACGTGTTCGACGAGACCCAGCCGCTCGATCAGCGCGGCGAGATCGCCGCGCAGCTCGCCATAGCCCACGATGTCGCATTGGAATGCAAGGCCGCGAGCGCGCAACTCGGCGCAGGCGCGAACCAGTGTGGCGAAGCCCTTCTTCGGCTTCAGGCGTCCCACCGCGAGCAGGTGGGGCACGGTGACCGACTCATGCCGGCAGTCTCGATCGGCGCAGTGGAAGCGGGTCGTGTCGATGGCATGGTAGATGCGGTGCACGGAAGCATCCGGCGCAGCCGCTTTAAGCTCACGATGGTTGTAGCCCGTGCAGGTCGTGGTGAAGCGGGCGGCCCGCATCTTCCGGGCCAGCGCCCGGGGTGCGCTGCGGTAGATGTCCTTGGCATGTGCCGACAGGCTGAAGCCGATGCCTGCGAGCATCGCCGCCAGCGCTGCGATGTCCCCCGGGCGGTCGATGAAGTGTGCATGCAGGTGGCCGATACCCAGCGACCGCAGGCGCCGCGCGAGTTTGAGCGCGACATTGAAATCGGCGAGGCGTCCGGCATGCGGACGCGCCAGCGCGAAACCGATCGCCCGCACATAGCCGCTCATGTTGTGCAGCAGCGCGCCCATATGCAGCGCGATCCGCTGGCGCCAGCCCGGCGCATCGAGGTAGTGCACGGCCGCGCGCAGGAATTTCATCGCCGGCTGCTCGACCGTATCGGTCGGACGTTGGAGCGCGAAGACCGTCAGCGCGACACCGCTGCGCTCGAGGCCGAGCAGCTCCTCGAGGATGAAGGTCTCCGAGAGCTTCGGGAACGTCCGCGTGAGTACGGCGAGCGGCCGACGACCCTCACGGTTCATCGCAGCACCTGTGCGGGGCGCAGGTAGGAGCCGCTGGTGCTCTCGCCCTCTTCGAGCAGGCTACTGGTCGCTTCATAGAGGCGCGTGAGACCCTTGAGATCGATGGCCGGCACGGGCGCATCCACTCCCGCATCGATTCGGTCGAGCTCGGCGGTGACCGCATCCATCAGCACGGAGGGCTGGAGCTGGTCCGGGTGGATGGCATGCATCAGCCCCATGGCGGCCATGCGTTCGGCGCGGATCCACTGCTCCTGCACGGGACGCGCGCGGGGCACCACGACCGCCGGCTTCCGGAGCGTCAGCAGTTCACACACCGTGTTGTAGCCGCCCATGCAGACGACGACGTCGGCGGCATCCATGCAGGTCATCATGTCGTCGGAGAACTCCCGCACAATGAGGCCGTTCTCTTCGCCGCCGTTGATGATCATCCGCCGGTTGGTCGCGCTCATCTCGGGTCCGCAGACGAGCAGGGTCTTCACCTTGCGGTCGCGCAGCGACTGCGCCTGGCGCCAGCCGTCGACATAGCAGGAGAGGATGCGATCGCCATCGTCGCCGCCACCAACCGTGGCGAGCACGAGCTTCTCGTCGGGCTGAAGTCCAAGCTCCGCGCGCACGCGTTCGCGGAAGCCACTGCCTCGCTCGCGACCGACATAGCCGCAATAGGTCAGCTTGGCACGCGTCTCTTCGGGAAAGTCGTACTCGCGCGCGAAGTCAAATACGCAGGGACTGCCGAGCACCAGCACCTGGTCGTAGTGGTCACGGATCGCCTCATGGTAGCGATTGCGCGCCCACACCTGGCGGGTGGACTCAGGCGCGTCGAGGATATCGCGCAACACCAACGCCACTTTCGTGCGATGAGCGCGCCGGCTCGCGAGCTCGAGCATCGGTGCGAGTTCATCGCTGATGCCGAGCGGCTTCTTGTCGACGAGCACCAGATCGGGGTCGAAGTCGACGAAGGTATTGAGGATGAGGTTGCGCCGCATGCGCACGATTTCCTCGTAATCCATCTCGAGGAATTTCACCGCGTAGCCGCCACTGCGCGTGCGCGTCAGGCAGGGGAGCTTCACGTAGTCGATGCGCGCCGGGATGCGAAAAGCATGCAGCATGGGCGAGCCCGAAAGGATGAGGATGGACACGCGCGGGTCGCGATCCACCAGATGCCGGGAGATTTCCAGCATGCGGCGGATGTTGCCGAGGCCGTAGGTGTCGTGGGAGTAAACCAGTATGCGTTTCATGGCGCGCCTCGCAGGCGTGGATTCGGTGGATAGGGTCGGTTCAGAGCGAAATCTCGGCGCGGTCGGCGACCAGTTCACCATTGACCAGACGAACCTCGGCCTTGACGTTTTCGTTGCCGACGACGCGCAGGAACTGCGCGCGATCGAGCGCCACACCATTCTCGTAGCCCAGTTCCGTGTTCGTTCCGATGACGATGGGCGTGTCGAGCAGGGTCAGCCGATTGCCGTTAACACCGGAGACACGCCCCGCGAGCCAGCGCTCGCTGTCGGGATCCTCGCGCCGAACCCGCGAGGCGCGCAGTTGGCGTGGCTCGCGCAATTCGACGCCCCGCACTTCGACAAGATCTCCCGCACGCAGGCTGGCGAGTGAGAAATTGCGCTGGCGCGCCCGGCTCTTGTCCTCGAACTGTGTGCCCGAAGGCGCTTCGACCGCGAGGCCCAGCACCGTGAATTTGCCCGCGGCTGCATCGACGCTTTGCACAGGCGCGAAGACTCTGGCCGAGTCATCGAAGATCACGACGACGGCCTCGGCGACGATCCGGCCGGCCGCGTCGAAGCGGCCCTCGGCTTGCGCCTTCTGCCCGGCCACGAGATCGGCAGCCGTGCCGCCCGCGAACACCGTGGAGGCGGTCAGGATGAACGGTTGGCCGTTCAGGCTGAACGCGCCGGCAGCCAGCGTGCTCGTAACGAGGCCCTCGACGCTGCCGGCATCCCCCGCCGCAGCGGCGATCACGGCAGGCAACACCTCGACCTTGTCGGCGGCAAGGACGCTGCCGATTGCGCGCGGGCCGCGCACTTCGACCAGGGCGCCGTTCGCGAGCGTACCCTCGAGCTGCTGCGGGGCGGAGTAGTCGATCGTGAGCCCGTTGATGGTGAAGCGGAAGATGGCCGTGTCGAGATGGCTCACGACGCCGCGGACACGGTCATCGACGCTGGCCGACGATTCAACCTGGGTCGCGAGCAACGCACCGGCCGCATCGCGGTAGCCGCTGACTTCGAGCACTGCGCCCGCAGCGATGCCAGCAAAGGACGCAGGCGACAAGGAGTCGTCGAATACTGTTGCGCTGTTGACCCTGACCGTCTGGCCGAGCAGCGTGAACTCTGTGCCCGCGGCGTCGACCGCCGTCACGGCGCCACGCAGGTCGCTCGCGAATTCAACGCTCGCCGCCGTGCCGGTGATGCCGTCATCGTTGACGATGCCCGTGACGTCGACGACCTGGCCGACCTTCAGGTCCGCTTCCGTCGCGGGCTCGCCGTTGATGCGGATCTGCGCGCCGCCGAGCTCGTACTCGACGCCATTGACGAAGATACTGCCGAATGCGGTGATCGTGCCGAGCGTGCGGCCCGTGCCGCGAATGCCACCACCTGCCATCGCGGCGAGCAAGAGTCCCGCGACCAAGATGCCCAGATTCTTTTTCATGGTTCCATAACCCCCGGTTGTTGCTGTTTGCGACGCTATTGCGCTAGGGCGTCTCGAGTTCTGCTTCACTCGTCGCGAAGACAGTTCCGTTCCATGTGCCGCGAACCTTCACGAAGCGATTGGCATTGCCCGCGGTTGCGAAGAAGTCGTTGGCGTTGATCGTCGTGCCGTCGACATCGCGGTAAATGGTTCCTGCGGACGTGCTGATATCGACCCCGAGGATTCTCAGATCCGGTTGCGCGATATTGGTTGCCTTGCCGCGGATCTCGCGCCGGCTGCCGATATCGTCGCGCTCGATGAACACGCCGATCATGCGGCCTGCCGTAGTTGCCTCGAAACCGCGCACTTCGAGGTAATCTCCGGTGCGCAGATCACTGAAGTCGAAGGGGCGCGCATTGGCCGCCGACTTGTCGTTCCAGCTCGTGGCGGAACCGGTCTCGACCGTGACACCGAACATGGTCAAGGTCGACGCGCCGGCATTCAACGAGTCGACGACGCCGAGCAGGCGGGTGGAGTTGTCCGGCTTGATCTGGACCTTGCGTGCGACCAGAACCAGGCTGGCGTTGAAACTGCCTTCCACTTCGACCTTGAGATTCACGCCCAGGTCGGCCGAGGTGCCGCCCTCATACGTGGTCGACGCATTGGTGGTCACGGCCTGGCCGCCGACGTCGAAATCGCTCACCGACACGAAACGGGTGATCAACCCTTCGATTTCGCCGAGGTCATTGGCGCTGGCGCCGAGGGTGCAGCTCTTGACCTCGACGCGGGTGGCCACCAGCGTGCCCTGGTTGAATGCATTGCCTTTGACTTCCACGCAGGCGCCATTGCTCGGTGAGCCGTTGACCAGGAGCGCGCTACTGAAGTCGATCGTGGTTGGACCAATGCTGAACGTGTTGCCGCTGAGATTGCTCACCGTGCCTTTCAGTTCGAACAGGTTGCCGGCGGCCTTGGGCTCTATCCGCGAGGCAATCACGACACCGGTGTTGTCCGCGTTGCCGCTCACTTCCACGATGTCGTTGACATTGAGCCCCGCGAGTGAAGCCGGGCTGATCCGGTCGTCGAATATCGTTGCACCGTTGACGCGCACCGTCTGGCCGAGCACGTTGAGGCTGTTGGTCGCGAGATCGATGGCGGTGATGGGGCCTTCCAGCGAATCGCTGAACACGATGCTGGTGGCTGTACCCGTGCCTGCACTGGCGTCGATATCGCCGCGCACTTCGACGATCTGGCCGACCTTGAGATCCGCTTCGGTGCCGGAACTGTCCTCGACGGTGATCTGCGCGCCGTTGGTGCTGAATTCGATACCGTTCACGAACACGCTGCCAAAGCCGGTGACCGGCCCGAGTGCGATCCCGGTGCCACGGATGCCGCCCGTGGGTGGTGGTGGCGGCGGCGGCGTGACAACGCTGCCGCTGCCGCCGCCACCACCACAGGACGATGCGGCTGAGGCGAGCAGCGTGACGATGACGAGGCGCAGGATTGAATTCGTATTCATGGTTTCTGTCCTTGTTGCGAATCGGTCTGTATGTGATACATGCCCAGCCCAAGACGAATCGATGTGCCGCGTTCGACCTCCTCGGCGCTGGCCTGATGCTCCGTGAGCCAGGCATCGACTCGTTCGAGTAACGCCTGGCCCTCGGCCTCGATGAACTTGCGGAATTCGGGTAAATGCGCGATCGCGACGGCGGGATGTTCGGCCTGCCGCTCGAAACGCAGCGCGGCTGAGGGCGGTGCCGTCACGTTGTGCACGACTGTTGCGCCCATGTCCTCGAGCTCGATGCCGCCGAGTACGACGCGTTCGGAATCGACGCGCGCGGGGATGTAATTGCGTCCGACTACTCGCAGCTGCCCGTCATTGCAGCGCTGCACGACGCCGGTCGTGAGCAGTTCCTTCAGCAGCGCGCTCGCGGGTATGTCGCCGGCATAACGGGAACACAGATCGGCAAACGAAGGCGCAGGTCCCTCTTCGCCAAGAAGCTGCGGCGAGCCGTCGGAATCGAGGTAGTCGACATCCTGGTGCCAACCGGCGAGCACCCGGTGTCCGACGTTGACGAAAACAGGATCTTCAATCTCTCCCTTGTCGAGCAATTCGCGCTGCCGCGCCACTTCGCGGCGGTTTATGCCGGTCAGGATCGCGACTCGCGAGAGATTGGTCGGTCGGCCCCGAATGCCGAATTCGGTTGTCGCGACCTCGACGAACACGGTCTTGGCCACCTCAGCAAACTCCTTCCAGCTGATCCCGCTTTTCAGCAGCAGCCGTGCGACCGGCCGCAGTAATCTGCGGCAAGCAGCGATGACCCGTGATTTGAGGTTGTCTGCCATATTTGGTCATAGAGTAACCAAATATGGATTCTTGTCCACAGACGCAACTGTCTCTGTGCGAAGACAGTGCATTGATATAGGGTTAAACCCTCAGATTTTCAGCAAGTTGGGGTAGTTGCCGCCGATGCCTGGGTGCCGCGGCAACGGAATCGGCGACCACTCTGCGGTCAGTGCAGACCGCGACAGGAACGCCAACCTCGGGCGATCAACCGGTGATGGCAGCGAGACGCTCGGCCTGACGGCGCAGCATGGCGCCAAATCCCTGCGCATCGAAGAATTTCGCGAGGCCGGCCTGGTCCGGCGCGCGTCGCCGCATTGCCTCTCCATCGAACTCGAGCGGCATGTCGCAGGCGATGCGCGTCAGGCGTTGCGCGAGGTAGGCCGCATCGCGATGCTCGGCAAGACGGGCCGGCAACTTGCTGGCGCCGCGGATCGCGAGCGCCGCGACCGCCGGCAGGTTGTCATACAGATGATCCAGCGATTCGAAGTGCTTCAACAGTGCCGCAGCGGTTTTGGGTCCGACGCCCGGCACACCGGGAATGTTGTCGGTACTGTCGCCTGTCAGTGCCAGGTAATCAGCCATGCGCTCGGGCAGAACGCCGAAGCGATCCGGGATCTCGGCGTAACGATAGCGCTGGTTCGATGCGTAGTCCCAGAACACGTCGTGCTCACGCACGAGTTGTGCAAGATCCTTGTCGCGCGTGACGAGCGTCGCCGGAATGCCACGGGCACGGAACTGCGTTGCCAGTGTGCCGATGATGTCGTCGGCCTCGTACTCGGCCGAACTGAGCGCGGTCACCCCCAGGTGCTGGCAGAACTCCCTGCAGCGACCAAACTGCAGTAACAGATCGGCCGGTGCCGGATCGCGATTCGCCTTGTAGGCTGGATAGATACGATTGCGCCAGGAACTCGACAATGACTCATCGAATGCGACCGCGATGTACTGTGGCTTGACACGCTCGATCAGATCGCCGAGAAATCGCGCGAAACCAAATACTGCGTGCACAGGATTGCCGTCGCTGTCGGCCATGTCGGGCGGCATGGAGTAATAGGCCCGAAAGACATAAACCGATGCATCGACCAGGTAGATCACCAGGTGAGTTTACGTCCTCGCGCCGGATCGCGCTCTATCCGGGCGCTTTTCGTCCGCCGCATGAGGCACACCTCGCGGCCGTGCGCGAGTTGCTCTCCCGCCCGGACATCGACGATGTGGTGATCATCATCTCGCGCCGTGCGCGGTTGTTGCCCAACACCAGTCTCGCGCTCGCGCCGGAGCTCGCGCGTGACGTATGGCTGCTCTACCTCGGGACAGAGCCCAGGGTGCGCATCGAAATCGCGCCCCACACCGCCATCGCCCATGCGCTGGGCTGGATCGATCGCGCTTCGCCCGGCGATCAATTGCGCTTCTGCCTCGGCGAGGAGGACTTTGCGGCCGGTGATCCTCGTTTCGCCGCCATCGAGACCGCCAGGTCGCGCGGTATCGATGCGACGGTCGTGGCAGCCGCAACGGGGAGGATAAAAGTGCGAGCGACGCAATTACGTGACGCTCTGCTGCGCGGCAGCGAGGGCCGCCAACGCTTCATCGAACTACTGCCATCGGGACTCGATCCGCAGGTACGGGAAGCCGTCTGGCAGCGCTGCCGGCAAGGACTCGAGCCAGTGGAGGCGATCTTTGCCCGGCGACTGCGCGAACTGTTGCCGGCGCGATGCGCCATCGTGCCGCAGGCGCTCAAACCGCTCTCGCCAGGACGGGTCGATCCGGTATATCGCCTGCACGATGCCGACGGCCGGCGTCTTGTCGCCCGCTATGCAGGCGACACCGTATCGGACGAGACATTTGATGACCCGGCACGGCCCAAGCCGCGTCGCCGGCTGCGCGCTGCACAGCTCGCCCTGCAGCATGTCGCGAAGTTGCGCGCATCCGGCCTGCCTCGCGCCGTGCAGGTACCGGCGGTGGTTGCGTTCGACAGCGCGACCCGCACGCTGGTGACGACGGAAGTAATGCCCGGCTCACCCTCGCTCGCCGAAATTCCGGGCGCTGGCGCAGCGTCTGCCTTGCACGGCCGGGCGCTCGGTGCTTGGCTGGCCGCACTGCACGGGGCGCCACCTCCTCCCGATGGCTTCTGGTCCGGCGATATCGGCGATGGGCCGCGCTGGATCGAGCTGCGCGAGGGACTGTTGCAACGCGCGGTCGCGCGGCTGGTCAGGCATGACGCAATGCAGGCCTTGGCGGAGCGGCACCGCAACGCCGACCTGCCGATCGGCGTGATACATGGCCAGCTTTGCGCCGCGCACATTCTGATCGCGGGCAATGACCTGGGCCTCATCGACTTCGAACGCGCGGTCACCCGCGGTGACGCCGCCTTCGATCTGGGCAAGGTACTCGCCCTCGGACTTGCGCGCTGCGGATTGCGCGCGTTTGCCGACGCGATGCTGCGCGCTTATCTGGAAGCATCGCCACCGACCGGGAGATGCCAGATCGCGACGCGCAGTCTTGAATATGCAATCGCCGACCTGGCGAGCGACCAGGAGTCGGACACCGATCGTACCGACGGCCGGGAACTTGCGCGCAGGCTCCTGGCCCTGCCTGCGGAGCGGGTAGCGCGCTGGTCAGGCCAGCCAGCGCTGGATGCGCTCGTGCATGGGTGAAGAGCGCGGGAAGTGCGCGAGCAGGTAGTCCATCTGGTCGGCGAGCACGCGCCGGCCCTTCAGGAAGATGTATTCCGCATAGGTCGGCGTAAATGGCACGGCGATCAGCTGCATGCGTGCCTGTTCGGGCGTTCGTGATGCCTTGTAGTTGTTGCAGCGACGGCAGGCTGCAACCACATTGGTCCACAGGTCCGCGCCACCCTGGCTGAACGGACGGATATGATCGCGCGACAACTCGCGCGCGTGGAAGCGCTGGCCGCAATACATGCACAGATAGGCGTCACGCCGGAACAAAGTTTCGTTGTTGAGCGGCGGCACGTAATCGTGGCGCGTGCTGCCCGGATTGCCCGTATGACCGACGGTGGCAATGATGCTGTTGATCTCGAGCACGGTGCGCTGGCCCGTGCTGGCCGACGTGCCGCCATGCAGCCGATACAACGTCGAACCGCAGCTGTATGCGACTTGCTCCTGCGTGTACAATCGCGCCGCCTCGCGGTAGTCGATCCACTCGAGCGGCATTCCCGAGACATCCGTGCGCAGCGCATGATGCGACAGCGCGAGCGTGGCACCAGGCGCCGACTGAGTCACGCTACGAGACGGAGAAGTAGGGGAATACTCCAGATCTATCGTTGTCATCGCGCCTGTAAGATACGGTAGCTTTATGTGACAATTCAACGCCGCAACGCGTTAATAATTCATGAGATTTTAACGATCCTGGGATCCAACCCACGATTTTCATCTCCGGAGTGGTCTTTTCATGCCCGTTACCATCGGTGTTGCCACCGAAGAGCTTCCCAACGAGTCGCGCGTGGCCCTGGTACCCGAAGTTGCCAGCAAGTTCGTCAAAGCCGGGGCACGGGTCCTGATCGAGCGCGGCGCCGGCCGCCGGGCAGGCTTCGGTGATGAGCTCTACAACGACGTGCAGTGGGCGGCCAGCGCAACTGACGTATTGAGCAGCTGCGACGTGCTGCTCGCCGTGCAGCCGCCGAGCGCGGCGCGGATCGCGGCCCTGCCGGGCAAGGCCGTGGTGGTCGCATTCCTTCAGCCGCACCTGCGCCAGGGCGAAGTTCGCGCGTTGCGTGAGCGCGGCATCACGAGTCTTGCCATGGAACTCGTGCCGCGCATCTCGCGCGCCCAGTCGATGGACGCACTGTCCTCGCAGGCGGCCATCGCCGGCTACAAGGCGGTGCTGATCGCCGCGAATGCCCTCGAGAAATTCATGCCCATGCTGACCACGGCGGCGGGCACCATCCGGCCGGCCAAGGTCTTGATCATCGGTGCCGGCGTTGCCGGATTGCAGGCTATCGCCACTGCGCGCCGCCTCGGTGCGGTGGTCGAAGCCTACGATGTGCGCAGCGCAACCCGCGAGCAGGTCAAGTCACTCGGCGCGAAGTTCGTCGACACCGGCGTCAGCGCCGAAGGCAGCGGCGGCTATGCGCGCGAACTCACGGCCGAGGAAAAAGCCAGGCAGCAGGAAGTGCTCGATGCGCGCATTGCCGCAGCGGATGCCGTCATCACCACGGCGTCGGTGCCGGGTCGCGCGGCGCCGCGAATCATCTCGCGCGCGGCTGTCGAGCGCATGCGCCGCGGCTCAGTACTGGTCGACATCGCCGCCGAGCAGGGTGGCAACTGCGAACTGACGCGTGCCGGCGAGACGGTCGATCACAATGGCGTGAAGATCATCGGGCCGGTCAACCTGCCGGCGCAGCTCGCTTTCAATGCGAGCGAGATGTATGCGCGCAACCTGTTCAACCTGCTCTCCCCTGCGATCAGCAATGGCGAATTGAAGATCGACTGGGAGGACGAGGTGTTCCGCGATTCCTGCCTGACCCGCGACGGCAGGATCACGCACGAAGCATCCCGCAAACTCATCGAAGGGCAATCGACATGACCGGCATGGTGGCGCTTTATATCTTCATGCTCGCGGCGTTCACGGGCTATGAAGTCATCTCCCGGGTGCCGGTCATTCTGCATACGCCGTTGATGTCCGGATCGAACTTCGTGCACGGCATCGTGCTGGTGGGCGCCATGGTGGCACTGGGCAATGCCCACACGACGCTCGAGCGCGTGATCGGTTTCATCGGCGTGGTTCTGGCAGCCGGCAACGCCGTCGGCGGTTTCGTAGTGACCGAACGCATGCTCGAGATGTTCAAGGCGAGCGGCAAACGCGCCGCCGCGAAGAAGGAAGCGCAATGATGGCGGACTTCCTCGATCGCGACCTCGTCATCCAGGCGAGCTATTTCGTCACGGCCTTTCTGTTCATCATGGGCTTGAAGCGCATGAGCTCGCCGGTGACGGCGCGCTCGGGCGTGCTCTGGGCTGGCTGGGGCATGCTGGTCGCGACGATCGTCACCTTCGCCTATCCGGGCATGACCAACTATGTGCTGATCCTCGCCGCCATCGGCGTCGGCTCGCTGCTCGCCTGGTGGAGCGGAAAGCGGGTCGCGATGACCGACATGCCGCAGATGATCGCGCTCTACAACGGCATGGGCGGCGGTGCCGCGGCAGCCATCGCGGCCGTGGAACTCTACCGCGGCGAAACGCATGGCATCGTGACCAGCGTGCTCGCGGTGGTCGGCGGCATCATCGGCGCCGTCAGTTTCAGCGGCAGCCTCGTCGCCTGGGCCAAGCTCGACGGCAAGCTCAACAGCTCGCCGCGTTTCGCCGGCCAGCAATTCGTCAATCTGCTGCTGCTGGCGGCCGCGCTGGTCGCCGCCGGCCTGATTGCCTTCCATGTCAATGCCAGCGCCGAAGTGGTGACGAGCCTGTTCGTCATGGCGCTGCTCCTTGGCGTGCTGATGACCCTGCCCATCGGCGGCGCCGACATGCCGGTGGTGATCTCTCTTTATAACGCGCTGACCGGCCTTGCCGTCGCGTTCGAGGGCTTCGTGCTCGATAACGCGGCGATGATCATCGCCGGCACCGTGGTCGGCTCAGCCGGCACATTGCTCACGCAGCTGATGGCCAAAGCCATGAATCGTTCGCTCGGGAACGTCCTCTTCTCGGGCTTCGGCGATACCGGCGCATCGACCGGCACGGCAGTGACCGGCACGATGAAATCGATCGAAGCGAGCGACGTCGGCGTCAACCTCGCATTCGCCGAAAAGGTCATCATCGTGCCCGGCTACGGCATGGCGGTCGCGCAGGCGCAGCACAAGGTCTGGGAACTTTGCCAGCTGTTGATCGACCGCGGCGTGACCGTGAAATTCGCCATTCACCCGGTTGCCGGTCGCATGCCGGGTCACATGAACGTGCTCCTTGCCGAGGCGGGCGTGCCCTATGACCTGATCGCCGACCTCGATGAGATCAACGCCGAATTCGAAACCACCGACGTCGCGCTCATCATCGGCGCGAACGACGTGGTCAATCCGGTCGCCCGCACCGACAAGTCGAGCCCGATCTATGGCATGCCCATCCTCAACGCCGACAAGGCGCGCAACTGCGTCGTCATCAAGCGCGGCAAGGGCGCTGGCTTCTCAGGCATCGAAAATGCGCTGTTCTTCGCCGACAATACCCGCATGCTCTACGGCGACGGCCAGGCGGTTGCGAGCCAGTTGATCAGCGCAGTCAAGGCAATCAGCTGAGCCGGACGAAGGATGCCGCGCTTCAAGGGGTCGCCGAAGTTCGCACACGATGGCGCCGAGCGCATCGGCGTACTGCTGGTCAACTCCGGCACACCGGATTCGCCGCGCACGAGTGATATCCGGCGCTTCCTTGCCGGCCTGCTTGGCGATCGCCGCGTCGTGGAAGTCCCGCGTGCGATCTGGCTGCCGATCCTTCACGGCATCATCCTGCGCACGCGCCCCTATCGTACCGCGCGCAAGTACCGCAAGATCTGGTCGGACGCGGGCTCACCGATGCGCAGGATTTCCGATGCGCTCGCGGCCAATGTACGTGCACGACTCGCGCGGCGTGTTCTTGCGCCGGTCAGCATAGAGCTCGGCATGCTCTATTCGAGCCCGAGCGTGGCCTCCGGGCTCGAACGCCTCGCGGCGCAGGGCGCACAACGCCTGCTTGTCCTGCCGCTGTTCCCGCAATACTGTGGTGTCACCACGGGCGCGGTGCATGACCAGGTCGCGCGGGAATTGTCGCGCTGGCGCTGGCTGCCCGAGCAGCGTTTCGTCAACGAATACCACGATCACCCGGAGTACATCGACGCCTGGCGCGAGCGCATCGCAGCTCACTGGCAGGGGCACGGCCGCACGCGTCACCTGCTGCTGTCGTTCCATGGCATACCGCAGGCCTATTTTCGCCGCGGCGATCCCTATTTCTGCAAATGCCAGAAGACAGCGCGCCTCCTGGCTGACGCGCTGCAGCTTGAAGACGAGCAGTGGTCATTGTGCTTTCAGTCGCGTTATGGACCCGGCAACTGGTTGCAGCCCTATACCGACACGGTGCTCGGCGAGCTGCCAAGGCGTGGCGTGCGCAGCGTCACGGTGGCCTGCCCGGGTTTTGCGGTCGACTGCCTGGAGTCACTTGAGGAAATCGCGCTCGATGGGCGTGAGCGGTTCATCTCGGCAGGCGGCACGGAGTTCCAGTATGTGCCGGCGCTCAATGACACCGACCGCCATGCGGCGCTGCTCGCGGGATTGATCGAGACTCACTGTGGCGGCTGGGTTAGTAACGCCGGACTGCGCGCAGGCAACGCCGTGCGCGAACCCGGCACAACCTGACCGCAGCGACCTGCCGATCAGCGATCGCGCTGCAACTGGCGCCGATCGCGCAACTCCTGCAGACGACGCAGCCGCTCCAGCATTTCGCGCCGCTCCTGCGGTGTCGCCTGTTGCCAGCGCCGACGCAGCTCCTCGCGACGCGCCGGCGGCAGCTCCCTGAAGCGCTTGAAGTTGCGACGCACGGCCGCACGCTGCTCGGGTGTCATGTCGCGGTATTTTTCCCAGCGCTCGCGCACGCGCTCGCGCCGATCGGCGGGCAACTCGTTCCATGCCTTGAATCGCTCGCGTGCGGCGGCGCGCTCGCTGTCGCTCATGGCGAGCCATCTTTCGGTACCGCGCGCCAGCGCCTGTTGCCGTGCCGGCGGCAACTGCGCCCAATCGGCCTCGAATCGCCTCAACAGCGCGTGCTGCTCGGGCCTGAGGTCGCGCCACTCGATCGCGGCAGCGGCCAGAGCCTCCGGCGCCTCGTCGGCGTACGCCCACTGCGGCTCGGCGCAGATCATCGCAAGCGCGGCCAGCAGCATGATCTGGATCAGTTTGCTCATGTCATTCACCTCAATGTCGACGCCTGCGGCTTGGCCTGCTGCGCGACTTTCTCGATATCCGTCTGCTCGAGGTACTCGAGCCAGCTGCCATCATCCGCCTCGGCATCCACGCTGCCGAGAAACAGCAGGAGCTGTTCGTCCGGCTCCGTTGCCTGGCGCGACTCGCCTGCCGCAGTGGGCAGTTCCTCGCCGCGCGCGAGCTGCGCCATCGTACCGAGCGAAAGCAGCGCACCGAGCAGATATTCGCCTTGCCGGCTCATCCGCTGACCCCGCTGTCGAGCACATCCTGCGCCACCGCCCACTCATAGAATTCCGGATCCGACTCGGCGAGCAGATCGAAGGTCTCGGCGTCGCCCAGCAACTCCATATCTGCGAGCACCGGAGTTGCCGCCGGCGCCGCCGAATGGTCTACGGTACGGGTCGACCAGATGAGGACGGCAAGCACGGCCGCGGCAGCGAAGGCACCGGCCGGCGCAAAGCGTTGCAGCCAAAGGCGCTTGGGTCGTTGCAGTTCGGCGAGCGCCGCGTAACGCGCCTGCGTAAGCCGCGAGCGGGTGCGCGCGTCGAGGTGCTCGGCACTTTCGCGGAGCATCTTGCCAACCTGTTTTTCGAATTCGGTTTCGTTCATGGCGAAAAATCACCCAGCTTGATACGCAGGCTCTGCAGTGCCCTGAAATAATGTGTCTTCACGCTGCCCTCGGAGCAACCCATGGCAGCCGCGGTGGCCGCAACGTCGAGTCCTTCGAGACTGCGCAGCAGGAACGCCTCCTGCTGTCGCGCCGGGAGCGATGTCAGCGATTGTTCGAGCCGCTCCATCGCATCCTGCAAATCGATGCGCTCGGCCGGCAAGGGGCCCGGATCCGGCGCGGCCGCGACCGGATCGTCCTCGGCGTCCTCGTCCGCCCCGGCGCGCAGCGGCCACCATGCCATGAAGCGCGACTGGCTCGCGCGCCGGCGGCGCATGTCGTGCATGCGGTTCGTGAGTATGCGGTAGAACAGCGGCTTCCACTCGGCTTGCGGCCGCGACGCGTAGTTCTTCACCAGGCTCAGCATGCTCTCCTGCACGGCATCGAGCGCATCGTCCTCATTACGCAGTCCGAGCAGCGCAATCCTGTAGGCCCTGCGCTCGATGTCGGCGAGGAATATCTCCAACGCCTTGCCGCGCGCCAGCTGCGCGTGCTCGCGTTGTTTCGCAGCCGCATCATTCACGAGCTGCATGCTATAAGACTGCGGCGAACCGGCCAAAGCTTCCATGCATCCTGATAACGCTGCAGGCGACCAACGGTTGACCACCGGGCGCGCTGGCGGCACCGCCGCCGGGAACGTCCATTGGAAAAACTGTAACCTATTGTTTTTATAGAAATTATTTTTGTCTGCCGCCATGGATCCTTCGAGCCCCCAGATCGTTGCCGTCGCCGTCGATCTCCCGACCCGGCAGTGCTTCGACTACCGGCTCGGCTCGACGGTCACCGACGGCACGACACTGCCGGGCCGCCGCGTGCGCGTGCCATTCGGCCGCAGCCAGCGCATCGGGGTGATCGTTGCGGTGGTGGAGAAAAGCGATCTCTCACCGGAGAAATTGAAATCGGTGACAGCGCTCATCGATGACGAACCGCTGTTCGATGCGCCGCTGCTCGCGACGCTGCGCTGGGCGGCGGGCTATTACCATTATCCATTGGGGCAGGTGTTATTCACCGCGCTCCCTCGCAAGCTCCGTGACGGCGCCGCGCGATCCCGCCACATCACGATGCTGCTCCTTGGCGAGCCCGGCGAGACGGCGCTTGCGAGCGGGGAATTGAGCCGTGCCAAGACCCAGCGCTCATTGCTCGAGATGCTGAAGGCCCGCGGACCCCTGCCGCTGCAGACCGTGTTCGAGGCCCTGCCCGCGGCGCGGCGGGTTTGTGGAGCGCTGCTCCAGCGCGGCTGGCTGCAGACCTTCGAGGCGGAGCCGCCCCGCCTGTCCGGCGAGGCCATGATAAGAAGCGGGGCCAGCAAGCCGCAGCTGCGCCCGGAACAAGGTGAAGCCGCGCAGGCCATTTGCGATTCCCTGCCGGGATTTTGCGTGCAGCTGCTGCAGGGAATCACCGGCAGCGGCAAGACCGAGGTTTACCTGGAAGCGACCAGCCACGCCCTGCAGACCGGGCGCAGCGTGCTGGTGCTGGTACCCGAGATCGGTCTCACGCCCCAGCTGGTCGAGCGCTTCCGCGGTCGATTCGACGAGCGTGGTATCGCGGTGCTGCATTCCGCGCTCACCGACAACGAGCGTCTCGACGCCTGGCGCGATGCCGACTCCGGGCGCGCGCGCATCGTCCTCGGCACCCGTTCGGCCGTGTTCGCGCCGATGCGTGAACTGGGTCTGATCATCGTCGATGAAGAACACGATGCCTCGTTCAAGCAGCAGGAAGGTGGTTTCCGTTACTCGGCCCGCGATGTCGCGGCGGTGCGCGCCCGCCAACGCGGTGTGCCGCTGGTGCTGGGCTCGGCGACGCCCGCACTCGAGACGCTACACAACGTGCGCACGGGCCGCTATCGCGCATTGCATCTGCGCCAGCGCGCCGGCGCCGCCGGCATGCCGCAGCTGCGATTGATCGATCTGACCCAGGAACCGGTCCACCAGGGTCTCTCGCACACCGTCCTGCACTCGCTCACCCGTCACGTCGAGTCGGGGCAGCAAGCACTGGTTTTCATCAACCGGCGCGGGTTCGCGCCGACCCTGGCCTGCACGGCCTGCGGCTGGATCGCGCCATGCCGCAATTGTGATGCGCGCATGACCGTACATCGCGGCGCCAACGACCTGCGCTGCCACCACTGCGGCGCCGAGGCACCCTTGCCAGAGCGTTGTCCGGTATGCGGCTTTGCCACGCGCGCGGTGGGACAAGGCACGGAGCGTGTTGAGCAGGTTCTCGCCGAGCGATTCGGCGCGGCACTGCTTGCGCGCCTCGATCGCGATACGGCGAGCGGGCGCGGCAATGCCGCGCGCGTGGTCGAGCGCATTCGCAGTGGCAGCGCCCGCATCCTGGTGGGGACGCAGATGGTGACCAAGGGGCACGACTTCCCGCAGCTGACCCTCGTGGTCGTGCTCAACGCCGACCAGGGCCTGTTCAGCACGGAATTCCGCGCCCCCGAGCGACTCGCCCAGACCATCGTCCAGGTGGCCGGGCGCGCCGGCCGGGGCGAACAGCCGGGCGAGGTCCTCATCCAGACTGCCTATCCACAACATCCGTTGCTGCAGAGCCTGCTGCAACAGGGTTACGAAGGCTTCTGCGATGCGCTGCTCGTCGAGCGGCGCAACGCGCAGTGGCCGCCATACGCGCACCTCGCTGTATTGCGCGCATCGGCAATTTCGGCCGCTGCGGCACTCGATTTCCTGCGACAGGCGCGCGGCATCGCCCCGAACCGGCCCGGCGTCCGTCTGGTCGGGCCGGCACCCGCGATCATGGCGCGGCGGGCCGGCCGCCACCACGCGCAGCTGACCGTCGAGAGCGCGCGACGTAGCGACCTGCAACGCTTCCTCGATCTCTGGCAGGGAGCCTGCGAAGAACTTGCCCGGCCACGCGACCTGCGCATTGCGCTCGACGTCGATCCGCTCGAGCTATTCAACTGAAGCTGTCCCGCGACACCGCGTGGCCGCCGGCACCAGGCATTGCGTAGAATGCCGCAGCACAACGACAACGGTTAGATCATTGAAAGCCCAGCTCCACGCAATGCTCACGACGGCGATCGACACGGTCGCCAGAGACCTGGATTTTCCGGCACCGGCCGCGGCGGACATCGAACTGCAACGCAGCCGCGACGCAGCCCACGGCGAGTTCGCCTGCAATATCGCGATGCGCCTCGCGCGCACTGCACGGCGCAAGCCGCGCGACATCGCCGAGCGCATCGTGGCATCCCTGCCTGCCAACAGGCTGCTCGCGCGCGCCGAAGTGGCGGGCGCCGGTTTCATCAATCTGTTTCTGAGCAGCGTCGCATGGAGCGACGAACTCGCTGCAATACTCTCGCAGGGCGAAGCCTATGGACGCAGCACGAGCGCCAGCGGGCGGCGCGTGTTGCTCGAGTTCGTTTCGGCCAATCCCACCGGGCCCTTGCATGTCGGCCACGGTCGGCACGCGGCCTATGGCGCGACGCTCGCCAACCTGCTCGCCGCCACCGGCCATGATGTCCACCGCGAATTCTACGTCAACGATGCGGGCCGGCAGATCGACATCCTTGCCGCGAGTTGCTGGGTACGCTGCCTGCAAGCTGCGGGCATCGATCTTGCGATGCCCGCGAATGGTTACCAGGGCGATTACCTGCTGCCGCTCGCCGGGCAAATCACCGCCGCGTTCGGCGCTCGACTGCATCGACCGCTCGCCGATATCGCCGCCGGCCTGCCGCCCGATGCGCCGACCGGCGACAAGGAAGCCTATATCGATGCGCTGATCGGCCGCGCGCGCGCGCTGCTCGGCGATGAGCTGTTCGATGAGATGGCGATGTTCGCAAGCGATGGCATGGTCGCGGACATTCGCGCCGACCTCGAGGCATTTGGCGTGCAATTCGATCGCTGGTTTTCGGAGCGCAGCCTGAGCACGGGCGGTGCCATCGACCGCGCGATAGCGCGGCTGCGCCGGCAGGGCAATGTCTACGAGCGCGACGGGGCGTTGTGGTTTCGCGCCAGCGCCTTCGGCGATGACGAAGATCGCGTGGTCGTCAGGGAAAACGGCGTTACGACCTACTTCGCCTCCGACATCGCCTACCACCTCGACAAGCGCGAGCGGGGCTTCGATCTGCTGATCGACGTGCTGGGCGCCGATCACCATGGCTATGTGGCGAGGGTGCGCGGCGGACTCGAGGCGATGGGGGAACCGCCCGCGTGCCTCGAGGTCTGCCTGCTGCAGCTCGTCAATCTGTTTCGGGCCGGCCAGAAGCTGGCCATGGGCAAGCGCGAAGGCAATTTCATCACGCTGCGGCAACTGCGTGAGGAAGTCGGCAACGACGCCTGCCGCTTTTTCTATGTCATGCGCGGGCATGAGCAACACCTCGATTTCGACCTGGAGCTGGCGAAGGCGCGCAACAACGACAACCCGGTGTACTACATCCAATATGCATACGCGCGCATCGCCAGCGTGTACCGGCAACTCGCCGTGCGCGGGCTTGGCTATGACGAGGCGGCTGGCCTCGCTGCTGCCGGCGAACTGCGGGGATCCCACGAAGTCGAGCTCATGCGCACGCTCTCGCGTTACCCGGAAATCATCGAACAGGCGGCAGCGCAGCGCAGTCCGCATACGCTCGCACACTACCTGCGCGATCTCGCGCAGGCCTTCCACACGTTCTACAACGCCGAGCAGGTACTCATCGAAGACAGTGCATTACGCAACGCGCGGCTCGCCATGCTCGCCGCCCTGCGCCATGTGATCGTCAACGGCGCGAGGATATTGGGAATCGGTACGCCGGAGAGCATGTGACACGACTGACATCGCGTGACTTCAAGAAGCCGCGCAGTGGCCATCTGGACATGGCGCGCCTGCGCGACTTCGCAGTCGGCGCGCTGACCGGCGCGGCCTTGACCGCCGTGCTCTTCGGTTATGCATCGCGCCGGCAGCACGCTGTGGACAACGCGGCGCCCATACCGAAGCCGCAAACCGACGCGACGAGCACCGCCGATGCCGCGGATGAAGGCTCGCAGTTCGACTTCTACGAGATGCTGCCCAAGTTCGAGGTCGTCGTCCCCGAGCAGGAGCGCGATGTAAAGCGCGATGGCACCGAAGCGCCCGTGCAGCGCCCGGGCATCTACGTCCTGCAGGCGGGATCCTATCGCCGCCGCGAAGATGCGGATCGCGTCGCGCGCCAGCTCGCCGTGCTCGGGATGCGCGCGCAGGTGCAGAGGGTTGCGGTCGACAGCGATGTCTGGCATCGCGTGCGGCTCGGCCCCTTTACCGATCTGGCAGAGCTCGAACGCACGCGCAATGCCTTGCGCGAGGCCGAGCTCGATGCGCTGGTGATACGCGTGGGCGACTGAGCCGAACGAGAACTCGCCCCGAAACGCGTCTCCAATTTGCGACCCACTGCACAGGATTCACAATTCTGCGGATCGACTCGTTCGCAGTGTTAAGTTGCGCGCGACGCATCCGACTTCGTAGGTAGATTCGTAATCGTTGGCAAACCTGTTGAAAGACAGGGACGCAAAGCCACCGGTCTAAAGGCGCCTCGTGCGCCCATGACAGCGGGGTTGCCGGAATGAGCCCTCATGCTCACTCCGTCCGGTCGAGCGCTTGGCGCCGCAACCGTCGCGTCCCGTCAGTGAGCTGGTTCTGCCTGTCACCAGTTGCGCGACGGAGTACCGACAGATGCCCACTGTTCCGAGCCGATCCCTGCTGCAGAGCATTGCAGTCGCAGCAGCGCTGCTACCTCTCATCGCCGCCTGCCAGGGCGATGGCAACTCCAGCAGCAGCGCAAGCGCAACGCGTCCCCGGGTCGGCATCTCATCGGGTGGGAATCCGGTGCCGATCGCGCCCGCCAACCAGCCGCCACAGGTGAGCGGTACGCCGGGCACGACCGTCACAGCCAACAGCAGCTATGCATTCCAACCCTCGGCCCGGGATCCCGAAGGTCAGGCCTTGAGTTTCAGTATCGCCAATCTGCCCAACTGGGCGTCCTTCGATACCCGCACCGGGCGCCTGAGCGGTACGCCCGATACGGGCAGCGTCGGCACCTATCGCAATGTCACGATCTCGGTGACCGACGGACTCGCGACGGCATCGCTGTCGCCGTTCAGCATCGAAGTGAAGGCCCTGCCGGTGTCGAGCGCGCCCAAGAGCGGCAGCGCGACGCTTTCCTGGCAGGCGCCGACCAGCAATTCCGACGGCAGCGCGTTGACCAACCTGGCCGGCTACGTCATCTACTACGGCGCGAGTCCGGCGGCGATGACCAACAGCGTGCGCGTGGACAACCCTGGTATCACGCGCTACGTCGTCGAATCGCTCGATGCGGGGACTTACCACTTTGCGGTGAGCGCGCGCAATGCTGCCGGCCTCGAAGGACCGCGCTCGGCGACCGTATCGAAAACCATCAGCTGAAAATCACGTCCGGCTTTGCACCACGCCGGCGGGCGTAGCCGGGTCTTTCAGTCGTCCGGCGAACTTCGAAAATCGATGCCGAGCGAGCGCAGCTTGCGATACAGGTGCGTGCGCTCCATACCGACACGCTTCGCGAGCAGACCCACCTTGCCGTGACAGAGCAGCAATTGCTGCTGCAGGTACGCGCGCTCGAACTGGTCGCGCGCCTCGCGCAACGGCAATGCCAGCAGGTCCTGCTTCACCAGAGGCTCATCGGGCGGGGCATAGCTCTTGATCTGCTGCTCGACCTCCTCGAGGGAGACGTCGTCGGCGGTAGGCTTCATGAGCAACCGCTGCACCATGCCCTTCAATTCGCGGACATTGTCCGGCCAGGGATAATTGCGCAGGCGGTTCTGCGCCGCGACGCTGAAGCGCCGATAGCGCAACTGCTCGACGTCAACCAACCGGTCGACATAGTGGCGCAACAACTCGGGCACGTCCTCTGCGTATTCGCGCAGTGGCGGAATGCGCACGAGCAAGGTATTCAGCTGCCCAAGCAGGTCGCGCCGGAAACCATCCTCGAGTGCGCGCGTCTCGATGCCGGGGCGCGCCGCAGATACGATCCGGGCGGCGAATTTGATGCGTTCGGTGCCGTTCACTCGGCAGAATGAACCCGTCTCGAGCACGCCAAAGAGCAATCGTTGCGCGTTGCCTGGCAAGTCTTCGAGTTCGAGTATGAACAAGGTGCCGTTGCCGGCACGCTCGAGTGCGCCGCGGCTCGGTCCCTGCGCGGTCTCCGCGCCGAACAGCGCGGTTTCGGCGTCGGTGTCGCGCAGCTCGCTCGCCACCAGGGTTACGAATGGCTCATTGCCGCGCGCCGAACGATCGTGCAGATAGCGCGCGAAGGACTCGCGGCCCGTGCCTGCCTCGCCAATCATCAGCACCGGCGCGGCAAGGGCCGCCACACGCTCGATCTCTGTGCGCAATTCCTGCATCAACCGGCTCTTGCCGACCGGCACGCCGAGCGGTGCAGGGATATTGCGTCCGGCGCTGCGTCCGCGCTTGCCATGCTCGAGCGCGCGTTCGACCGTGCGCAGAAGCTTCGCGAGCGAGAGCGGTTTCTCGACGAAATCGAAGGCGCCAAGCCGGGTCGCCTCGACGGCGGTCTCGACGGTACCGTGGCCGGACATCATCACGACAGGCGGCCCAGCGGCCGCGTCGGTCGACCACTCGCGCAACAAGGTGATGCCATCGACGTCCGGCATCCAGATATCGAGCAGCACCAGATCGGGCGAACGTCTCGCGCGCGCAGCCCGCGCCGCCGTGGCATCGGCCGCGACTTCGACGCGATAGCCTTCCTCGGCGAGTATCTCGCTCAGCAGACTGCGTATGTCCGCTTCATCATCGACGACGAGTATGCTCGCACCGCTCATCCAGCTTCCCCTAACCCGATTCAACGACCGCCGCAGCGTGCTCATCCTTGATCCGACTGCGCAACGGTAACTCAAGCGTAACGCAGGCACCACCGGTAGCAATATTGTCGGCGCTTATGCTGCCACCATGCTCCTCGACGGTCTTCTTGACAATGGCGAGACCGAGTCCAGTGCCCTTCGGTTTACTGGTGACATAGGGGTCGAATACCCGTCCCAGGAGCTCGCGCGCGATACCCGGCCCGTTGTCGCGGATCAGAATCCGCACGTAGGCGCGTTCATTACGTTGAATGCGGCTGGTACTGATTTCGATCCGCGCACCGGCGACACCACTCAGCGATTCGACCGCATTGGTGAGCAGATTGTTCAGCACCTGGCGCAATCGTCCGCGATCGGCCTCGATCCACAGGACCCCGGCGAGCTCGGTCACGATGGCGATCGCGGGGTCCTGGGTCTGATAGAGCTCCGCGACTTCACGGACCAGTTCGTCGAAGTCGAATCGGCTGAGCTTGGTCTCCGGCGCGCGGGCGTACTCGGAGAACGCATTCACCATCTGCTTCATCGTATCGACCTGCTGAATGATGGTCCGGGTGCCGCGCTCGAGCACGTCGGCGTCCTCGGCCTGCATGTGCTGCATCAGCCGGCGGCGCATGCGCTCGGCGGAGAGCTGTATGGGCGTAAGCGGATTCTTGATTTCGTGGGCGAGGCGACGCGCCACCTCGCCCCAGGCGGCGTCGCGCTGGGCATTGAGGAGAGCCGTCAGGTCATCGAAGACCACGACATAGCCCGGCTCCTCTTCACTGTCGCGCGGCAACCGCGTGCAGGTGCACATGAGGACGCGCGCGCCGGCCTCGCCGTCGAGCTCGAGCTGTTCGCGCCATTCGTCACGGTCGGCGGCAAAATGGGCCAGCAGCGCCGCGACCAGCTGCTCGAGTCTCGCGCTGCCGGCGCGCAATTCGGCGAGCGGCAAACCCACCGCCGCCGTCAGATCGACACCCAGGATCGCGCCGGCCGCGTCATTCGCGACCCGCAGCCGCAACTCCTTGTCGATGACGATCACACCCGATGACAGGCGCGCGAGGATGACCGCGAGACCGGCGCGCTGGCGCTCCAGCTGCTGCTGGTTGCGATCGGCTTCCGCGCGCGCCCGACGCAGCCGCTTGGTCATGTCGTTGAACGAATGCACGAGGAAGCCCATTTCATCGCGCGACGGCAGTGGCAACCGGGTCGCGAAATCACCCTTGCCTACCGCACGGGTGCCGGCGATCAGGTCCTGCACCGGCCGCACCAGGCGTCGTGCCGATTCGATCGCGCCGTAAATGGCCGCGAGCATGGCCACCAGCAACACGAGGGTCAGCGTGAGCCTGAAAATGTTCTTCAGCGGCTCGCGCAAGGCCGCGAGATCGCCATATTGCGAGTAGCTCGACTGCACGGCGTCGGTGAGCGCCGCGAGCTGTGCTGGCACCTCGTGCACGACGAGCACATAGCGCGAGGAATTCGGTGTCGCTCCCGGTATCGGCGCCGCGGTGCGTATCACGTACTGGCCCTTGGCCGCCGGTTCGAGTGACACATAAGTCTGGCCGCCCCCGACCTGGCGGACTATTTCGCGCGCCGGCCGCTCGGGTATGACATCGAGCGCCGCGCCGCTGATCGCGAGCAAACGGTCCTGCGGACCGTATACAGCGATCTCGAGCGCCGAGTCATTGCGTCGCTCCGTGTCGATGACCGACGGCATGCGCGATTCGGCTATCGTGCCGAGGTCGGCTGCCAGCCTTTCGGTGCGCTCGACATGCTCCCGGATGCGAAGATCGAGCGCTGCGCGCGAGAGCACCACGGCATCGTTCAGGCCCTGGCGGATTTCGACGCGAAACCAGCTGTCGATACCGCGATTTAGGAACTCCAGCGAGAAGAGGTAGACCACCAGCAGTGGCGCCACGACCAGGCCGCTGAATACGCCCACAGTGCGCAGCGTGAGCCGCGATCCGGGTACCTGGTTGCGGTAGTCGCGCAACAGTTGCAGGAGCTTGCGGCTGAGCAATACGACCAGCATGACCAGCGCAAGCACGTTGACCAGAAGGATCCAGGGTTGCCAGCGGCTGAACTGCGCGGAGTTCTGCGCCGATTTGGCGAGCGCGAGCAGCGCGATGCCACCGAGCACGACCCAGGCCGCGATCAGCAGATAAGGGCGCAATCGTCTCAATGCGGCAGTGTCCACGAGTACCAGTCGCTCTCGCGATGCCAGGAATCACTCCAGAAGACAAAGAAGCGCAACGCATCCGGGACCCGGCCGCGGCGCACGCCGGCGCGAACGCTCACCCGGTAACTGGCACTGGCATCGAGTTGCGGCTCGACCAGGATCGGCCGATTCTCGATGCGACCGATCGCATCGACCGCATCCTCGAGACTTACGAACGATGCCTGGTCGGAGTTGCGCAGGTCGCGCACCACGTAGCGATCACTCACGCTGTGGTAGGAGAGCTCCTTTTCGATGGCAAGCCCGACGATGCTGTCATCGAACCAGTAACGTCTCTCGCGCACGATGACGGTCTCGACATTGAAGCGCAGGCTCACCCCTTCCTTGAGGGCGGCATGAATTTCCTCATTGAGCGGAAATCGGATCACGGCGTTCAAGCGATAGACGCCGCCATCGACCGTGACATAGGCCGACTCGATCTGCAGGCTGCCGTCGAGCGTGTCGGCGCTGGCAAGGCCCGCGGTTGCGAGTAGCCCCGCAAGCAGCAGGAATGAGCGTCGCAGCGGGCCTCTCATCGGCCGAGCCCCAGGCGCGCGAAATAGAAACCATCACAACCCGCTGCTGCGGTGGGCAGCAATTGCAGTCCATGGCGCGTATATGCCGCATCCGGCGGCAGGCCCGACCCGTGCTCGATGGGCAGCACCTGGACGCGGGGATCCGCCGCGAGCAGCGCCTCGATGCAGCGATCGTTCTCCACCGCGAGCACCGAGCAGGTGCAGTAGAGGATTTCGCCGCCTGGGGCGAGCAGATCGAGCGCCTGGCGAAGCATCGCAAGCTGCGTTGCTGCGAGCGCCTGCAGATCGCTGGCGCGGCGCAGCAGCTTGATATCGGGGTGGCGACGAATGACGCCCGTCGCGGAGCAGGGGGCATCGAGCAGGATGCGCTCAAAGCGACGCTGGCGCAGCGCCGGCGACGGCTGGGTGAGATCCTCGCACTCCACCTGGCAACTGCGACCGATGCGGCGCAGGGTATCGCGCAACAAGTGCAGCCGCTCGGCGTCGACGTCGGCGGCAATCAAGCGCAGACGCGGCGCGAGTTCGAGCAACTGGCCGGTCTTTCCGCCCGGCGCAGCGCAGGCGTCGAGCACGCGCATGTCCTCGCGGGCATCGACGAGGACCGCGGCGAGCTGCGCGGCGGCATCCTGTACCGTCACCAGTCCGTCCTCGAAGCCCGGCAACCTGCGTACCGCGATGGGCTGCATGAGCTCGATGGCATTGTCGCGCCAGGCAACGGCCTTCGCCTCGATATGCGCTGCATCGAGCGCGCCAAGGTATTCCGCAGTACTGCCACGCGCGGCATCGACACGCAATGTCATCGGCGGGTGCTGGTTGTTGCCCTCCAGTATCGCCTCCACCTGCGACGCCCAGTCGCGTTGCAGTTCGCTTGCGAACCACGGTGGATGCGCATGGCGCGTCGCGAGATCACGGTCGACGGCGCCCAGGATCTCGTCGCGCTCCTTGACGAAGCGTCTCAACACGGCGTTCACGAGGCCGGCGGCGCGCGCGGCGCCGAGCACCCGTGTCGCCTCGACCGCGACGTTGACGCACACCTGCGCAGGCGTGCGCGAATAGACAATCTGGTGCGCGGCGGTGACGAGCAGGGCGAACAGTGGCGGCTGCAGGCTCGCGGGCGGTCTGGCGAGGAGCGGTGCGAGCGCTGCTTGCAGGCGCAGGTACCAGCGCACGCTGCCCAGTGTCACGGCACGCACGGCCGCCCTGTCGCTATGTTCGCGCGCGCTCGCCAGGGCAATTTCGCTCGAACAACCCTGGCGTGCAATGGCATCCACGGCGCTTGCGGCCGCCGCAAAGACGGCAGCTCCCGGCAGCTTCGCGCGCTCGGGCGCTTTCGCGTGGCGTCGGGGGTGCCGATGTACGGCGGGCTCAGACATCGAACTGCCCGCCCAGGACCCGCTCGCTGTTCACGAAGTCCCGCGCGCTGACCGCGCGCCGGCCGGGCCGCTGCATGCGCGTGATCCCGAGCTCGCCCTCGCCACAGCGAACCCAGAGGGCGTCGTCCGCAAACTCCAGCACGGCGCCGGGGCGGGCCGCAGGCTGTGCCGTTTCCGGGCGCAGGCGGCTCGCATGAATCCGAAGTAGTTCGCCACCCAGGGATGCCTCCGTGCCTGGCCACGGACACAAGGCCCTTACCTTGCGATCTATTTCGACAGCGCTGCGCCTGAAATCCACCCGGGCGTCCTTTTTATTCAACTTGCGCGCGTAGGTTACTCCTAGGTCAGGCTGCGGTTGGCCGGCAAGAGTTCCCGCGGCCAGACGCGCGAGGGCCCCGAGCAATAATTCGCCACCCTGTGCCGCCAGCCGGGCGCCCAGTTCCGGTGCCGTCTCGCGGGCGCCGATCGCCAGCTCGCGACGCGCGAGTATCGGGCCGGTATCGAGACCGGCGTCCATCTGCATGATGGTGACACCCGTCGCCACGTCGCCCTCGAGCAAGGCCCATTGGATGGGTGCGGCTCCGCGCCAGCGCGGCAGGAGCGATGCGTGCACGTTGATGCAACCCGCGCGCGGCAGGGCAAGAATGGCGGGCGGCAGCAGCAGGCCATAGGCGACCACGATCAGCGCATCGAGCTGCCAGCCATCGAGCAGGGACTCGACCGCGGCATCGCGCAGGGTTACGGGGGTCGCGACCGGGACGCCATGCGATTGCGCGAGCGCGCGCACCGGACTCGGCGCGGTCCGCTGGCCGCGCCCGGCAGGCCGGTCGGGTTGGGTCAGCACGCCGATTACCTGGTGCACGGATGCGAGCAGGGCGGCCAGCGAGGGCAAAGCGAACTGCGGTGTTCCGGCGAAGCCGAGACGCAGGGACTTCACGGGCGCGGTGGCCGTCGCGATCTCTAGAGCGCCGGTTCGCGCAGCGCCAGCTTGTCGGTCCGTTCGGTCCGCGCCTTGGCCAGTTTCCTGCGGATCCGTTCGCGCTTCAGGTCCGACAGGTAGTCGACGAACAGCTTGCCCTCGAGGTGGTCCATTTCGTGCTGCAAACAGACGGCCTCGAGATCTGCCAGGCTGTGTTCACGTAGCTCGCCCTTCGTCGTGTGTGTGCGCACGCGCACCGTAGCCGCGCGCTCCACTTCATCGAAAATTCCGGGCACCGACAGGCAGCCTTCCTCGGTTACGGTCTGTCCGTCACGGACCAGGATCTCGGGGTTGATGAATACGCGCGGCTGGTCACGGTCGCGCGAGACGTCCATGACGATAATGCGTTGGTGTACGTCGACCTGGGTCGCCGCAAGGCCGATACCGGGTGCGGCATACATGGTCTCGAACATGTCGGCGATCAGCCGCTCGAGCGCGGCGTCGAAGGAGGTGACCACCGCGGCCCGGGTGCGTAGCCGGGGGTCGGGGTATTCGAGTATGGCGAGCCGTGACATTTGACGAAATATGGTAGCTGTTGTTTCATTCCACCGGGCCGCTTGCCCGTATCACTCAAGGTCCGGGTGCGCTGCCGCATGGGCGTGACACAGCGCACAAAGTTGACATTAAACCGTGGGTTTGCGCGCTGGTTGCGATTATAACAGCGGCAGCCCCTGCCTCACCCGTGGCCCAGGAGCAAAGGATGTTTTTGAATCAGACACTTGTTAGGCATTCCCTGGTCCTCGGCCTGGGCGTGCTGGCCGGTCTCGCGTTGCTCACAAGCTGCGCGAGCACTTCCCGTGGCGATGACAGCGCCGCCGTGGTCGGCGCGTCCGCGCCGCGCGCGATGGCGCCCGACGATGACACGAGCGTCGACGAAGGACAGGCGCTCACGGCCACCGAAGCGGCCATAGCCGCGCAGGGCGACGGCGCTGCCGTGCAGTCCGCTGCGCCATCAGGCGACATCATCCGCGACGATGCCCCGCGCAACTACATCGTGAAGCGCGGCGACACGCTCTGGGGCATCGCATCGATGTTCCTGCGCGATCCTTGGTTGTGGCCGGAAGTCTGGTACGTCAATCCGCAGGTCAAGAACCCGCATCTCATCTATCCCGGCGACGAGCTGGTGCTCGCCTTCGGCGCGAACGGCTCGCCGCAGATTACTTTGGGCAGCGCCGGTGCGGCGCGGCTCGATCCGCGCCTGCGCAGCGAACCGCTCGCCGGCGCCATCGCGACCATTCCCTACGCCGCGATCGCAGCCTTCCTCGAACGCCCGACCGTCATTACCTCGGATCAGGCGCAGGTCGCGCCGCGCGTGCTGTCCTTCCGCGATGGTCACATGGTCGGCGGTACCGGTCATGAAGCCTATGTGCGCAACCTGCAGCGCGACGCTGGCGGCCGTTTTGCCATCGTGCATGTCGGCGAACCGCTGGTCGACCCGGACGATGGCGCCCTGGTCGGCTACCAGGGTGTCTACACGGGCACGGCCGAAGTGGTCAATGCCGGCGATCCGGGCAAGGTTCGCCTCACCGATGCGGCTCGCGAGACCCTCGCTGGCGATCGGCTCATCAAGACCGAAACCGACGTACCGCTCGACTTCGTGCCGCGCGCACCTGACAACAATGTCGACGGTCAGATCATTTCCGTCATCGACGGTGTCGAACTCATCGGCCAATACAAGATCGTGGTCATCAACCGTGGCGCGCGCCATGGCCTGCTGCCCGGTCATGTGCTCGCGGTCGATCAGGCAGGCGAGACGGTTCGCGATCGCGATGCCGGTCGTGGGCTGGTTGGGCGCCGCGTCGGCAACGCCTTTGCCGAGCGCGTCAAATTGCCCGATGAGCGCGCCGGCACGTTGTTGGTGTTTCGCACCTATGATCGCGTCAGCTACGGCCTGATCGTCGCGGCGACGAGCCCGATACGCATTGCCGACAGGGTGCGTACGCCGTAAACGGCCGGGCGCGAAGCCAGCGCTCTTTCAGTTCATCCAGGACAGATCGGCCGGCAGCGATGCCGGCCGATTGCTTTATGCTCTGGCGCAATGCATGACAGCGACGCCATCCTCGCCCGCGCGCCGGGGCTCACCGCCGCGCAACTGCTCGCGGCGCTGGCTCGCTGCGGCTCGACCGACGCCCTGCTGCAGGCAAGCCGCGACGAACTCGCAGCCTGTGGCATCGCTGCCCCCGCCATCGACTGGCTGCGCCGGCCTGATCCCGCCCTCGTCGCGAGCGACCTGGCATGGCGGCAACGCCTGGGCCTCGGGGTACTGCTGGCCGGCCCGCCCGACTATCCGCCCCTGCTCGCCGCCACGGCCGGCGCGCCGGCCGCACTCTACCTGCGGGGCGAGGTTGCAGCGCTCAGCCAGGCGCAACTCGCGATGGTCGGTTCCCGCAATCCCACCGCCAGCGGTCGCGAGACAGCCTGGCAGTTCGCGCGGCATTTTGCCGACACGGGCCTCGCCATCACCAGCGGGCTCGCGCTTGGTATCGACGCCGCCTGTCACGAGGGTTGCCTGGCGGCGAATGGTGTCACCATCGCGGTCTGCGGCACCGGACTCGATGCCATCTACCCGGCCGCGCACAAGGATCTCGCCGCGCGCATCCTCGCCACGGGCGGCGCGCTGGTGAGCGAATTTCCGCCAGGCACAGCCCCGCGACGACACCATTTCCCGCAGCGTAACCGCATCATCGCCGGCCTCGCCCTGGGTTGCCTGGTCATCGAGGCCGCCCGCGACAGCGGCTCGCTCATCACCGCGCGCCAGGCCGGCGAGTACGGCCGCGAAGTCTTCGCTGTACCCGGCTCCATCCACAATCCGCTGGCCCATGGTTGCCACCAGCTGATACGCGACGGCGCCAAGCTCGTCGAAACCGCCCGACACGTCCTGGAGGAATTGCGTTTATGCAATATAAATCAAGTAGTTACGAGCACCCCTACGCGCGGCCGGACGGCTACCGGGGCGGCGCCGCAATTGGACAAGGACTACGAAATCCTGTTAGATGCGCTCGGCTTCGAGCCGACCAGCGTGGATCAGCTGGTCGCGCGAACCGGGATTGCGGGCGACTCAATAGCCTCCATGCTGCTCATTCTCGAGCTCAAGGACCTGATCGAGCCGTGCCCGGGTGGCCGGTACAGTCGGATCCCCGATAACAGACTATGAATCAGAATATCCTCGACGTTCTCATCTACGTTTTCGATCACTACATGCTTGCCGATGGCGGCGAAGTCCCGCCGCGGCCGGAACTCGTGCGCGACCTGGCCGAAGCCGGTTTCGCCGAATCGAGCGTCCACCGGGCTCTCGACTGGCTGGCGGATCTCGCGGCCAAGGGCGAGCACGGGCCGCTGCAGCCGGCCGGCACCGCCATCCGCGTCTTCACCGATGGCGAACTGACCCGCCTGCCCACCGAGTGCCGCGGCTTTCTGCTCGCGCTGGAATCGCGCAACGTGCTCTCACCACCGCAACGCGAACTGGTGATCGAACGTCTGCTGGCACTCGAAACCGAGGAACTCGGCATCGAGCAGATCAAGTGGGTGGTGCTGATGGTATTGTCGAGCCAACCCAACCCGGATCTGTCGTTCGCCCGCATGGAGTACATGCTCCTCGACGCGCCGAGCGGCACCGCGCATTGAATTCTCCCGCGGTACGGGCCGCGGCCTCGCCGGGCTGGCGCAGCGCCGTGGCTGAACCCCTGACGCGACTGGTCACAATCTAACCGCTATGGCTGAAAATCTCGTCGTTGTCGAATCGCCCGCCAAGGCGCGCACCATCAAGAAATACCTCGGCAAGGATTTCCAGGTGCTCGCCTCCTATGGTCATGTCCGCGACCTTATTCCCAAGGAAGGCGCGGTCGACGCCGAGAATGATTTCGCCCTGACGTATCGCCTGCTCGAGAAGAACGAACGCCATGTCGAGGCCATTGCCAAGGCGCTGCGCAAGGGCGATGCACTCTATCTCGCGACCGACCCGGACCGCGAGGGCGAGGCCATCGCCTGGCACCTGCACGAAATCCTGCGCGAACGCGGCGACCTGAAGGGCAAAAAGGTCTATCGCGTGGCCTTCTATGAGATCACACGCAACGCGATTCGCGAGGCGGTCCAGCATCCGCGCGACCTGTCGCTGGATCTGATCAACGCGCAACAGGCGCGGCGCGCACTCGACCATCTGGTCGGTTTCAATCTGTCGCCGCTGTTGTGGAAGAAGGTACGCCGCGGCCTGTCCGCGGGCCGTGTGCAGAGCCCGGCGCTGCGCATGATCTGCGAGCGCGAAGCCGAGATCCAGGCGTTCGTGCCGCGCGAGTACTGGACCATCGATGCCGCAGGCGAGCACAGCGAACAGCAATTCCCGCTGAAGCTCGTCGAGTACGCTGGCACCAAGGTCGAACAGTTCAGCTTCACCAATACCGCATCGGCACGTGAGGTCGAAGCCACCCTGCTGAGCGCGGCCGCCGGTCAGCTCAAGGTCAACAGCATCGACCGCAAGCAGCGGCGGCGCAATCCGGCGCCACCGTTCACCACCTCGACGCTGCAGCAGGAAGCCTCGCGCAAACTCGGCTATTCAGCACAGCGCACCATGCGCCTGGCGCAACAGCTGTATGAAGGTGTCGATATCGGCACCGGCAATGTCGGCCTCATTACCTACATGCGTACCGACTCGGTCGCACTCGCTGCGGAGGCCGTTACGGAAATTCGCGCCACGGCCGCCCGCCTCTACGGTGAAGCGTCGGTCGCGCCTGAACCGCGCGCCTACAAGACCAAGTCGCGCAACGCCCAGGAGGCGCACGAGGCCATCCGGCCGACGTCCGCGGCCATCGTGCCGGCGGAGATCGAGCAGTATCTCGAGCCAGACCAGTTCCGGCTCTATTCGCTCATCTGGAAGCGTGCGATCGCCTGCCAGATGGCGCATGCGGTGTTCGACACGGTCGCCATCGACATGCTGGCAGGTCAGGATGGCCCGGCACGCCATGTACTGCGCGCGAATGGTTCGACCATGGTGAGCGCGGGATTCATGGCCGTGTACCAGGAAGGTCGTGACGAGCCCGGCGGTGACGACGAGTCCGACCGGATCCTGCCGCCCATGAGCGAAGGCGATGCAGTGAAGCTCGTCGAAGTCACTGCGAACCAGCATTTCACCGAACCGCCGCCACGATTTACCGAGGCATCGCTCGTCAAGGCGCTCGAAGAGCACGGCATCGGCCGTCCGTCGACCTATGCGACCATCATGTCGACGCTGCGCGATCGCGAATACGTCGACAACGAGAATCGGCGTTTCACGCCGACCGACATCGGCAAGATCGTCAACGATTTTCTCACCAAGCATTTCCATCGCTACGTCGAATACGGCTTCACCGCTGCCATGGAGGATGAGCTCGACGCGGTGTCACGCGGCGAGGAGCCTTGGACCGAGCCATTGCAGAAATTCTGGCGGCCCTTCATCAGCCGCGTGCGCGACATCGACAAGAACGTCACGCGCGAGGAAGTGGCTCAGGCACGTGAGCTCGGCCGCGACGCGGCAACCGGCAAACCGATTACGGTGCGCATGGGCCGCTTCGGTCCCTTCGTACAGATCGGCACCAAGGACGACGACGAAAAACCGCGTTTCGCCGGGCTGCGCCCGGGCCAGAAAATGGACAGCATCACGCTGGCCGACGCAATGGAGCTGTTCAAGTTGCCGCGCGACCTCGGTGAGACCGCCGAGGGTGAGCCGGTATCGGCCAACATCGGGCGCTTCGGCCCCTACGTCAAATACGGCAGCAAGTACGCATCGCTGAAAGACGACGATCCCTACACCGTGACGCTCGAGCGCGCGCTCGAGGTCATACGGGCCAAGAAGGAAGCCGATGCCAATCGCATCATCAACGATTTCGCCGATGCGGGCATCCAGGTACTCAATGGCCGCTATGGGCCCTATGTCACCGACGGCAAGCGCAATGCCAAGATTCCCAAGGATCGCGAACCCAAGGCGCTGACGCTCGATGACTGCCGCGAGCTGCTCGCCAATGCGCCGTTGCGCGGCCAGCGCGGCCGTCGCGGCAAGAGCGCCGCGCGCCCGGCTGCGAGCGCCGAGGCGCCGGCAACCGCGACGACGCGGGAGACGGGCAAGGCCAAGGCCAAGGCCGGGGGCAAGGCGAAGGCGAAGACCGGCGCCAGGAAGAGTGCGTCCGCGAAGAAGAAGGCTGCGCCGCGCAAGGCAGCCACCACAAAGGCAGACGCCACCGCGGATTGAAATACCGCCACCTCTACCACGCGGGTAATTTCGCCGATGTGCACAAGCATATCGCGGTCATCGCCGTGCATGCCGCCATGGCAGCCAAACCTGCTGCAATCCAATGCATCGACACCCACGCAGGCGCCGGACGCTATCGGCTCGAGCGCTCCGACAACTCCGCCGAGGCCGCTTCGGGTATCTGGCGTCTGCTCACGGCGATCGACGAGGTTGCACCACCACCCGAGATCGCAAACTACGTTGCGCTGCTGCGTCGTGACGACCCGGGCGCCGGAAACCTGCTGCAATATGCTGGATCACCACGCTTCCTCGCCATGGTGGCGCGCGCGCAGGATCGCGTCATCGCCATCGAGCGCGAGCCAGAGGTGGCGCAGGAACTGCAGGCCGCGCTCGCCGATTGGCCTCGCACGCGAATTCTGTGTGCCGACGGACCCGGCCAATTGCGTGCGTTACTGCCCGCAAAGTCGGCACGCAGCCTGTTGCTGATCGATCCTGCCTACGAGGATACGGCGAGCGAATTACCGGCGTTGCAGGCTGCGCTCGACGATGTGCGCAAGCGCTGCGAGACCGCGGTCTGCCTGTGGTGGTATCCGCTCTCCCGTGAGCGCCGCGTGTCGGCGGCCGTTGCGCGCGCGTGCGCGGCATTCGGCCGTCCGTGGCTGCAAGCGGAGCTGTCGCTGCTGGCCGAGGATGCACCCGGTCTCACCGGATCGGGCTTCGCCGTGATCAATCCGCCATTCGCTTTCGCCAGGGGCCTGCAAGGCTGGCAGGACTACCTGGGCGGCTGCCTTGCAAGGACCGGCCGCGCGAACGCGCGGATCCTGCACCACGAGACGGCCACAAAAAGAACAAGGCCCGATCATCACTGAGCGGGCCTTGCCAAATGCGCAGTCGAGCCTGCGCGGTCAGCGATTACTTGTCGCTACCGCACTTGCCCTCGCCGCATTTGCCTTCACCGCATTTGCCTTCGCCACACTTGCCTTCAGCAGCCTTGTCACCGCCGCAGGAGCCCTCTTTGGCCTTGTCACCACCGCAGGATCCTTCTTTGGCCTTGTCACCGCCACAGGAACCCTCTTTGGCCTTGTCGCCGCCGCAGGAACCCTCTTTGGCCTTGTCGCCGCCGCAGGAACCCTCTTTGGCCTTGTCGCCGCCGCAGGATCCTTCCTTCGCCTTGTCACCACCACAGGAGCCTTCGCCAACGACCATGTAGGCCGTCGCCAGCGATTCGGCGCTGAAGGCGTTGGCGGCCGATACATTCATCGCCGCGACAGAAGTCACCAGTGCGGCGCCGACCGCCATGGCAACGGGTTTTTTCAGGAACGTCTTCGACATCGAGCTCTCCTTAGAACATTTTGAACGAACGTACGTTGAACACATCGACTGCGGATATCCGCTTCAGCCAACATCGAGCGCCAGTGCCGACAGCAACTGTCGCGTACGGTCAGCCGGCGGCTGGGAGCCGCGTCGAATGACCGCAATACTGCCATGACTTACCGGCACGATCACGCCGCTATAGTCACCTTCGGTAAATGCCTCCTCGCCTGCAACCGAAATCCCGGGCAACGGCATGATGGTGACCGGTCCCTCTTCGGTGTGCACGACCAGATGCGCAACGAAAGAGCCGCGAAACCAGCAACTCATGGCGTAGGTGACGCGGCTGGCGCCATCCGGCGACAGGTGCAGATCACTGCGGCGCAACACGGCTTCGAGATCCCTGGGATCGACGCGCGGTCGTTCGTCCCAGCTTGTCGGTTCGTGCGCGACGTGGGCGGCGAGAGCGGCGGCGAGTGATGGCGTCGGCCGGATCGCGAAGGTCACGACTGCGCCGAGCACCGCGACCAACACCGTGGCGGCGAGCGCCATGCGCTGCCATTGTGGCCGTCGCACGAGCGCGCCAGCCGCTGCCGGCAAGGCCACGACATTGTCGGCCGCGGGCAATTGCGTGTGCAGGGCGCGATGGATACGCGCGTCGAGTTCCTGCATTTCGCGTTGCAGCTGCCCGCAGGACGGGCAGCCGGCGATGTGCGCTCGCAGCGCCTCGTCACTGACTCCCGGTTCGCCACCGATGCGAAGCCGTGCCGCTTCACAAGACATGCCTGGCGTACTCATCGCTGACTGTCGTCCTCATCCACCACTGCAGCTCCACCAAGGGCATCGCGCAATTTGTGCCGCGCCCGGAACAGGCGGGTCAGGACCGCCGCCTGCGTCAAATTGAGTTCGCTCGCGATTTCGGTCGTCGAGAATCCACCCAGCACCTGCATGACCAGCGGCTCCCGGTATTCCTCGGGCAATGCCAGGATGGCGCCTCGCAAATCGTCGATTTCGCTGTCGTCGGTCTGCGCCAGTTGCATGTCCTCGCTGCCCAGCAATGCATCGATATCGGTCAATTCCAGCCGCTTGCGCTCGTGCAAACGCGCGTGCTCGCGCCGGACTATGGTGTACAGCCATTGGCGCAGCGCGCGCGGCTCCTTCAGATCGCCCTGTGCCTTCCAGGCCCTGACCATCGCATCCTGCACGACGTCCTCGGCCACGGTCCTATCGCGTGCCAACCACAGCGCAAAACGCAACATTTGTGGCCGAAACTGCGCGAGCTGGCGCTCAAATTCGCCGGCTCCAGGCTGTTCCGACCCACCTTTGTTCATGTATAAAGACCCGCAATCCGGCTTTTTTGTTGCAGCGAAATCTACCTCAATTCCGCGCTGGCCCCTAAAATCCCAGGACCAGCACCCATCCATGACAGATAAATCCGCCCAATTCGGTGTCGTCGGCTACCCTATCGGTCATAGCTGGTCGCCATTCATCCATGGCCTGTTCGCCAAACAGACCGGCCACCAGTTCACCTACCGGCTGTTCGAATACCCGCCCGACGACTTCCGCTCCAAGGTACTGGCGTTTTTCGCCAGGGGCGGCAATGGTCTCAACGTGACGGTGCCGCACAAACGCGCTGCCGCCGAAATTGCCAACGAACTCACGCCACGTGCCGAGCGTGCCGGCTCGGTCAACACCCTGGCCCGCCAGGAGGATCGCATACTCGGCGACAACACCGACGGCGGCGGGCTGGTGCGCGATCTGCGCGACAACCTTGGACTCACCGTCACTCACAAGACACTGCTGATCATCGGCGCAGGCGGCGCCACCCGCGGCATCCTGGGTCCCCTGCTCGCACTCGACCCGGCGGAAATCGTCATCGCCAACCGTAACATCGAGAAAGCCAATGGCATGGCCGCCGCTTTCTGTGATCTGGGGCCGGTGCGCGCAAGCGCACTCGCTGATCTCTCCGGCGAGCATTACGACTATGTGATCAATGCAACCTCTGCCGGCTTGAGCGGCGAAGTGCCCGAAATCAATCCCGGCGTTTGCAACGCCGACACGATTTGCTACGACCTCTCCTACAGTCGCACCGATACACCCTTCATCCGCTGGGCCAAGGATCGCGGCTGCATCAATACCCACCAGGGCTGGGGCATGCTGGTCGAACAGGCCGCAGAATCCTATTGGCTCTGGCATGGCGTGCGGCCCGAGACACTGCCCGTGCTCGCCGCGCTTGCGGGGCAGACGCGCGATCGCTCGATCGCCTAGGGGAGCTCTGCCCTAGCGCATCGTGACCAGCTCCTCGGCGCTGGTCGGGTGTATCGCCACCGTATCGTCGAAGTCGCGCTTGGTCGCGCCCATGCGTATCGCCACGGCGAAGCCTTGCAGCATTTCATCGGCGCCCGCGCCGACCACGTGGCAACCGATGATGCGCTCCTCCTCGCCGAGCACGACCAGTTTCATGCGCGCGCGCGCCTTGCGCTCGGTGAGTGCGTGATACATGGGCAGGAAGCCGGCTTCGTAGACCTTGACCGCATCGCCATGACGCGCACGGGCATCGGCCTCGCTGAGACCCACCGTGCCCACCGGCGGGTGGGCGAACACGACGCTCGCGATATGCTCATAGTCGAGGCGCCGTTCGGGCCTGCCGCCGAACAATCGGTCTGCGAGCCGGCGCCCCGCAGCGATTGCGACCGGCGTCAACGGCGCCCGCCCGGTGACATCACCCAGTGCGAACACGCCTTCGACATTGGTGGCCTGCCACTCGTCCGTAAGTACATGGCCATCGGCATCCAGCGCGACGCCGATTGCCTCGAGACCGAGGTTGCGGCTGGCCGGGCTGCGCCCGATGGCCAACATGACCGAGTCAAAGCCGCCAACACCTGCGCCGCCTCGCAGCTGCAGGGAAAAACCACCCTGGTCACCGCCCTCGATGGCCGTCACCTCGCTATCCGGCACCAGCGCGACACCGTCGGCCAGGAGCTGCGCCGTCACGGTTTCGGCGATCATGGAATCGAAGTGCCGCAACACCTGCGCGCCGCGTATCACCAGCGTCACGCGGGCGCCGAGCGAGCGAAGCACACCCGCGAGCTCCACGGCGATGTAACCGGCGCCAATGATCGCTACGTGCTCGGGGCGCTCGCTCATCGCGAAGAAATCATCCGAGGTGAGCGCAAGTTCCGCGCCGGCGATCGGCGGACGCATCGGCTCGCCGCCGGTCGCGATCAGGACGCGTCGCGCTCGCAGCTCGCGACCGTCGATCACGATCTCGTTGGGGCCGGTGAGGCGAGCCACTCCCTTTTGCCACTCCACGCCGCGCCGTGCGAGATTGCTCGCGTAGATGTCGTTCAGTCTTCGTACGTAGGCGTCGCGGGCGACCTTCAGCGCCGCAAAATCGTGGCCGCTCGCCGAAACCTCGAAGCCGTAGCCGCGCGCATCGCTGATCTGGTGCGCCAGCTCTGCCGCATACCACATGATCTTCTTGGGCACGCAACCGACGTTGACGCAGGTGCCGCCGAGGCGCGCCCCCTCGGCAAGAAATACCCGCGCGCCGTATTCGGCAGCCCGCTGTGCCGCTGCGAGTCCGCCGCTACCACCGCCTATGACCGCGAGATCGTATTGCTGTTCCGCCACGCCGGGCCCCGCAAATCGCGCACGACGGCGCCGATGGTAGAACCTATCTCATAACACGGCGCGGCCGCAAAGCGACTTCGCCGCTACCCGGGGGCGCTTGCCATCGCCGCGTTTTCCCCGGGGATTTGCCGAAAGCCGCGACGGCCGGCCGGTCGGCAGGCGCGACTGTGTAGAATTCCGCAATGTCCGCATCCATGCCGCAGGCGGCGCCAACCCTACCGCCGCACCCGTTGCTGCCCGATTTCGCTGCCATACGCCCCGCCGCAGTCCACGTCGAACTGTCGGCGTTGCTGGCGTCGCAACGGCAGCAGATCGAACAGCTGTGCGCCGTCGAGCCGCCGCAGTTCGCCACCGTCGTCGAGCCAATCGAAAGACTACGCCACGAGCTGTCGCGCCGCTGGTCGCCCATCTCCCACCTGAACGCGGTGGCGAGCAACGATGACTTGCGCGCCGCCTACAACAGCTGCCTGCCGCTGCTCGCGGATTTCGAGAGCGATCTGTCCCAGAACGAGCAGCTGTTCGCCGCCTACCAGCGTATTGCTGCAAACGAGTCGGCAAGCTTGCTGCCACAACAGTCGCGCCTGCTCGAACTTGCACTGCGCAACTTCCGGTTGGGCGGCGTGGCGCTCAAGGGCGAAAAACGGGTGCGTTTCAAGACGCTGATGAACGAGCTCGCACAGCTTGGCTCGAAGTTCGACGAGAACGTGCTCGATGCCACCCAGGCCTATCAGCGCCGGGTCACCGATCCAGCCGAACTCGCCGGCTTGAGCGATGCGCTCATCGACGCCGCCGCGAGGCGCGCCCGGGATGCCGGGGTCGGCGGCTGGCTTCTGCTGCTCGATCAACCCACCTACGTCGCCATCCTCTCCGAAGCCGAGCACGCGACTTTGCGGCGCGATTTCTACCGCGCGTGGAACACGCGGGCTGCCGATGCCGGCGACGATGGCGGCCGTTTCGACAACAGCCAAGTCATGTGTGACATCCTGGCGCGCCGCCACGAGGCTGCAAACCTCCTCGGATTTGCAAACTACGCCGACTACTCGCTCGCCAGCCGCATGGCAAAGAGCCGCGAGCAGGTCCTGGCGCTGCTCGATGATCTGGCGCGCGCCGCGCGACCCGCTGCCGAACGCGAATACGCGGCACTCGAGCACTTCGCCGGCCGACCACTCGACGCCTGGGACATCACGTTCTTCTCGGAACGGCTGCAACAGCGCGATTTCGGCATTTCACAGGAAGAATTACGCCCCTACTTCGGCCTCGAGCGCGTACTCGAGGGAATGTTCGACGTGGCGCAACGACTGTTCGGCATCCACATCGCGCAACTCGACGGCGTGCCGCGTTGGCACGATGACGTTCGCTTCTATGCGGTGCGCGACCGCACGGGAGCTGATCGCGCATTCTTCTATCTCGATCCTTACGCCCGCCCGCGCAAGCGCAGCGGCGCCTGGATGGATGACTGCGTCGATCGCATGCGCATAGGACAGACGCAGGCGCTGCCGGTCGCCTATCTCGTCTGCAATTCACTGCCGCCCTCGTCCAGCCAGCCGGCGCTGCTGACGCACGACGACACCCTGACCCTGTTTCACGAGTTCGGGCACGGTCTGCACCACATGCTCACCCAGGTCGACTATCCGAGTATCGCCGGTATCAATGGCGTGGCCTGGGACGCCGTTGAGCTGCCGAGCCAGTTCATGGAGAACTTCGCCTGGGAACCCGAGGTACTGGAACGCATCGCGGTTCACTATGCGAGCGGCGCAGCACTCCCGCCGGCGCTGCGTCAGAAACTGGTGGCGAGCCGTTGCTTCCAGGCCGGGCTCGCCACCTTGCGCCAGCTCGAATTCGCGCTCTTCGACTTTCATCTGCACGCCGACTACGACCCGGCCAGGGGCGCCAGCGTCTACGAGACCCTGCAGCGTGTGCGCGATCAGGTGGCTATCGTCAAGCCGCCGGCATGGAATCGCATGCCGCACAGTTTTGCGCACATATTCTCCGGCGGTTACGCGGCGGGCTACTACAGCTACAAGTGGGCCGAGGTGCTGGCGGCCGATGCATACGGCGCGTTCCGCGAGCACGGCGTCTTCGATGCGCCAACCGCACAGCGATTCTATGACGCCATCCTGAGCCGTGGCGGCAGCCGCGACGAACTCGAAGGCTTCGTGCAGTTTCGGGGCCGGCCACCGACCATCGACGCACTGTTGCAACAGGACGGAATCCGCCAATGAAGACACTCGCTGCCACCATCCTGGCAACCGGACTCGTGTTGCCGGCACTCGCAGTCGGCGACACCCGCTATGTCGTCGAGCAGCTGGTCATCAACCTGACCACCGAGCCGGGCGCTGGCGAGCGTCTCGCCAGCGCGCGCAGCGCCGATGCCGTCGAGGTGCTCGAGGAGCAGGATGGATTCGCGCGCGTGCAACTGCGCTCGGGCGTCGAGGGCTGGATGAAAAGCTCCTACCTCTCGCGCGAAGAACCACTGCGCGCAAGACTCGACCAGCGCCAGCAGGAACTTGACAAGGTCAAGCGCGAACTGGCGGATGCCAAACGTCAGCTGGAGCGAAGATCCGGGAGCTCCGACAAGACCACGCCGGCCGCACCCGCGCCGGCGGCGCCCACGGTCGCCAAAGACGCCTCACCGACCGACCAGGCCGAGGCGGAAACCGGCGCGCCGCCGCTCATGGGCCGGGGCGATGTGGCCGCAAAGACTGCCTCACGCGGCGCTTCGATCGGGGTCAGTCTGCTCGCGGCACTGCTCGCCTTCGGCGCGGGCACCGGCTTCGGCTGGTGGCTGCTCGATCGGCGCATTCGGCGCAAGTACGGCGGCTTGCGCATCTATTGAACGTGGGCTAGCCGATATGCCAGTCACCGCGGTCACCTGGAACGTGAATTCGCTGCGCCTGCGCCTGCCGCAGCTGCTCGAATGGCTCACCGAACGGCAGGTCGATGTCCTCGCCCTGCAGGAGACCAAGACCCGCGACGAAGATTTCCCGCGCGAGGAGCTGACCCGCCACGGCTGGTCGATTGCCGCGAGCGGTCAGCGCGCATACAACGGGGTCGCGCTGTTGAGTCGCGAACCGGCGCGCGATGTGCTGGTCGACATTCCCGGGTTCGACGACCCGTCGCGCCGGGTGCTGGCGGCAACCTTCGCGAGACTGCGTGTCATCAATCTCTATGTACCGAACGGCCAGTCGATCGATTCGGAAAAATACCAGTACAAGCTTCGCTGGCTCGACGCGCTGCACGGGTGGCTGCAACGCGAACGCGAGCAACACGAGCACCTGCTGGTGATGGGCGATTTCAACATCGCACCGGAGGATCGCGACGTACACGATCCGGACAGCTGGCGCGGCAGCGTCCTCGTGAGTGACGCAGAGCGCAATGCGCTGCAGCGGCTGCTGGCACTCGGGCTCGTGGATGTGTTTCGCAATTTCGACCAGGCGGCGGCGAGCTATAGCTGGTGGGATTACCGGGCCGCGGCATTTCGCCGCAACCACGGTTTGCGCATCGACCTCATACTCGCGAGCCGGGCGCTGGCCGAGCGCTGCCAGTCCTGCCAGATCGACAAGGAACCGCGCCGCTACGAGCGCCCTTCGGACCACACACCGGTTCTGGCCACCTTTGACATATAGGGTGCGACGAATGGACCATGGCGTGCATGGAACTGTGCGCCAACCCGCGGTTCGCCGGCGCGGCTCACCGTACACTGGCCCGCAGTATCGCCATTGCTGAAATTCCAATACCAATCACGGCAAGGCAGTCCATCTGAACAACGACACCGCAAACCGCAGCTATCGTCGCAGCGATTATGACGTCACCAACACCGTGCAGGTGAGTTCGCCTCACGCGGTGCTTGCGGCCATCCAGCGCCTGTTCGCCCGGGCATGGCCTGGCGAGCAGTTCAGCAAGCTCCCCGACGCCTTTGCCGATTTTGCGGACTATTTCGCCGGCCGCATGCCAGGCTACAACGGCGTCGACACGGCATACCACGATACCCAGCACACGCTCGATATCACGCTTGCCATGGCGCGGCTGATGTGCGGCTATGAACTCACCGCGAATCCGCCGGACCGCCTCGGCGCTGAGCGCGCCGAGCTTGGCATCCTGACCGCGCTCTTCCACGACGTGGGCTACCTCAGGCAGGCAACCGATGGCCCCCTCGAGAATGGCGCGGAGCTCACTGCGCGACACGTCTCGCGCGGCGCGACTTTCCTCAGCGACTATCTGCCGCGCATCGGTTGCGCCCAACTCGCCCAACGCGCGAGCCTGCTCGTTCACTACACCGGCTATGAGATTCCCCTGCGGGATATTCCGCTGGCCGATCCGCTCGACCGGCAACTCGGCGAGCTGCTGGGTACTGCCGATTACATCGCCCAGATGTCGGATCGCTGCTATCTCGAAAAATGCCGCGACCGGCTCTATCTCGAATTCGTGCTCGGCGGAATTGCCTTGCAGACGTCCGTCAATGGCCGCCAGGTACGTTACGCCTCGGGCCTGGACCTTCTGCGCCAGACGCCGGGATTCATCACCGACGTGCGTCGCAAGCGTCTCGACGGAGAATTTCGCAGCGCCTACCGCCATGTCGAAGCGCTGTTCGATGGCCGCAATCCCTACATGGAATCGCTGGAGCGAAACCTCAGCTATCTCACGCAGATACTGCGTTCCGAGAGCTGGAAAATGCTGCGGCGCAATCCGCCGGTGTTTGCCGCGGTTCCGGATCCAACCACGAGCATGCGCAGCCTGATGCTCGGCTATCTCAAGCGAGCCTGGGCCGGAGACTGACCCCGGGCGCCGGGTCGACGTTGGCGCAGTAACGGGCGTGCAGCGTCTCGAGCTCGGCAAGTATCGCCTCCTTGCCGTCGATCTGGGCGGCCTCGATCGTCTCGCGCAACAGGCGGCTGTCGAGCCGCTGCTGCGAGGGCACCGCCACCGGCGCGTAGCTCAGATGCCAGGGTTCGGGCCGTACGCCGCCGCGAAAGTTCTCGTAGGGTCGATAAAAACCGAAGCGTGCGGCATGCTCGTCGAGCCAACCTGACAGCGCTGCGAACGGACCGGCGCCGGCATACTCCGCGGGGATCAGCTGCAGCTTGTGACCGGCCGCGAGCGCGTTGCCGTCGACCAGATCCACTTCGCTGCCAAAATGGTGACGGCTCGCGCCGGGCAGCGCCGACCAGACCATGATCAGTGCGACGCGACTCGCGCTGTCCAGAGGAAGGACGTCGACCTCCCGTCCCTCGCTGTCCATGACCGGACGTTCGCCCCGAAACTTCTGGTTCCAGATCTGCCGTTGGCGCTCGAAATCCCGAAATCCGGACACGACCCGAAGCGCAATGCCAGCCTTCTCGGCCGCGATGCGCATGCGCCGCAACGGCTCGATGGCGGCGCGATGCACAGGGCAACCGAGATCGTCGCAGTGCAGCACGTGGCTCGACGCGCGGCCGGTCAACTCGAGTTCGCTCAAGGGTTCAATCGCCATCCTGTTCTCATCGCCGGGGTTAGTGCGCATGGCGTCACGTATTGTCGCGTAAAAAAGACATAATCCATCCGATTGTGCCCCAGCCGGCGTATTTTCGCGGTGGCCAGTGCTCGCCGGCAGGCATAAGATGGGGCCACGCCATCCTGTGCGGAGCTGCATCAAGGCGCCGCCCGATCGTGCCGGCGCGCGCAGGTTGACGAAGATAACAAACATGAATTTCTCGAGCTTCAAGTCCCGATACATCGCCGCAGCCTGCGTTTCCGCCCTGCTCGCAACGATCGGCGCGCTGGCTCTTGCCGGCTACTTCGTCGGCACCGAGGCAAACCGCTACGCCTACCTGGTCACCGACGACCTCACGCGGGAGGTGGCGCTCGAGGCGCGGCGCCGGGCCCGCGCGCTTGCGCGCCACGCCGCCGATCTCGCGGCCCCCGGTGTCGACATTGGCGATCCGGACAGCGTCCGCCTCGCGCTCGAGCCGCTCAAGGCCGATGACTATCTCGCCGCCATCGTCATCACGGATACGCGTGGCAGCGAGCTGTTTCGCTGGGGCCGGCCGGGCGAAGGCTCGGGTCCGCTGCAGGAGGCTTCCGAGCCGGTCCGCGTGCGCCAGCGCGATGTGTCGGGCGCCATATTGCCGCAGACCATCGGCGAGGCTCGCGTCGTTTTGCAGGTCGGCGCGGCGCGTCACATCGTCACCGATCTTCGCAACAAGGCACGGGCACTTGGCAACAAGCGCCTCGCCATCGCACTTGCGGCCGCCGGCGCTCTCGGCGCGCTCTCGCTCGCCGCCGCGCTCACCATGGCATGGCTGGCGCTGCGCCGCGCCAGGGCCTCGGTTGCCGATCTCACGCGCCAGGCCGAGCGCCTCGGCCAGGGCGACTACACGCGGCCGGTGCGCATCGAGCAGGGCACGGAGCTCGCGCCGTTGCAGAGCGCGCTCGAGCGCAGCCGCCAGCAGCTGCGCCAGGGCACCATCGGCCGGCACTACCTGATCGACGTCCTGAGCGGCATGAGCGATGCGGTTTTCGTCGCCTCGCCCGAGGGCAACATCAAGATCGCCAATCGCGCTGCCTGCAAGCTAACCGGCTACGCCGAGGAAGAGCTGCTGAACCGCATGCTCACGTCGATCATCGACGAGACGGCCCGCGCCACCTTCAGCGCCGAGGCCACCTACAACGAACCGCTCGAGACCGTGCTGCGCACGCGGCAGGGCCAGACCATCCCGGTCACCATCAGCGGCTCGTGCATCAGCAGCGACGATCCGCAGCTGCAGGGCACGGTGTTCGTTGCGCGCAACGTAACGGACCGCAAGCGCGCCGAACGGCGCATCCGCTACCTGGCCCGCTACGACTCGCTGACGCGCGTGCCTAACCGCATGCAATTCCAGCACCTGCTGCAGCAAGCCATCGCGCGCAGCCTGCGCACGGGCAATGCATTGGCGATGCTCTACGTGGACCTCGATCGCTTCAAGGAGGTCAACGACACTTTCGGACACGCCTCGGGCGATCGTTCGCTCGAGATCCTGAGCGAGCGGCTCACGCGCTGCCTGCCGAAGGAAGCGGTCGCCGGACGCCTCGCCGGCGATGAGTTCGGGGTATTCGTCGAGAACCTCCCCCTCGATGCCGACAATCGCGGTCCGCTCGCGCATCTGGCGCGCTCGCTGCTCGACGAAATCGGCAAGCCCTATCACCTCAACCAGCACGAGGTGTTCCTCACGGCGAGCATAGGCGTTGCGTTCTGCCCGCGCGATGCCGAAAACGTCATCGACCTCATCCGCAATGCCGATGCGGCGATGTACCACTCCAAGGAAAACGGCGGCAATACGTTCGCGTTCTACTCCGCCGACATGAACGCCGCCGCGGTCGAGCGGCTCATGCTGAAGAGCAAGCTGCGCCGCGCGCTCGAGCGCGATGAACTGGTCCTGCAATACCAGCCCAAGGTCGATCTGCGTGACGGGCGCATCGTCGGCGCCGAAGCGCTGCTGCGCTGGCGCCTGCCTGGCCATGGCGATATTCCGCCGGCGCAGTTCATTCCCCTCGCCGAGGAAACCAACCTGATCCTCGACATCGGCGAGTGGGTGCTGGACCGGGTGTGTCGCGACTACCGTGAACTGCATGCGGAGGTTGGCGATCCGGGCCGTATCTCGCTCAACCTGTCGCTGAAGCAGCTCCGCCAGGCGAGCTTCATCCTGCGCTGCAGATCGGTATTTCGCCGCCACGGTGTCGCGCCGACGGCATTCGAGCTCGAGATTACAGAGACGACACTCATGGCGGACGGCAAGCGCACGGTGCGTCTGCTCGATGAGCTCTACGCCATGGGCCTGCATCTGTCGATCGACGATTTTGGCACGGGCTACTCGTCCTTGTCGGCGCTGCAGCAATTCCCGATCGGCACGCTCAAGATCGACCGCTCCTTCGTGCGCGAGGTCAATGAGAACAGCGGCGATGCCACGATCGTCCGCACCATCATCGACATGGGCCGCAGCCTCGGCATGCAGGTGGTTGCGGAGGGTGTCGAAACACGCGCGCATCTCGCCTTCCTGCGCAGCAATCGCTGCCAGTTTGGCCAGGGCCGGCTGTTCGGCGAGCCATGCGAGGCCGAACAACTGCTCGCATTGCTCGCGTCGCAGGCGCGCGGTGAACTGCCTTTCGCAAACCTCGTTCGCGACGATACGGCGACACCCGAGAGCTCGACGTCGCGGCTGGCCTGACCGGGACCGCCCGCGACGGGCGTGGGCCGCAGTCGACGCATGACTAGCGCGGCGGCGGCGGCGCAAACCCGAAGGCCGGCGGCGGCCAGAATCTGTTCGGCACGGCATCATCGATGCAATCGAGCAGGCCGCGACGGCAGAGCGTTTCACGCCATTCGTATTTCAGGAAGATTCTCTGGCTCGGCATTGCCGCAGCGACAAAATGGACTCGGCGCGCCGGTTCGCGCCGCGACTCACCCCAGCCGGTGCCGGCGCTAGCGGCCTTGTCGGCGCGCCGCGCAGCGCTCTCGCTTGCAGGCGCCGCAGGTTGCGCCACCTCGGGCTCCGGGGCGATCGCGGGCGGGTGCTCCTCTTCGAAGATCGCAATGGCAATCACGCCAGGAGCAGAATCATCGCCGAAGGCGGCGGCATAGGACTGCGGCCAGCGCGTGAAATAAAACGCCTGCACGGTCTCTAGGCTACTGCGCCACCCGGAATACTCCTGTTCCACATAAGGGTCGAGCACATACTTGGGCTCCTCGACCGACAGGTCCGAGCGCGCACCATTGATGATATTGCGGCCATCGACGGCGATGACCGCCGCAACGCGTGCGCCGCTTCGGTTGTGCAGACGAATGCGATAGCGCTGCCCGGGAAGGGCGAGCAGGTAGGCACGCTGCTGCCCGGCTGCCGCCGGCTGCAGTGCAATCGCCTGCAACGGCTCGCCGGCCAGGGATTCGACCGAGACCTCGACGGGCGCCATGCGCAGCTCGGGGGCTACAGGTTCGTGCGCCTGCAACGGCAAGCTGGCGCCGGCAAGCGCTAGCAACAGCAAAGGCACGGAGGTGTATCTGGGCATGAAAGTCTCCACGTCGCGGATTGGTTGCGTTCGCGTGGATGTAAAACGGCGTACCCAAGCGCCCCGGGTTAGGCGAAGATCGGCAGTGGGAAGCTGCGAAGAAAAAAGGGCGAGCCACTTGCGCAGCCCGCCCCCGTTGGGGGGTCAACCGTCTGCGGGAGACGTCTGACCAACCAGATTTTCCCGCTGGCGCAAGGTGTTGTCAAGTATTTGAATAGGCCGAATCTGTACAAGACCTATACAAACCACCCGGTCTCGGGCTCTGCATGCGCTGGCTGAGCCGACGACGTCTGATCGCCCTGCTCATCGGCTGTGTGTGGGCCGGTACAACGCTGTGGCATCTGCACAAGCCGCTGCCCGCCGGATTGCACACGGATGGCGCCTGGCAGAGCGTTCCAGCCGATCAATTGCGCTTCCTTGCCGACGTGACCGGCGCCGACGCCTACGGCCAGCCGATCATCCGCCAGGAAATTTTCGACGAATGGTTCGCCGTGATCGCGCGTGCGCGACGCTACATCGTCATCGACATGTTCCTGTTCAACGACCACAGCGGCCGCATGAGTACGGAGCGCGCACCACTGCGCCCTCTGTCGCGCGAGCTGCGCGATGCCCTGCTGGCGGCGCGCGCGCGGACACCGCAACTGCGGGTACTGCTGATCGTCGATCCCATCAACGACGTCTACGGCGGTGACCCGTCCCCCGACCTCGCCCTGCTGCAGGACGCCGGAATCGACGTCGTGCGCTGTGACCTCGATCGGCTGCGCGATTCCAATCCCTGGTACTCAGGCGCCTGGCGGTTGCTGCTGTCCTGGTGGCTCAAGCCCGCCAGGGAGCCGGGCTGGTTGCCCAATCCGTTCGAATCCGGACCGGATGGCGTCGGGTTCGGCAGCTGGGCGCGGCTTGCCAATCTCAAGGCCGATCACCGCAAGGTCCTGCTGGCCGACGACGGTGGGGCCGGCATCGTCGGCATCGTCGGCTCGGCCAATGCCCACGATGCGAGCTCGGCGCACTCGAATGTTGCCATCGAGCTGAGCGGCGGAGCGTTGCAGCCCCTGCTTGCGAGCGAGCTTGCGATAGCACGCTTCTCGCATTGGCGCGGTGACTGGCTCGAACCGATCCTGCGCGAGCTGCCGCCCATCGCGCCGCAACCCGGCGCGACACTCGATGTCGCGGTGCACACGGAGGGTGCGATTGCGGATTTTGCGCGCGAACGCATCGCGGCGACGCGCGCCGGCGATCGCATCGACATTGCGATGTTCTACCTGTCGTATCGACCGATCATCGATGCACTGCTCGAGGCGGCCGAGCGCGGCGTCGTCATCCGGTTGCTGCTCGATCCAAACAAGGATGCTTTCGGTCGCGTCAAGTCCGGCCGGCCGAACCGGCCCGTCGCCGCGGAACTGGTCAGCGCCAGCAACGGCGCCATACGGGTGCGCTGGTATCGCACCCACGGCGAGCAATTCCACAGCAAGCTGCTGCTGGTGCAGAGCGGCGAGACTGTCTGGGTAAGCGCCGGCTCGGCGAATTTCACGCGGCGCAACATCGGTGATTTCAATCTCGAGGCGAATCTCAGCGTGCGTGCGCCCGCGGGTTCGGGATTTGCGCAGATGGTTGGCGATTATTTCGAGCTGCTGTGGCAGAACCGCGCACCGGTCGGCGTGGAATACAGCGCGGAGTATCCGGTGTACGCCGATGCCAGGCAGAGCTCCTATATCGCTTATCGCGTGATGGAGGCGACCGGACTGTCCTCGTTCTGAGCCGAAGCCGCCTCGCCGCGCGCGATGACTTCGCGATTCACCTCGCGCAACGCCTGTTGCGTTGCCTGCTCGAATGCCGTCACCACGGCCGCCATGCGATTCGCCGCTGCCTGGACCTCGGCAGTTACGGTGAATGTCCCGAGCAATTGCCGCTGCCGCTCGCTCCCCAGCAGACAGTCGAACCGAACCCGCACGACGGGCGGCGTCGCCTGCGAATAATCGGCCCAGAATTCCGTCACCCTGAGCGAGAGCAGCAGTTCGGCCGCGAACGGATCCTGCTCCTCCACCACCGCCCTGAAGCCGCCGCTGTCGAGCAATTGCTGGCGCACCAGGGCACCGATCATGTCGGGCGTTTCAGCCGCCCATTCGCTTGCCGCAAACACATCGAGGCGGTGATCGGGTCCGAGAAGCACGATGCGTTCGCTGGCGAGTCCGGGCGCGACCGACGGCCGCGCAACCGCGATCGTCGGGCCCTCGCTTGTCGCCGGACCGGCTGTGCCCGCTACGCGCAGGACATAGACCGTGGGTTGCGTATCGCGACTGACGAAACCGCTGCTGCAGGCGCCGAGCGCCGCAACCAGCAGTAGCGAGCAAAGTCTCATCGGGCGATCTCCATGCCTTTGGGTTGCGGCTGGTAAATGATCTGCGACGGATTGTCCTTGAGGCTGCGCGAGAGCCGGTCGAATTCCTGCATCGCGAGGCGACTGTCGCGCAACAGGCGCTCGAACTCGGGCAAGGTGCGCGCCGAGAAGGCCTGCAGATCATCCTGGTTGGCTGCGAGTACGGCATCGAGCCGCGCCGTGGTATTGGCGAGGTTATCGGCCACCTCGCGCACGCGTGCGATGGTGCGCTTGAAATCGGGCCCAGCGGTGTCTGTGACCGCCCGTGCCTGACTCGCGACCGCGCCGACCTCGCGCGCGGTCTGGCGCAGCTCACCGAGCAAGGCACGCGATTCACGCACCACCTCCGGCAGCCCCGTCGCCGCTGTTTCGATCGAATTCACGGTCCGGGTGATGGCCGCGATGTTGGCGTCGCTCAGGACGGCATTCAATCGCGAGGCAACATCGCCCGCCCGCGCCATGACATCCGGCAGGCTACGCACGAATTCGTCGAAATTCGAGCGCACCGAGGGGATCACCGGATACCTTTCGCTCGGCACTGCGGCGGTCAGCGTGCTCGAGTCGCGCGAGCGCACCAGGTCGATGTACAGCAGTCCCGTGACACCCTGGAGCGACAATTCGGCGACCGTCTGGTCGGATACGGGCGCGGTGGAATCGACATCCGCCACAATCTGCACGCGCGTTGCGGATCGCTTGTCGATGCGGATGTCGACCACGCGACCGACGTCGACACCGAGGTAGCGCACGGTGCTGCCCTTGGTGAGGCCGCTGACACTCGAGTCGAAATAGATTTCATAGCGCGTGAATTCACGCTTGTCACTGGCATCCGAATACCAGTAGACGAACAGCCCGCCCATGACGATGACCAGCAGCACGAATGCGCCGACCGCCGCGTAATTGGCCTCACGCTCCATACGCTTCCTCCGCGGCGTGGCGACGGCCGCGCAGGCCGTGGAAATAAGCCTGGATCCACGGGTGGGGATTCGCAACGATTTCCGCGAGCGTTCCGCTTTGCATTTTCCGATCCACGATCACTCCGACACGGTTACACACTCTGAAGATCGTGTCGAGATCGTGCGTGATCATCACCACGGTCAGGCCGAGCTGCTGCTGCAGCTCGAGCACCAGCTCGTCGAAGTCGGCCGCGCTGATCGGATCGAGACCGGAGGTTGGTTCATCGAGGAACAGCAATCGCGGGTCGAGCGCCAGTGCGCGCGCGAGGGCCGCGCGTTTGATCATGCCGCCCGACAATTGCGCCGGATACTTCTGCGCGGCATCAGGTGGCAGGCCGACCAGGCGTAATTTGAGCCGCGCGAGCCCGTCGAGCACGGCTGCATCGAGGTCAAGATGCTCGAGCATCGGCAACTGCACGTTCTGCAACACATTGAGCGAGCTGTAGAGCGCGCCTTGCTGGAACGTCACGCCGTAGCCAGCCTTCACCCGGCGCAGCTCGCCATCATCGAGCGCAGCAAGATCGCGACCGCCGATGCGCACGCGGCCGGCATCGGGTTTGTGCAGGCCAAGGATGGTGCGAAGCAGCACGGACTTTCCCGAGCCCGATCCGCCGACGATGCCGAAGATCTCGCCTTCGTCGACCTGCATGTCGAGCCCATCGTGCACGACCTGCGGCCCGAAGCGATTGCATACACCCTCGACTTCGACCAGCAACGCCATCAGATATCGAGCTCCATGAACAGCACCGCGAACAGGGCATCGGCGAGTATGACCAGGAAGATCGACTGTACGACCGCGACCGTGGTCAGGCGGCCGAGCTCGCGCGACGAGCCGCGCACCTGCAGGCCGCGAAACGTGCCGGAAGCCGCGATCAACATTGCGAATACCGGCGCCTTGATCATGCCGACCCAGAAGGTGGTTGGTGCAATCGCCTCGATCATCCGCGACGCATATTGCACGAAGGGCATGTCGAGCAGGGCACGGCACAGTATGGCGCCGCCGGCAAGGCCAACGCAGTCGGCTATGATGGTCAAGAGCGGCAGGGCGATGACGAGTCCGACGATGCGCGGCATGATCAGCACCTCGGCCGGGTCGACACCTGTGGCATCGAGCGCATCGACCTCCTCGTTCAGTTGCATCGCGCCGAGTTCGGCGGCGAACGAACTGCCCGAGCGGCCCGCAACGATGATTGCGGTGAGCAATACGCCCATTTCGCGCAACACGCCCACGGTCACCAGGTCCACCACGAAGATGTCGGCACCGAATTTGCGCAGCTGCTGCGCGCCCATGTAGGCGACGATCACGCTGATCAGGAAGGCGATCAGCGCGACGATCGGTATGGCAGTGATGCCGGTGTCGTAGATATGGCGTGCGATGGATACGGGACGGCTGCGTCGCGGCCTGCGCAGGATAGAGCCGGCGCGACTTGCAAGCAGCCCGATGAAGGCGAGCCCGGCGATGCTGTCGCGCCAGCGCCGTACGGCAGCAAGGCCCAGCCGCTCGAGCGCGGGCCGTGTTTCGCCCGCCGCGGCGGCAGCGCGGCCGCTTTCGCTCGCAGCGCTCGTGCGCACAAGGCGCAACGGTTCGGGCTCCTGCGGCAAAAAGCGCACCGCACCGCCGCGCGCCTCGACCGCCAAGACGAAGCGCTGCAGCAGCCAGGCAGCCGAAACGTCGAGTGCTACGAGTTCTCCGGTGTCGAAACTCAGGTGCTGCGCCGAAGCGCCACCGAGCGCGTCGAGCTCGGCCGTGATCTGTCGCGACTTTGCGAGCGTCCACTCGCCGCACAGGCGGTAGCTGCCCTCGGCCTCCTGGCGGCGGATGAGCGTCATGGCGCGCCGCAGGGTAACCGCGCGGGTGCGCTGGTCAGCCCAGGCGTTTGTGGCTGCCGTCGCACAGCGGCGCGTTGTGGGTCTGCTTGCAGCAGCAGAACCATAGCTGCTGCGAACTCTCCGCCTGGTACTTCAGCGGAGCGAATTCGCTGCCCTTGTGCGCACCATCGCAGAAAGGCTGATTCGCGGATTTTCCGCAGCGGCACCACCAGTAGGTCTTGCCCGCTTCGACCTCGACGGCAATCGGCTTGGTATCGGCTACTACGGCTTCGGCCATGTGGCGCTCGCTCCTTCGCTTTGTGTCAAACTTCCTGCAGATTGTAAGCAGGATTGACCATGACGGATATCGGCACGCCGCTCGGCAGCGGCGCAACCCGGCTCATGCTGCTGGGATCAGGCGAGCTCGGCAAGGAGGTCGTTATCGAGGCACAGCGCCTCGGCGTCGAAGTGATCGCGGTGGATCGCTACGCCAATGCCCCCGCGATGCAGGTCGCGCACCACGCGGAAGTGGTCAACATGCTCGATGCTGCGGCGCTCGATGCGCTGGTGCGACGCTACCGGCCCGATTTGATCGTGCCTGAAATCGAAGCCATCGCGACGCCGAAGCTGCTCGAGCTCGAGGCCGACGGATTTCGCGTCATCCCGACGGCGCGCGCCGCGCGCCTGACCATGGACCGCGAAGGCATCCGCCGTCTCGCTGCCGAGGAACTCGCGCTACCCACGTCGCCGTATCGGTTCGCCTCGACCGAAGAGGAATATCGCGCTGCCGTCGCTGAGATCGGCCTGCCCTGCGTCGTCAAACCAGTCATGTCGAGTTCGGGCAAGGGACAGAGCCTGGTGCGCAACGACACCGAGATCGAGCCGGCCTGGCGTTACGCCCAGTCCGGTGGCCGGGCGGGCGCCGGACGCGTGATCGTCGAGGGCTTCATCCGCTTCGACTACGAGATCACCCTGCTGACCGTGCGCCATGCGGGCGGCACCAGCTTCTGCGCGCCGATCGGTCACCTGCAGATCGATGGCGACTACCGCGAGTCCTGGCAACCGCAGCCGATGAGCGCCGCGGCCCTCGAGCGCTCGCAGCAGATCGCCGGCGCGATCACCGCCAACCTGGGCGGCCACGGCATCTTCGGGGTCGAGCTTTTCGTCCGGGGCGACGAGGTTTACTTCAGCGAGGTCTCGCCGCGGCCGCACGACACCGGCATGGTGACGCTGATTTCGCAGGACCTGAGCGAATTCGCCCTGCACCTGCGCGCCATCCTTGGGCTATCGGTCCCGAATATCTGCCTGCACGGTCCGTCGGCGTCGGTTGCGATCGTCCTCGAGGGCGCCGGCAACGACATCCGCTTCCATGGCCTGGAGTCGGTGCTCGGCGAAGCCGATACATCGCTGCGGCTTTTCGGCAAACCGGAAATCAACGGCAAACGGCGCATGGGCGTGGCGCTTGCCCGCGGCGAGGATCTCGAGCAGGCATTGCAACGCGCCCGGCACGTCGCGACGGCGGTGAGCGCGGGAGCGCACATCGCTCGACGCTGAGCGCGGCCGCGCTGCCGCGGCTCAGGTATCGTCGCGGTAGCGGCGCACGCGCACGGTCAGGAACGCGAGCGCCGCCGCGATAGCCACACCGAGCCACAATTCGGCGCTGCCGAGCAGCCCACTGGCATCGAATCGGTCCATGCTGTCGATGACCGTCCCGACAGCCTTGTCAGCGGACCCGCCGCTGACCGCGACTTTCTGGCTGGCGCCGAGGGCGGTGAGAAAGCCCGTGAAACGGTGCCCGAGAAAATCGGCAACGTGGTCCGTATCGAAGGTCCATTTCTCCGCGACGATCAGCACCAGCACCGGGACGAATACCCAGACGAACACGTTGCGCTTGGCCCAGGCCGACACCAGCAACAGGAACGCTGCCAGGGGCGCATACCACAGTATGGCGACCAGCATGTCGAGTGCGATCAGGGCGCTCGTCTTCAGCCACAACCCGAACTGCCAGTTGAGCAACGGTTCGAACGGCGTGTCGCTGAACTTCCACTCGAGTATTGGTACGGCGATCGCCCCCGTCAGGAGCGAGTAGCACAGCACCAGGACAGGCACGGCGATCAACGCCGTCGCAAGCTTGGATGCAACGGTTGCCGTATCGGACACCGGCAACGAACGCCAGAACAGGATGCTGCGGTCCTTGCGCTCACCATAGAGCGCGTCGGCCAGGTAGAAAACCAGCAGCACCAGCATCACGAGGAGCTGTGCCACGAATAGCCCGCCGATGACGGCCACCGTGATCTTCTGCTGCCGTTCCGGCGTCATTGCCGACAGCCATTGCATGGCCGAGTCGGCATCGACCTTGCTGTCGTTGATTTGCACATCGCCCGCATTGATACGGACCTGAACGCCGCTACCCGGCGAAATCGTCGCGCCGAGCAATAGCACCATCGCGGTGATCAGCGGCGCAATCCACAATGCGCGATGCTCCCAGAACTCGCGTCGCACGAGCATGATCATGGCTTTCATGCGTTCTTTGCTCCCGCTGCGCCGGCATCGGCCTGCATGGTCGCTACGAAGAGGTCGGCCACCGATGGCGTGCGCAGCTCGCCGAAGGCGCGCAGCTGCTCGGCCGGCACGCCATCGAAAATCATCGCCAGACGCCCGAAGACTTCGCGCTCGTGTATCGGGCGTAACGGCCGCAATTCGGCAGCCCGCTCGCTCGTGGTCGTCACCTGCACGAAGCGCGAGCCGATGTCCTCGACGGCGCAATCGACGATCACCTTGCCATGACGGATGAAGACGATGTCCGTCAGGATGTTTTCGATCTCCTCGATCTGGTGTGTCGTCAGGATGATGGTGCGTTCCCTGTCGAAATAGTCGTTGAGCAGGGTGTCGTAGAACGCGCGCCGGTAGAGCAGATCGAGCCCGAGCGTCGGTTCGTCGAGCACCAGCAGCCGCGCATCGATTGCGAGAATGAGCGCGAGGTGCAGCTGCGTCACCATGCCCTTGGACAATTGGCGCACGCGACGGTCGGGCTTGATGTCGGTGCGTGCAAGGAACTCCTCGGCACGGGCGCGGTTGAAACGCGGATGCACGCCGGCCACGAAATCGAGCGTCTGCGACACACGTATCCACCGGGGCAGCACGGCGACATCGGCGATGAAACAGATATCCCGCATCAGTTCATCGCGTGCCTGGCGCGGGTCGCGGCCGAGTACGTTCAACTCGCCCGTGAATGGTGTGAGACCGAGTATTGCTTTGAGCGCTGTGGTCTTGCCGGCGCCATTGGGCCCGACCATTCCCACGATGCGTCCGGGCTCGACGCTGAAGCTGACGTTGTCGAGCGCCCGGGTATCGCCGTAGGACTTGCAGAGCCCTTTTGCGTCAATCAGAGCTGTCATTGTCGCTGTCCGTTGTTTTGACCCAGGGTGCGGCGTTCGGCTGCGCGGGTTCGCGCGCCATCAGTTCGCCGAGATCGAGCCCAAGGCGGAGGATGGTGGCATGCACTTTGGGCCACTCGTCCTCCAGAAAACGCATTTTCTCATCCTTCATCAGCGCCTTGCGTGCGCCGGGGCTCACGAACATGCCGCGGCCGCGGCGCTTTTCGACGAGTTGTTCGTCGACCAGCTGCTGGTAGCCCTTCAGTACCGTGAGTGGATTGAGCCGAAACTCGGCGGCAACGCTGCGCACCGAGGGCAGAGGGTCGCCCTCGGCCAGCACGCCTTCCAGGATCATCGCCACCACGCGGTCGCGCAGTTGGCGATAAATCGGTTGGCCGTCATCCCACTTCGGATCCATCAGGGTCTGTCGCGTTGTCTGTTGCACTAGCCTAGCCTGCTAGAGTAGCAGAGCACCCTCTCAGCCAGCGCGGACCGCGCTGTCGCCCGCCTTGGATTCGCTCGAGACTACGACCACGGCGTCATCGCCCGCTGCGGCCCAGTGGGAAACGGCCGTCGCATTGACGAAGCTGATGCCCGAGGCAAACGTGATGATGACGGCGGCCAGAAAGCTGAGGACGACTTCGCCGAAATTGATGGTCTTGGTGTTCATGATGATCTCCTTGGTGTCTGTCTGCGGCACTCTCACCGTGAGTGTGCTGCTGCTGTGGTGTTATATATAACTACAACACTCAATCAGACGCAAGGGGGCCAGCTCGATAAATTTGTAACTCATTGAAAATATGAAATATTTAGTTAGCCCCAGGCTGTTGCACCCCGCGTTAGAGGGGCATGGACCTGCAGGAACCAGGACGCCTGGGGGTGCCTCCACCCACAAGAAAGCGGGCGACGCGGCAGCGTCACGCCGGTAGATTGGCCGGCATGGAGGGCTCGGACGAGGAACTGATGCAACGCTACTCGGCTGGCGAGCCCGGTGCTTTCGATACGCTCTATGCACGTCATCGCACGGCGCTTTATCGCTACCTGCTGCGCCAGTCCCGCGACGCCGCCGTGACCGATGATTTGTTCCAGGAGACCTGGTCGCGCGTCATCAGCAGCCGGGAGCGCTACCAGCCAACCGCCCGCTTTCGCACCTACCTGTTTCACCTTGCGCATAACTGTTTCATCGATCACTACCGCCGCCGCAAGGCGCGCCCCGAAGTCGGCGCGGAGCCCGGCCTCGAGGAGCGCATCGCTGCCGATGAGGGCAGCGATCCCGCGCAGCGTGTGGAGGCCGCTGTCATGCGACGTCGCTACCTTCGCGCGCTGGAGTCCTTGCCGGCCGAACAACGCGACACGTTCCTGTTGTACGAAGAGGCGGGGCTGTCACTCGACGATATTGGCGGCGTCATGGGCGTCGCCGCCGAAACCGCCAAGAGCCGGCTGCGCTACGCCGTGGCCAAACTCAAGAAAGCATTGGCATCCGGTGCCGGCAAGGCGCCGCTCTATCTAGTGGAGCAACCCGAATGAGCGGGCTCGACGATCGGGATTTCGACGCCTATTTGCGTAGCGGCAAGCGCTTGCTCGAGCAGGAAACCGATCTCACGGAACACACGCTCGAGCCGCCGCCGCAACTCGATGCCGCGATCCTGCGTCATGCACGCCAAAGCATCCGCGCCGAAGCCGAAGACAATGCGCCGCGCTACATCACCGGCTCGCGCTGGACCATGCCGGTCGCATTGGCCGCCACGCTGGTACTCGCCTTCGGCATCATGTGGAACCTCGAGCCGCGGCCGGTCCTGCCGGGCGAGGCGCCTGTCGCGGCGCCGGAGGTGGCCGCGACAATCGCAGACAGCGACCAGCCGGCGGCCGGTCAGGCTCAGGCCAAAACGGACGAAGCCGAACCGCCGATCGCCTCGAAAGTGCCGCAGCCGCGCGAGCCCGCCGCGATCGCGCGCACGACGCCGGCACCACGCGCAATGCCCCAACCTGCCGCGCGGACTGCCGAGCGACCGGCCGCTCCACCACCACCCGGTGCGAATGCCGCACCGGCGCTGGACGGCCTGGCCGCAACGCTGGAAGACAAGGCCCGCGAGGATCGGGATGCCGCGCCGCGAAGCGAGGCCGCGGCTGTCAGCGCGGCGCGCCGCGAGCAAACGGCAGCCGCCAGCGAGGTGGCGAGCGGCGCGGCTGCATCGCCCGATACATCAAAATCGGCCGCAGCTGCGCCCAACTATCGGCAAGACCCCGAGCGCTGGCTCGCGCGCATCCGCGAACTGCTGGATGCGGGCGAGCTGGCGGCCGCCGCCGAGGAGGCGCGCCTCTTCCGCGAAAGCTATCCCCAACGCGCGGCGGATTTGCCCTAGAATCCTCGCCCTTTGCGCGGAGCTTTGCGGCATGAAATCACCCGTCAACGTCGCCATCACGGGAGCGGCAGGACAAATCGGCTATGCGCTCGCTTTTCGCGTCGCCTCTGGCCAGATGCTGGGCCAGGACCAGCCCATCAACCTGCATTTGCTCGAGATCACGCCGGCCCTGCAGGCGCTCGCGGGCGTCGTGATGGAGCTGAACGACTGCGCTTTCCCGACGCTCAACCGCGTCGTGGCCACGGATGATGCGCGCGTGGGTTTCAAGGACTGCGACGTCGCGATGCTGGTCGGCGCGAGGCCGCGCGGCCCCGGCATGGAGCGCAAGGACCTGCTGCTCGCCAATGCGCAGATCTTCTCCGCCCAGGGCAAGGCGCTCAACGATGTCGCGAGCCGCAAAGTGCGCGTGCTGGTGGTCGGCAATCCGGCCAATACCAATGCGCTGATCGCCGCGAGCAACGCGCCGGACCTGCCGCGACGCAATTTCACTGCCATGACACGGCTCGATCACAATCGGGCGTTGAGCCAGCTGGCCGAGAAGACCGGCAAGCACATCAACGACATCTCGCGGATGATCATCTGGGGCAACCACTCGTCGACACAGTATCCCGACCTCAGCCATTGCCTGGTGGGCGGCAAGCCCGCGCGGAGCCTGGTGGACCAGAAGTGGATCGAGTCGGAATTCATTCCGACCGTTCAGCAGCGCGGCGCGGCCATCATCAAGGCGCGCGGCGCGTCCTCAGCGGCCTCGGCCGCATCCGCCGCCATCGACCATGTGCGCGACTGGGTGCGCGGCTCGCCCGCCGGCGAGTATCTCAGCATGGCGGTGCCGGCCGACGGCAGCTATGGCATCCGCGAGGGTGTCGTCTATTCCTATCCGGTCATCTGCAAGAACGGCGACTACCAGATCGTGCCGGGCCTTGCCATCGACGAGTTCAGCCGCCATCGCCTGGATGCCACCGACAAGGAACTGCGCGAAGAGCGCGACGGGGTGAAGGAACTGCTCCCCAACTGAGCCTGGCATTGCCTCAGGCGGCCGCACGGCTGGCCGCCGGCGAGCGCTGCGGGCTATAGTGCCCTTGGGTGGCGGCCGATAACGATCGGACCGCCCGTCAACCACAGGTATTGCGAGGCATCAACATGCTGGGTGCAATCATCACTATTGGCATACTCGCGGCAATTGCCTATGCGGTGACGCAGGCCGGCGGCGTCATTTCGCTTGCGCTGGTCGCGGCCGTCCTCTGGCTCGCCTACAAACGCTGGAGCCTGCTGTCCTTCACGCTGGTGTTCACGGCGATGCTCGGGCTCTATACGGTCTACGGCGAAGCGGCCGGATTCTGGGGAAACGTCTGGAAGGGAACACTCTGGCTTGCACTCGCCCTGCTGTGGCTGTTCAACCTCCGGCCGTTGCGCAAGGCGCTGATCACGCGGCCATTCATGAAGGCCTACCTGAAGATGCTGCCGACCATGTCGCAGACCGAGCGCGAAGCGCTCGAGGCCGGCACGGTGTGGTGGGACGGCCAGCTGTTCACCGGCAAGCCCGACTGGAAGCAATTGCTCGCCGCCAAAACGCCCGTGCTCACCGCCGAGGAACAGGCTTTCCTCGACGGACCCTGCGAAGAACTCTGCCGGATGACGGACGAATTCGATTTCACGCACCGGCGCGGCGATCTGTCGCCCGAGGTATGGCAATTCCTCAAGTCGCGTGGCTTTTTCGCCATGATCATCCCGAAGGCTTACGGGGGACTTGGCTTCTCCGCCTACGCGCACTCCTGCGTGCTGGTCAAACTCACCAGCCGTTCATCGCTCCTGTCCTCGACGACTGCGGTCCCGAATTCGCTCGGGCCGGCGGAGCTGCTGTTGCATTACGGCACCGACGAGCAGAAAAGCTATTACCTGCCGCGTCTCGCGCGCGGTGAAGAGGTTCCCTGCTTCGCATTGACCGGACCGCGCGCGGGCTCCGACGCGGCCTCCCTGCCCGACACCGGCATCGTCTGCCGCGGCAACTGGCAGGGCAAGGAAATCATCGGCCTCAAGCTCAATTTCTCCAAGCGCTACATTACATTGGCGCCGATCGCGACCGTCATCGGTCTCGCGTTTCGCATGTTCGACCCTGACAAGCTGCTCGGCGAGAAGCAGGACATCGGCATCACCTGCGCGTTGATCCCGCGCGGTACGGCCGGCATCAGCATCGGCCGGCGCCACTTTCCGCTCAACGTACCGTTCCAGAATGGACCGATCCAGGGCAAGGACGTGTTCGTGCCGCTCGATTTCATCATCGGCGGGCCGAAGATGGCCGGCCAGGGCTGGCGCATGCTGGTCGAGCAGCTCTCGGTGGGCCGTTGCATTTCGCTGCCATCGAATTCGACCGGCGGTGCGAAAGCGGCGGTCTTCGCAACCGGCGCCTATGGGCGCATCCGCCGGCAGTTCAACATGCCGGTTGGCAAGTTCGAAGGCGTTGAAGCCATCCTCGCGCGCATGGTCGGTCTCACCTACACCATGGACGCCGCACGCTCGGTGACAGCCGGTGCCATCGACAGCGGCGAGAAGCCGTCGGTGCCCTCCGCGATGCTCAAGTATCACGCCACGGAGATGAGCCGGACGGTTGCCAACGATGCCATGGACATCCATGGCGGCAAGGGCATCTGCCTCGGGCCGCGCAACTATCTCGCACGTGGCTATCAGGTGACGCCGGTCGCGATCACGGTCGAAGGGGCCAACATTCTCACGCGCAGCCTGATCATCTTCGGCCAGGGCGCCATACGTTGCCATCCCTTCGTGCTGAAAGAGATGACATCGGCGCGCAATCCCGATCGCAGGCAAGGGGTCGATGACTTCGACCGGGCGCTGTTTGGTCACATCGGCTTCACCATATCCAATGCCGTGCGCTCGCTCATCATGGCGCTCACCACCGCGCGCTTCACCAGCGTGCCGGTCGAAGGTCCGGTGCGACGCTACTACCAGCACATCGTCCGATTCTCCGCCTCTTTCGCTTTTGCCGTCGACGTGGCGATGCTCACGCTCGGCGGTTACCTGAAGAAGAAAGAAAACCTCTCCGCGCGTCTCGGCGATGTGCTCTCCTCGATGTATCTCGCCTCCATGGTGCTCAAGCATTACGAGAACCAGGGTCGCCCTGCCGAGGACCTGCCTCTGGTCGAGTGGGCCTGTCGCGATCTTCTTTACAAGGCACAGGAGCAGATGCATGGCTTCCTCCGCAATTTCCCGAACTCATTCATCGCCGGGATCATGCGCGCCCTGATCTTCCCGCGCGGCCTCACTTACTACGCGCCCAACGACCGCCTTGGCCGGCAGCTCGCCGAAGCGGTCATGGCGAGCGGCGCCACGCGCGACCGCCTCTGCCAGTACGTCTACCGTACCGTCCATCCGGGCAACCCGCTCGGGCTCCTTGCGGAGCTGCTCGAACTGTCGCAGCTTGCCGAACCCGTCGAGAAGCGTATTCGCGTCGATGGCGTGAAGACCGGGCGGGTGAGCGCACTCGACCTGCCGGGACAGATCGCCCAGGCACTGGCGGCCGGGATCATCTCCGAAACGGAAGCCGCCATGCTTCGTGACTACGACCGCAAGGTCATGGAAATCGTGCACGTCGATGACTTCGACCCGGCCGAGATAGGTACCCGGGCCGACGCCGATGCGTCGGCGCTGGTGCAGGTCGCCTGATCGTCCACTGACGCGAGCGACGACTTGGCCGCCAACTGCGCAAACTGCGGCACTTTGCTGCAGGGCCCCTATTGCCACCAATGCGGGCAACGCGAAGTCGAATCAGTGCACTCTCTCGGCCACTTCTTCGCCGAGGCCTTCGAGAACATCACGCACGCGGATTCGCGGCTGTGGCGCACCATTGCCCTGCTGCTGTTCCGACCTGGTCGGCTGACCTGGGAATTCTTCGCCGGCCATCGCGCGCGCTACCTGCCGGCAGTGCGCCTCTACCTCGTGGTGAGCGTGCTGTTCTTCTCGGTGAGTGCCGCGCTGCCGGGTGCCAAAATGTCGTCGCCGGGCGTGGTCTACGAAGTCAATGGCGAGAAGATGCAGTCGGTCGATTGCAGCAAGGTCACGTACTCCGGACCCTTCGCGACGTACTTTGGCGAGCGCATCCGTGCAGGTTGCGCCAAGTTGCTTGCCGACAAGGGCAAGGGCCTCGCATCGGCCATGGCGGCCAACATTCCGCGCGCAATGTTCCTTTTCCTGCCGCTGTTCGCGGCAATCGCCCGCCTCATGTACTGGCGACCGCGGCGTCACTACGTCGAGCATCTGTTGCTGCTCGTGCACAATCATTCCTTCATGTTCCTTGGCCTCACGCTCTCCAGCGCGCTCGCCAGTGTGTTGCCGGAGAGCCTCAGTTCGGCGTTCGAAGGCTTGTTCATGATCTACGCGCTCTATTACATGTTTCGTTCGATGCGCGTCATGTACGCCCAATCGCGCCTGCTGACCACGGCCAAGTACCTGCTGCTGCTCGGCGCCTACCTGGTCCTCGGCGCAGCCATGATGGGCATCACCGCCATATGGAGCGTGGCATCGCTGTGATCGCGCGCACGATCCTGCACGTAGACATGGACGCGTTCTACGCCTCCATCGAACAGCGTGACAATCCAGATCTCAAGGGGCAGCCGGTCATCGTCGGTGGTACCGGCGCACGCGGCGTCGTGGCTGCGGCGAGTTATGAAGTGCGCCGTTTCGGCGTGCGCTCGGCCATGCCGATGCGAGAGGCACTGCAACGCTGTCCGCATGCAGTCTGTGTGGCGCCGCGGATGGCGCGGTATCGTGAGGTTTCGCGGCAGATTTTCGCGATCTTCGAATCGCTCACGCCTATCGTGCAAGGGTTGTCCCTCGATGAAGCCTTCCTCGACATCACCCACTGCCAGTCACTGCATGGCGATGCACGCGCCATCGCCATCACCGTCAAGCGACGCATCCAGGAAATGACCGGCCTCACGGCCTCGGTCGGCGTCGCACCCAACCGGCTGGTCGCCAAAATCGCCTCGGATCTCGACAAGCCCGACGGGCTGACCGTCGTCGCACCCGATCAGTTGCAGGCGGTCCTCGATCCACTACCGGTGCAGCGCCTGCCGGGACTTGGGCGCAAGAAGGGCGATCAGGTGCGCGCGGCCGGCATCACGACGCTTGGGCAATTGCGCCTGGCCTCCGACGCGGCGCTGTGGCCGCTGTTCGGTAAGCACAGCCAGCACATGCGCGAGCGTGCGGCCGGGCACGATGAGCGCGAGGTCGAGACCGCCGTTGCCGAGCAATCGATCAGCGCCGAGGAGACATTCGAGCGCGATCGCAGCGACAGTGCGCAATTGCACTGTGAACTGATCGCGCTCGCGGAGCGGGTGAGTACGAGACTGCGTGCCCGGCATCTGCATGCGGGAACCGTATTCATCAAGGTCAGGCGCCATGACTTTCGCACTTATACCCGGCAACGACCGCTGCGGCCGGCATCCGCCGACAGTCGCGCCATCCGCGACCTGGCTCAGGAGTTGCTCACGCAGTGGCTGCAACTCGCGCCAGGCGCGCGTATCCGCCTGCTCGGTGTCGGCGTCAGCGATCTTTGCAACGATGAACAACTCGATCTGTTCGCGGCCACGGACAAGCGTCACGAACTGGACAGCACGGTCGACGCGGTCCGGCAGCGTTTCGGCGGCGCGGCACTGCGCCCGGCGCGACTCCTCGGCGACCCCCGTCCACGCGGCTAGGCGCTCGCGTGCCGGGCCGGGGCATGCAATACTTGCCGGGCAGATCGGACCAGATGCTGCCTTGACCGCGCGCCAGCCATTGGCCCAGACATACCGCCATGTATCTTTCCTTTTTCGGCCTCAACGAGAAGCCATTCGCGATAACGCCTGACCCGCGTTACCTGTACCTGAGCGAGCGGCACGCGGAGGCGCTCGCCTACCTGCTCTATGGCATCAATGAAGCGGGCGGCTTCGTACAGTTGACAGGCGAAGTCGGCACCGGCAAGACCACCATCGTGCGCTCGCTCCTCGCGCAGGCGCCGAAGCATGCCGAGATAGCGCTCATCCTCAATCCGCGCATGAGCGCACCGGAATTCCTGCTGACGATCTGCGAGGAACTCGGCATCGGTGTGCCCGATGCCGCCGAGAGCAGCGTCAAGGACCTGGTCGATATCCTCAATCGCTATCTGCTCCGAAAACATGCAGAAGGCCGGCGCGTGGTACTGGTGGTCGACGAAGCACAGAATCTCGCCACCGACGTGCTCGAGCAGGTGCGGCTTCTCACCAACCTCGAGACAGCCACGCAGAAGCTGCTGCAGATCATCCTGATCGGGCAGCCTGAGTTGCGAGAGCTCCTCGAGCGCAACGAACTGCGCCAGCTCGCTCAGCGCGTGACCGGGCGCTATCACCTCGATCCGCTGTCGCGCGACGAGACGGCAGCCTACCTGCGTCATCGCCTGCGCGTTGCCGGTGCGACCAACGACATTTTCACGCGCCCGGCGCTCAACGAAATGTACCGCCTCTCGGGCGGCGTACCGCGGCTGATCAACGTGATCGCCGACCGGGCCTTGCTCGGCGCCTATACCCAGGACCAGCACCGGGTAGGCGCAACGCTGGTGCGGCGCGCCGCGAGCGAAGTCTTCGGCAAGCGGCTATGGCCGCTGTGGCTTCCCTGGCTTTTCGGGGCGACGGCGTCGCTCCTCGCCATCGCAGCCGTCATCGGGTTCTGGCGCACCGTCGGGCCAGGCCGTGCAACGACCGGAATTGCAACGTCACAGGTCGCGGCCGTGCAGGAAGATGTGCCGGCTGGCGCAGCGAACTCTGCGGTAATTGCTCCGCAACCACCGCCGGCGCCACCTACGGTCGTGGAACTGTTGGCGCAATTTGCCCCGGAGACCGACACCGACAACGCGTTCAACAAGCTGTTCGCGCTGTGGGGCGCACAGTATGTCGCCGGTCGTGTCGATCCGTGCAACCAGGCAACACAGAAAGGTCTCGAGTGCCTCACCCGTCGCGGCACCCTCGCCGAACTGCAACGATTCAATCGACCGGCAATCCTGTCGCTGTCCGATGACGCGGGCAATGTGCATCAGGTCGTACTGGCTTCATTGGCAGGCGATCGGGCCGTGCTCAGCCTGGGCGGCGAGGCACGTGAGGTGGGCCTTGGCGATCTCACACGCTACTGGTTCGGCGACTACGTGCTGCTGTGGCGACCAGTAGGCGGCATGACGCGGGATTTTCGTTTCGGCATGCGCGGCGCGAGTGTTCGGCAGTTGCGCGAGAGCCTGGCACGGGTGAATGGCACCAGCGCGCCCGACGACTCCGATATCTACGATGCCGACCTGGCCCAGCAGGTCGTGCAGTTCCAACGCCGTTATCGGCTCGCCGCTGACGGTATTGCCGGCGTGCAGACACTGGTGATGCTCGATTCGGTTACGGCCGGCAACGACACGCCGATGCTGGTGGCGAGATCCGCCCAGGGAGGCTAGAGAGCAGCATGTCCTTCATTCTCGACGCCCTGAAGAAATCCGAACACGATCGCCAGCGCAATGCCGGGCCGGCGCTGCTCGAAGTGCGTGTGGCGCAGCCGCGGCCGCGCCTGCCGGTCTGGGCCTGGGTGCTCGGTGGCTTGTTGCTGGTCAATCTGTTGTTCGTCAGCTGGTACCTTTGGCGGCGCAGCGCCTTGCCAGCGGAGCCGGGGACCATGAACAGCACCGTTGCAGGCAATACGGCGGCAGCGGCTGCGCGACCCGGAGCGGCCAGCTCGCCGGGCGTTGCACCAGCGCCGGGCGCTGCGCCGGCACTCACCAACGCGGCCGCACCCGCCCTTGCACCACCGGCGGCACCGGCAGCGCGCGATCCCTACAATGCGCCGCTCATCGAGGAGCCCACGCTCGATGGCGGCCTGCCACCCTACGAGTCACCCGCAGATTTTGCGCCGGCGCAGAATGATGTCGGCGTGGGTTATCCGCCGCCGCCAGGCGTCGCGGGTGCCGGCACCGTGCGACGTGACAGCGAATCCTACGAAGACGCCATCGCGCAGGATGGCAGCCTGCCTGCCTTGCACCTCGATTTGCATGCCTATGCTCCAGATCCGGCCGCGCGCTTCGTGTTCATCAACATGCAGAAATACCAGGAAGGCGCGGTCACCAAGGAAGGCGTGACCGTCGAGCGAATCACGCCAACGGGTGCGGAACTCGCCTACCGCGGCCGCCGCTTCGTACTGGTGCGCGAATAGACGCAACCGGCGTCAAACCGCCGCAACTCTCGGCAGTCGCTCTGGGCGCCGCTTTGCGCGCCGGTCTCGCGAGCATGGTCAACTGCGCGCCGGATCTCAATCGGATCAACGTGTTTCCGGTTGCCGACGGCGATACGGGCACCAACCTCGCAATAACCGCACGGTGCATCGACGCAGCCATCGCCGCCGCCGACAGCGACCATTGCGGCAAACTGCTCGCCCTCGTCGCCGACGCTGCCCTCGATGGCGCGCGCGGCAATTCAGGAGCGATTTTCGCGCAATTCCTGCACGGCCTGGCCGACGCCTGCGGCGGGTTCGCCATTTTGCGGCCCAAGAGTTTCATTGCGGCATTGCGTGCTGCCGCGCAGTACGCCACTACTGCTGTGACCGAGCCGCGCGCGGGCACGATACTCACCCTGATCGACTCATTGGCCGATTCCGCCGCAGCCGCAGTCGCTGCGAATCCGCGGATCGATTTTCCCACCCTGCTCGGCAACTGCCTGGCGCCACTGGAACGTGCCCTTGCGGAAACCGAGCATCAGCTGGCAGAACTCGAACGCGCGCATGTGGTCGATGCCGGCGCGGCCGGTTTCGTCGCCTGGGTCAGGGGCATGGAAATGCAGATGCGCACGGGTGTGGCTCTCGTGCCGCCCGACGATGCCTGGTCACCGGCCGAGCTGCCGGCCATCGCGGCTGGCGCCGGCAATTACCGCTACTGCACGGAGCTCGTTCTCGCCGGCGCGCAGATCGACCAGCGGGCATTGCGCGAACGCTGCGCCGCATTGGGCGACAGCCTGGTCGTCGCTGGATCCGCTCGACGGCTGCGGCTGCATATCCATACCAACGATCCGCAGGCGGTGTTCGCCCTGGCCGCGCAGTTGGGCACCGTAACGCAGCAGAAGGCCGACGACATGCTGCGCCAGGCGGCGAGCACGGCCGCCCGGAGCCGCATCGCCATTGTCACCGACTCCGCCGCCGATCTGGATGACGACACACTCGACGCGCATGTGATTCACGTCATCCCGTTGCGCGTGCAATTTGCCGGCCGCAGCTATCTCGATGGTGTGTCGCTTGGCAGCAGCGAACTATTCCGGCTCCTCGTTGCCAATCGCGACCGCGTCCAGACCTCGCAACCACCGCAGGGCGATTACCGACGCATGTACGAGTTCCTGCGCACACACCACGATGAGGTGCTCTCGCTCACGGTGACAGCCCGTGTGAGCGGTACCCATGACGCGGCGGCGGCGGCGGCCCGGCGATGCGCCTGCGACGGCATCAACGTCCAGGACACCCGCAATGCCTCGCTCGGCCAGGGCCTGATCGCACGCTACGCCGCCGAGTGCGCGGCGCGCGGCGCGACCATGCCGCAATTGCTTGCGCAGCTGCAGCACATCATTGCGCGCACCTGGACTTTCGCCCTGCCGGCAACCCTCGAGTACGCGGTGCGTGGCGGCCGTATCTCGCCGGTCGCGCAGACGATTGCGGACTTGCTGCGTTGCTCGCCCGTATTGCGCACGCGCAGCAATGGCAAGGTTGGCGTTGGCGGCCTGCTATGGGGCCGCGGTCGCAGCGTGCAGGCTTTCGCGCGCCTGGTAGTGCGCCAATGTCGCAAGGGGCAACGCTATCGAGCCGCAGTTGGCCATGGCGATGCGGCCGAGCGCGCGGCCGAGCTGCGCGCCGCGCTGCTCGCCATGCGCCCGGACCTCGACTGCGCGCCCATCGTTCCCGTCGGTGCCGCGCTCGGCGTGCACGGTGGCCCGGGCCTGCTGGTGGTCGCGATTCAGGAACTGCCGCGGTCCGCTCCCGGCTGATGCTCAGGGTGTCGTGGCCGGGCTCGCCCCTTCGATCGGCATGTCCGCTTCCTGCCAGGCGAGGTAATCGCCTTGCAGATGGTTCAGTTGTTTGAACCCGGCATTTTGCAGGACTTCGAGCGCCATGCCGGCACGTCGGCCGCTGCGGCAATAGGCCACCACGGGACGGTCGCGAAAAGCCGCCAATTCACCGATGCGCGCCGCAACCTGATCGTGCGGCAGATTGACCGCGCCCGGCAAGTGGCCGGCCGCGAACTCATCGCTCGTACGAACATCGAGGATGAGCGCCTCGCCGTCATTGCGATTGATCCAGCCGAGCAGCTCGCTCTGCGAGAGCTCGGCCACCGGTGCTACGGCGGGTGCCGCGGCTTGCGGCGCGGCAGCACCGGTCGATGCGACCGGTTCGACCGCGGCGCAGCCCGCCAGCAGCGAAATCGCTATGAGGCCCGCCGGCACGAATCGCGCCGCCAGCCTGCGCACGCACTCAGTCATTCAGGACGAACGTGACTTTGAGCCGGACACGATATTCGGCGATCTTGCCGCCGCGCACGATCACTTCCTGATCGGCGATCCAGGCACCCGTCACGCCGGTCAGGGTCTTGGCGGCGCGCTTGACGCCATTTTTGATTGCATCGTCGAAGCTCTTCTTGGACACCGAGATGAGTTCGGTTACGCGGGCAACGGACATGATGGGCCTCCTGGCTGCGGTGAAAAGACGAATCCGAACCGTCATTGTAGGCCAATAGCGATCTGCCTGCCGGCATCGACGCTTGATCTCGCGTGGCGCGCGATTTGCAAAGCATTGATTGCACAGTTAAATTGCCGACTGCTGCTTGGCCAAGACCAACAAGCTTCAAGAGGTTGCCGGGCAATGACAGACAGCATCAAGATTGGCGCCGGCGTCGTACTCGCCTTGCTCGCACTCTTCCTGTGCGCGCGCCGCGAACACGCGCCAGCTCCGGCCACGAGCGAAACAGCGGCCGTGGCGGCCCCGGCGTCGCTCGGCGTCGAGTACGGCGAGCGAATACGGCTATACGGCACACTACCGCGCGAGGAATTGCGCAATGCAGTGCGCCGGCGCGCCGAGCAGCTCTATGGCGGGCGCCCCGTCATCGATGAAGTGCTCATCGATCCAGCCGCGCGCGGCAGCTGGGTCGAGACCGACGCCCTGTATCTTCCCTTGCAGAGCGCACAGCTCGGCAAATCGAATTTCAACGGCGAGGTCCTGGAAATTGCGGGTGAGCTGGCCGACCAGGCAACCCGCGAGCGTGTGCTTGCCGAGGCGCGCTCCGGCCTCGGCGGGCAGTATCGGCTCGCCGATCAAACACGTCTGCGGCCCGTGCCACCGGTGCAGGCGAAGCTCTCGGATTTCCTGCAACGGCAGAGCGTCGAATTCAACTCTGGCAGCACGACCCTGACGGCGCGCGGTCGCCAGACGCTCGATGAAGTCGCGCGCATCATCGCCGCCGCACCCGGTACGCGATTCGATGTGGTGGGTCACACCGACAATGTCGGCGATCCACGCGAGAACCGCATTCTCTCGCTGGGCCGCGCACGCGCAGCCGTCGATTACCTCGTGGCGGTCGGTCTCGGGCGCGACCGCTTCGTGGTGAAAGGCTATGGCGATGAGAAACCCATCGCCAGCAACGACACGGACGAGGGTCGCCAGACCAACCGGCGCATCGAGTTCGTGCAGATCGGGGAGTAGGCGCATGCAGATTCTCATCGACCTCTTGCCTTGCCTGCTGGCGCTCGCTGGCGGTCTGCTCATTGGTCACGGGTTGCGCGGCTTCGCGACCCGCAAGCAGATCGCTGCGCTCGAGAGCGAACACAACAATCGCATCACGGCCGCGACCCGTGACAGCGAGGAGCAGCGCACCCAGATGCGCCGCATCGAAGCGCGTCTTGGCGAAGCGAATCGAAAACTTCAGGATGAAGACCGCAGGCGCACGCTGCTCGAATCGGAGACCACGCGCCTGCGCGGCCGACTCGCACAGCTCGAACCGCTGGGCGATGAGATCAAGGCGCGCACCGCGCGACTGCAGGCCGCTGCCCAGGAGCATGCCCGCCTCAAGGGCGAGCTGGATCGTGCAGCCGCACGCCTCGGCGACCTCGAGTCGCAGCTGCAGGAGCGGGCCACGCGCGCGGAGCAGCTGGAAAAGGCGGCGGGCTTCCTGCCGCAACGCGACTTGCGCATCTCCGAACTCGAGAAAGAATGCAATCGATGGCGCGATCGCAGCAACGAACAGGCCGATCAGATCGAGCGGCTGGGCGCCGACCTCGACGCACAGCGCTCACGTGCCGACAAATTGCAGGGTGAGCATGGCGATTACGCCGGTGAACTCGGCCGCCTGCGCGATGCATTGCTCGCTCGCGACGACGAGACTCGCAGCCTGCGCCAGCAGGTGACCGCAAGGGATGAAACCGTCGATGGCCTTCGTACCCGGGTCGGCGAGCTCGATGGCGAGCTGCAGCAACTCGTCATCCTGCGTCGCCAGCTGCAGGAGCGGGACACCGAAATCGGCGGCCTGCGCGAGCGTCTGGGCAAGGCCGAGCCGATGCGCGAGCAACTTGCCGGCCGCGACAGCGAAATCGCCATGCTGCGAACACGCCTTGCGCGACATGATGAGCTGCAGAATCTGCTCGGACAGCGCGACAGCGAGATTGCCTCGTTGCGCGGCGAAATCGGGCGGCTGGGCGAGTTGCGCACGAGCCTGTCCGAGCGCGAGCGTGAAGCGGGTGAGCTACAGCAACGCTGCGCACAGTACAGCCGGGATATCGAAGATCTGCGCCGGCGACTCGCGGACCGCGAACGCGCTGGCGCACAGGGTGACGAGCAGCAGGCGCGGTTGTCCGCGGAGCTGGCATCGTTGCGCGCCTCGGCATCGCGCCAGGAGAAACTGGCGGGCGACCTGCAGGATTGTCAGCGTCGCTTCGGCGAGTTGCAGGCGAGCGCACGCGAGAGCATCGACGGCCGCGATCGCGACATTGCGCGCTTGCGCCGCGAGCTCGACGAGCTGCGCAGTGCTCCGCCTGCGGCGGCGGTCATGCAGGTCACGCCCGCGACCGCGCCGCGCCGGGTGGTGCCGCCGCTGGCACCGCCCCGGACTGCGCAGCCACGTCGCGATGACCTCAAACTGATCCATGGCATCGGCCCCAAGATCGAGCGCCTGCTCAATCGCAATGGCATCAACACCTTTGCGCAGATCGCGGCCTGGAAGGCAGCGGATATCAAAGCCATCGAAAAACTTCTCCCCGAATTCCAGGGACGCATCAAGCGCGATAACTGGATCAAGGGCGCGAAACTCGAGCATCGGCGCAAGTACGGAAAGGACTCATAAATGACCATGCAAGGAATTCGCCGCACGACGACCGCCGTCGGCCTGAGCTCGCTGTCACTGCTGCTGGTCTGCGCAGCCGCGCATGCAGCCAGCGTGCTCGACGCGTTCAGCCAGACCGACTCGACCAGCGCACTGCGTGAGACCCTCACCCAGGGAGCATCGCGCGCCATTGCGAAGCTCGGCATCAAGGACGGGTTCCTCGGCAATCCGGAAGTGCGGATTCCGCTGCCCGGGAAGCTCGCCAAGGCCCGCTCGCTTCTCAAGCTGGTTGGCATGGACAAACAGGCCGACGACCTGGTCGTCGCCATGAACCGCTCTGCCGAAGCAGCCGTGCCTGAGGCGGCGGCGCTTTTCAAGGGTGCGATCACGCGCATGACGGTGACCGATGCCAAGCAGATCCTGACCGGTGGCGATGATGCCGCGACACAATACTTTCGTCGCGCGACCGAGGCGGACCTGCGCACCCGGTTTCAGCCGATCGTAAGGAAGACTACGGCGGGAGCGGAACTTGCGAGCCGCTATGACGCCCTCGCGGGCAAGCTGTCACGCTATGGCCTGGTGAGCGAGCGCGACGCCACGATCGACTCCTACGTTACTGACAAGGCGCTCAACGGCCTGTTCATGGTGATGGCGCGCGAAGAGCAGGCGTTGCGCAAAGATCCGGTCGGCCAGGGCAGCCGCCTGCTGCAGAAAGTACTGGGCGCACTCGGTCACTGAGCGGCAGGCTCGGCCTCGTTCGCCAGACGCTCGATCGCCGGGCGGCGCATACGAAAGATCTGCCATTCGCTCACCGCCTGGGCGCCTAGACCCCGGTAGAACGCCATGGCCGGTTCATTCCAGTCGAGCACTGCCCATTCCATACGCCCACAATCGCGAGCCATGGCGCGCGCCGCCAGTGCAGCGAGCAACGCCCGACCGACACCCTTGGAGCGATAGTCGGGTTTGACGAACAAGTCCTCCAGGTACAGACCGGGCCGGGCGAGGAAAGTCGAGAAATTGAAAAAATAGAGCGCGAAGCCGGCAGCCTGCCCGTCGAATTCGGCAACCAGCGCAAACACGTGGGGCCGCTCGCAGAACAGTTGGCGCGCGAGATCCTGCGCTGTGCCAACCACCTCGTCCTCGAGACGCTCGTAGCGTGCAAGGTCGAGTATCAACTCGTGCAAAAGCGCCGCGTCGGCGGGCGTGGCGTCGCGAATCTTCAACGGTCATTCACTCCGCTACGTACCAGCGACGGTTGATCAACTCGAGTACGTAACGATCGAAAGGCAGGCCTTTGTCGGATACGTCGTATACAGCGCGCTTGTTGTCGTACTCGTAGGCGGGAGGGAGTTCCCGCACCAGGCGCACGGCCGCCAACAGCGTCTCGCGGGTACCCAGGCTGTTGTGGCAGTTCTTGACCAGCGTTTCGCGCGCGGTCTTGGACAGCAGGCGCTGGAAATTCGGACTCATGACATCGCTGTAATAGCCTTCGCAATCCTCGGCCAGCAACACCCGCTCGGCGCGGTCGAGCAGCTCACGAATCTCCGGGGTGTTCTCGCTCTTGCGTTTTGCGCTCGAAGGTGCCGCCGATGCGGCGCCGACATTGGCAGCGCTGCGACCATCGATGAGATCCTCGATCTGTGCCGCCAATTCGAGTGGCAATACGGACTTCCAATCCTTGCCATAGGGCATGATGGTCACCAGTTCGATGACCTGCTGCCGGCCGCGCTCGCGCGGCTGCTTGCCGCGGACGATCAGGTGCACGACGCCGTTGCTGTCCGGCGTCGCGGAAAGCGCCGACAGGCTTTCATACACACGCCCGCGCCATACCAGCCGATCGGCGAGGCGAGTAAAGAAACCGACGGGTGTCAGGCGCTCGAGATCGTTGAGCGGCGCCGCGACACCGAACAAGCGCGTACGAATGGTGTTGTCGGCTTTCTCGTTCTCATCGCGCAATTGCTTCAGTATGCGCTCGCGCAATGCCGCGAGCTCATCGGGGTGGATTGCGAAAGCAAGCGCCTGGGCGCTGCCGCTCGCGGTGGCGGCCAGGTATTCCTCGGCTGCCTTGCGCTGCGCGCCCGTTGCCGAATCGGCGTGTGACACGCTTGCTGCACCCGCAAACAGCAGGCAGAGCGCGCAGGCGGTCCATAGGGATCTTGCTGTCATTGGTATTTTGTCCATTGCTGCGTACTTCCTTTTCCGACCGGCGCCGCTAGCGCATGTTCCCGGCGGATGCCCGGCTGCCGGGTTCGAACTGCCCGAGCAGGGGCCAGTGATCCGAGCCAATGCGCGGGCCACGCGCGACCGCCACCGGCCGTAGGCGTTCATCGAAGAGTATATGGTCAATTGCAAGCCCTACGGGCGGAAACCAGGCCGGCCAGGTCGCACGCTGCGCCATGGGCGGCGACAGCCAACGGAGATGGGTGTCCGCGAGCAAAGCCGCAAAGCGGGGCGATGCTGGCGAGAGATTGAAGTCGCCTGCAATGATCACCGGATCGGCCGACTCGCCGCGCCAGCGTCGCATTGCGGCGAGTTCGGCGTCGCGCCTGCTGAGGTGACCTGGTGTGAGCGGCCAGGTCAGATGGACGGCGAGCAGACGGATGCGCTGGCCGCGCCACTTCAAGGACATCGTCAATTCGCGCGGACCCTCAGCCGAGAGCCGCACCGTCGAGACATCCTGCAAAGCCACGCGCGAGGCGACACACAGCGCACCGGTGCCGACTGCACCATTGCAGTACCGGTAGGCGAATTGCTCCGCCAGCGCGGCGTGCACCCGTGCCTCGCTCATTTCGCTCAGCACGACAATGTCCGCATTGCGCTCACGCAGCCACTGCGCCAGGCGATGGGTTTCCTCGTTTCGATAGAACATGTTCGCAACGATCAAGGTAAGCGCGGCGTCGGTCCTGCGCTCGGCGACAGTCGCGGGCGGCGGTTGTCGCGCGAGCAGGAAGGCGCAAACGACGGCGCTCGGCGCAAGCCACGCCAATGAACGCCAAAGCCGTCCGCGCCAGGCGAGCGCGGCGAGCGCGGCACAGGCGAGTAGCTGCTGGAATACGAAATTGACCGCGAGCTCGCCAGGCCAGAACCAGCGCGCGAGCAGGGACGACGCCGCGCAGAGTGCGAGCGCCAGCGCGCCAGCACCCACCCAGCGCGGCATTGCGCGGGCTATCGGTCCGCTTGCGCGCGGGCGTAGCCGACGCGCACACCGAGCAGACGAGCAACGACGAAGAGCGCCGCGTAGGTCAGCATCGAGACGAACAACCCGAACAATCCGGCCGCAATCCACGCCGGGGTATAGGCATAGGCGCAGACGATGCCCGCTACACAGGCGATGATCGCGAGCGGATTCACCGCCGGCAATCGGGCCAACAGATCGTTGCGATAGCTGCGGTTGTGAAACACATAGTAATCGACGATGACCGGTCCGATCAGTGGCGGCACGATGCGCGCAAGCTGGTCGATCCAGGTCATGAAGTGCTGGTAGATGCCGAGTCCGAGCACGGTGCCCGCGAGTCCGCAAATAACCACCATCACCCGCTTGGGCCGACGAAACACGCTCGCGGTCTGGATCGATGGCAGGTAAAGGTTCGCATCGCCCGTAGTCCATAGCGCGAGACTCATCGCAATGATGCCGAACATGGCGATTACCGGGCCCACCGTGCGCATGTATGCGGTGAAGTCGAAGGTGCCGGAAACGACGCCGCCCATTGCGCCAACCAGCTGCAGGAACAACTGCGCGATGACCAATACGATGAACGGTATCGCGATGGCCACCCAGGTCTTGCGCGCAAAGCGCGTGTACTCGGCCATCACGATGGCACCGACGATCCACGAACCGATGACCAGGTTGATGGCCTGCATGTCAGTCATGGGTTGCGCAGCAGCCACGTCGCGCGACTTCGCCAGGAAGGCTTCCACGCCGCCGGCGCGGTCAATATTGATGTAGCCGGCGTAGATGCCCACCAGGATGAGTACGATCGTCGAAGGCACCGCGACCCGCTCGAGTCCGCGCACTCCGAAATAGGTGGTGACCGTATAGAGAATGCCCGCGAAGATCGCCACCGGATAGAACCATGGGCTGTCGAAACTGCCCGCCCAGGCGAGCCCGAAGGCGCCGACCACGATGCCCTGCCAGCCTATGGTCAGTGCGGCCAGAAACAGCACCGGCAATGCGGCACCCACGTTGCCGTAGGTGAGTCTATAAAGGAGTCCGCTGTTGCAGGCCGTGCGATAGCCCATGTAGCCCACCAGCGCTCCGATCACGAAATTGATGAGGTTGCCGTAGAGCGCGTTGCGCAGGAGATCGGGCCAAAATGGCAGGCCGGCACCTAGGGATCCCCCGACGAAAAGGCCGGTGACCAGAAATCCCCAGCCGAATGCCAGCGTCAGCAGCGGTCCCGTCTCGCGGCGCTGCTCATCGCGCAACGGTTCCAGCGGATTGTCCGCGGTCTGGCTTTCATCGCGGGCATCGAGCGACCACCATCGCCGTATTGCATCGAGCATGGATTTCCCCCAGTTGTGTCCGGCGGTTTGTGACCGGATCGACGTTTTTCCTATTTAATACGCGCAAGGCGCCGATACCGCAAGCCCCCGTACTCGCCTCCGGCATCGCCGAGGCGGGCCTTGCAATCGGCATCGACCGCGTTAGTCTCACGCGATGACCCGCGTCACGGACCGGAAGCGGCCGAACGCGGTACAAAGAGCCAGTTTTCCACCGTGCAGCGGGGCATACTGCATTGGAATTTGGCTCGACGGCAAAAGCGATCCACGAGGTCGGCCCAGTGCTTGAAAAACCGGCTGCCGCTACGGGCATGAGCATTGCTGTGCTATCAGTCGATGGCACGCTTCTGCATACGCTCGGCGACGTGGTCGGCGAAAGCCACGAGCTCCTGCGGGTTGCGAGCGCGGCCGAGCTCACGGACCGCATCGTCAGCGCCGCCGCTGGTGTTGCCCTGCTCGACAGCGCAGCCATCGCCGAGCCAGTCGATCAGCTTTGCAGCAAATTGCGCCGGCAGTTTCCCGATCTCGTACTGGTCGTAGCCGGCACGACAGAAGATCAGGTGCCCCTGTCACCGCTCGTGACCGACGGTACCGTCTATCGCTTCCTGCACAAGCCGGTCTCCGCACAGCGGGTACGCCTGTTCATCGAAGCCGCGATGCGTCGCCACGATGAAGAGCATGCCATCACCATCGCCGCCGAGGCCGAAGCCGCCGCTGCCGCGGCGCGAGTTGCCGTCGAAGCGCGAAAGGCGCAGCGCACCAAGCCAGCCGGGCCGCCGCGAGCCGCGCTGTTCGCCGCGATTGCAGCGCTCGTGTGCGTCGGCGCAGGCGCCTGGTGGTTCCTGCAACGCGAGACGTCACCCGGCGGGACCTCAACGGCAACCCCGGCAACGACGGGCCAGAACAAAGGGCCGGCAACTGAAATCGCTGGGCTGCTGCAACGCGCGGCGGCGGCGCTCGAGAAGGGCGATCTCGTCACTCCGGAGACCGAGAACGCAGCGGCGCTCTATCGCGATGTTCTCAAGCTGGCGCCGGATAATGCCACTGCACAGAGCGGCATCGACGCCGTAGTCGACAAACTCCTGGCGAGCGTCGAGTCCGCGTTCGTGGCCGAACAACTCGACGTTGCCGAGAGCCTGCTCGGCTTCGCGCGCGAACTGCGCCCCGAGCATGCGCGCATCGCTTTTTTGAGCACGCAGCTTGCCAAGGAACGCGAGCGCGCCGTTCTCTTGCGTGCGCGACGTGCCGCCGCAAGCGGCAATCTCGATCGCGCCATCGAAGTCCTGGGCGAAGCGCCTGGGGCCAACCAGAATGCCTCGCTGGTCTCCGAGACGCGTCGCGCCTACGAGCAGCAGCAGGTCGACACGCGCGTTGGTGACCTGCTGCGCCAGGCCACCGATCGCCTGCGCAGCGGCGCGATCATCAATCCGGCAGGTAACAACGCCCAGTTCTATATCGAATCCGCGGCTGCCCTCGCGCCCGACAACAATTCGGTCAAGCAAGCCCAGCGGGCGCTCGCAAACCGCCTGATCAGCGATGCGCGCACCGCAGCGGAAGCGGCCGACACGGACAACACCGAGCAGCTGCTGCGCGCTGCGGAGCAAAGCGGCGTTTCGAGGGGCACGATTGCCCAGATTCGCGAAACCCTTGCGACGCGCACCACAGCCGTCAAGAACAACGACCTCACGAGGCTGGCAGGGTTGTTCAACCAGCGCCTCACCGCCAACCGGCTCCTGACGCCCGCCAATGACAGCGCGCGCTTCTACCTCGACTCGCTGCAGCGAACCGATCCGCAGCACCCGAGCACGGTCAACGCACGCGCCGCCTTCGCGCGCGAGACCTTGAACGAAGCGCGCCTCGCGCTGGCGCGGGCGGATTTCACTGGCGCAAGCAACTGGCTCGGCGAAGCCGAGCGTGCAGGCGCTGGTGCCGGCGATGTCGGTGCGGTGCGCAAACAGATAACCGATGCCCAGGCTCGGGCGGCGGCGGCCAACACCGTGGTAGCGGCAGGCTCGCTCAAGCTCAATCGCTATGTCGCGCCGAACTACCCGGAGGCCGCGCGCGGCCGTGGCATCGAGGGCTGGGTGGAAGTCGAGTTCAGCGTCATGCCTGATGGCAGTGTCGCGGATGCACGCGTACTGAACTCCGAACCGGATGGCACTTTCGACCGCGCCGCACTGACCGCCGTTAGTCGCTGGCGTTATGAGCCGGTCATGCGCGATGGCGCGGCCGTCACGCAACGTGCCCGGCTGCGCCTGCGTTTCTCGCTGCAATGACCGGGCGCGATCGTGGCCTACCGTATCATCGTCGTCAGTCGCGACCAGAAGTATGCCTCCTGGTTGCGTCATCACATCGACACGATCTGGCCCGACTGCGGCGTACGGCTCCTCGATGTCAATGAATTTTCGCGCAAGCGTCGCACACTGACCGATCGCGACTGCGATCTGATCTTCCTCGATCTCGAGTTCGGCGACAGCCCCGAGGATCCCAAGTCCGAGGGCCTGTTCTGGCTGCGCGAGTTGCGCAAGCAGTCGAATCTGCCATCGTTGGTGGCGGTTGCCCAGGACGGCAATGAACTCACCGCGGTGCGGGCCATGCGCCTCGGCGCTGTCGATTATCTGCCGCGACGCTTGTTGACTTCGGAGCGCATCAAACAGGCGCTGCAGGTCATCGCGCGGGTCATCGAGCGCCGCGTCGAGGCGGCGATGCATTCGGATGTCGCGGCCAATGCCCCGGGTCCCAACTTCTCGATTCCGCGTTACCGGCTGCAGGAGCGCCTCGGCGCCTCGGACAAGGCGACGGTTTTCAAGGCCTTCAGCGACGAGTCGCAGAGCGATGTGGCCATCAAGGTCATCAACGCCGAGGTCGCCAACCAGGACCAGGAGCGACAGCGGCTGGCGCGCGAGTTCGCTGCCATCGCGGCGCTCGAGCATCCCTCCATCGTGCAGATCTATGACTATGGTGTGCATGAGGGTCGCGAATACCTGGTGATGGAGTATTTCGCGCGCGGGGACCTCAAGGCGCGCATGCGCGATCCACTGAACGCGAACGAGGCCCTGCGCTACGTCACCCGCATTGCGCAGGCGCTCGAAGTGGTCCATGCGGCCGGGCTCATTCACCGCGACCTCAAACCGCACAATGTCATGCTGCGCGACAACGACGACATCGTGCTGATCGACTTCGGCCTGGCGCGCGAAGCGAATGGCGAGGCTGGCAGCACGCGCACGGGCGTTTTGCGTGGCTCACCCTATTACATGAGCCCCGAGCAGGCGCAGGGCATGGTGCTGGATGCGCGCACGGACCTGTACAGTCTCGGAGTGATCTTTTTCGAGCTGCTCGCCGAGCGCAAGCCTTTCACGGGCGCCACCGCGATGGAGGTGCTCAACGCGCACGTGACTGGCGACATCCCGCGCCTGCCCGACGACGTGAGCGAATTTCAATCCATCATCGACCGGCTGCTCGCCAAGCGCGTCGAGGATCGTTTCGCGAGCGCCGAGGCACTGATCGACGCATTGCGCGAGATGCGCCGGGATGAGGACAAGCGCGAGGCCCCGGAACAGCGCTTCGCCGCGGCACTCTGAGCGGTCGCGATCGCGGCCGCTGCGCTCAAGGCTGAAGCGTTGCGCGTTCGCGATGCCGGCGCCCGAGCCACCAGCCGTTGATCGCCCAGGCACCTGCGATCACGGCGCCGAGCCAGGCCACACCGGTCGCGCCCAGCATCCCCGACTCCAGCCAGTTGCGCACCTGTGCCGTCGTCCAGTCCGCGACACGGTAGACCGGCACATCGATCAGGTTCTTGGCCTTGTACTTGCTTTGCGCATCGAGCGTACTGAAGAGCATTTCTCGCGCCGGCCGGATGAATGCATATTCGCCCCAGCGCCGCAGCACGAATACCACGGCGAGCACGGCGAAGCTGCCCGCCATGGCGAGGGCGGCAAAGCCGCCGATCATCGCAAGCGGCACCAGCACCAGCAGCGCACCCGCACCAAATCGTTGTGCGATGCGGCCGGTGAGGAAAACCTGCGAGAGCACCGTCAGTGTCTGCACACTGTAATCGAGCCGCGCGAATACCTGCGTGCGCTTCTCGACGTCGGCGAAGGTCGACTCCACCAGGCGCAGTTGCTCGAAATACAGAAAGGTATTCAGCACCGAGATGAAAACGACATACAAGGCGATGGCCAGCAGGTAGGGCGAGCGCAGCACCAGTGCGAATCCGGCAAAGGGATTGCCGCCCAGGGCCCTGTCCGCCGTCGTTGCAACCTGCAGGGGCGCCGTCTTCCAGATGTTGATCAGCAGGCGCTGGCAGACGATCGCCGCCGTGAACATCACGCCGCCCAGCACGAGCACGCCGCTGTTACCGATGTGCTGGACGCTGAGATCCGTAAGCACCGGCCCAAGCAGCGCGCCCGCCGTACCGCCGGCAGCGATGAACCCGAACAGACGCTTCGCCTGGCCGGTATCGAACAGTTCCAGCAGAAAACTCCAGAACACGGACACCAGCAGCAGATTCAGCACGCTGATCCAGACGTAGAAGAACTCACCCGCCCAGCTGGCGCTCGACTCGCGGGCGAAAAGAAGAGCGCAGCCGAACAGTGACAACGCAACGATGGCATAGATCGCGGGCAGCAACACTCCGCGGCGGACGCGTGCGACCAATGCGCCATAGATCGGCACGATCGCGATCGCTGCAATGCCCGTGTAGCCCCAGAGCTCCCCCACGCGCTCGCGGCCAAGCAGCGTGCCGATAGTTTCCCGCACCGGACGCACCGCGAAGTAGCCGCCCAGCACGAAGAAGAACAACAGGAGGGCGATGACTACCGCGGACGATTCGCGCGCTTCGACCCGGGCAACACGATTCAGCAGGCGCGCCAGCGCACCGGCGCGCGCCGCGTCATCGCTCATCCGGTTTCAAGCCAACGAAAAAGCTCGCCCAGTCTGCAGGACCGCGTGTCGGATCCGAGACGATTGCCAGCGTGCGGTTGATGGCCGATCGATTGCCCAGGGCGTTGACGCACACGGCAGCGACATCGGCGCGGGGTATCTGCCCGACCGAATCCTTCGGGTCGCTCTGCAGGACACGAATGCCGAGTTTGCCGCCCGCCTCGTTGTTGAGGCCCCCGGGACGCACGATGGTGTAGTCGACTCCTGAATCGCGCAGGCTGTTTTCGCCCCGCAGTTTCCAGATCATGATGTTGTCGAGGATGCGATTGAGCATGTGATCTTCGTGCGTCACTCCCATGGACGAGACCAGCACGAACTGCTGCACACGCGCTTCGCGCGCGGCCTCGGCCAGCGCCTTGACACCGCCATAATCGACCAGCTCCGGCTTGTTGTCGGGCTCGCGGCGACTGTTCGAACCGACGGCCGAGATCACGTAGCTGACACCTGCCATGGCGCCGGACAAGGAACCGGCATTGCGCACGTCACCGACCGCGTATTGCACCGAATCACCGAATTGTTCGCGCGCCTTCGCCTCGTCGCGAACCAGCGCACGTACCCGATAGCCCCGGGCCAGTGCCTGGGTGACGACTTCCCGTCCAGTACCTCCGGTCGCGCCGGCGACCAGCAGCAGTGGCGGCAGGTCGGGCGCGCGGCCGCCGCCGGCACAGCCCGACGTGATTGCTGCCAGCACGGCCAGCAGTCCGGCGCGCAAGGATTTGTTGATTGTGCTTTGCATCATGGAACCTACCTCCGCAAGTCCGCCAGATCGACTCTCAACCCGGGCTCGGTCAGCTGACCCTGGGCGCCCAAACCCGCCAGGCGTTCGCGAAATGCCTGCGCAGCCTCCGGATCGCCATGCACCAGATAGACCGGCGGCCGGTTGGCAAAAGACCCGTACCAACGCAGCAGGTCCTCCTGGTCACCGTGGGCCGACAAACCGCCCAGAGTATGCACTGTTGCAGCCACCGGCACGCTCTGGCCATGAATTCGAACTTCTTCATCGCCGTCAACCAGTCGTCTGCCTAGTGTACCCGGCGCCTGGAATCCGGTGATGACCACATGGCAGCTCGAGCGTTCGAGATTGTGTTTCAGGTGATGCAGCACCCGCCCGCCGGTACACATCCCGCTGCCTGCGATGATCATGGCGCCCGACTTGATCGCATTGATCGCCTGCGACTGATGTGGCGTCTTCGACAGGACCAGATTCGGAAGCTCCGGCATGCGCGAAATCCGCCGTCGCAGTGCCAATGCATCATCGTCGTAGCGTTCCGTATGGCGCCAGTAGACCTCACTTGCCTCGATCGCCATCGGGCTGTCGAGGAATACCTGCCACTCGTCCACCTGCCATTCGCGATAGTGCGAAGCCAGCATGTACAACACGTCCTGGCTGCGGCCTATGGCAAAGGCAGGAATGATGATATTGCCGCCGGACCTGCGCGCCGCGCCGAGGATCTCACCGAATTCCGCCTCGGTGGCAGTCCGATCGCGATGCCGGCGCCCGCCGTAGGTGGTCTCCATCAGCACGACATCCGCCGCTTCGAAACCAAACGGGTCCAGCAGAATAGGTGAGTCGTACTGACCGAGATCGCCGCTGAACACGAGGCGACGGTGCAACCCTCCCTCCTGCAATTGCAGATCAAGGCTCGACGAACCCATGATGTGACCGGCCTCGCGTACGAGCAGGGTCACGCCGGGCATCACTTCGAATGGCTTGTCGTAATCGACGGCGCGTACCAGACGCAGGACCTGTTCGGCGTCGTCCTCATCGTAGAGCGGTGCGACCGCCGGTGCGCCGGCCTTGCGATGGCGGTTGACTCGCTGTGCGTCGCGCACGGCGAGCGAAGCCGAATCGCGCAGCAGAATCGGCAACAGGTCGCGACAGGCCCGATTGGTATAGATCGGACCGCGATAGCCACGTTTGACCAGCAGCGGCAGGCGCCCACAGTGGTCGATGTGCGCGTGGCTCAGCAGGACCGCATCGATGCTGCCGGGTTGAAATGGAAATGCTTCGCGATTGCGCAGATAGGCGTCGCGCCCGCCTTGCACCATTCCGCAGTCGAGCAGCAGCTCGCGTCCATTGACGCGCAGGATGTGACAGGATCCCGTCACCTCGCCGGCGGCGCCGAAAAACTCGATTTCCATCCGCTGGCTGCGATCGCCCGTCAGTGCGTGGCGCCGCCCCGCAGATAATCGAGCGCTACGCGCGTCAACGCCCTGGTCGCGACGGGAATGGCGGACTCGTCCACGAAGAACAGCGGCGAATGATTGGATGGCGCAGCCAATGGATTCTGGTCACGCGGCGTCACACCGACAAAGAAAAACACGCTGGGAATTTCCTTCGCATAGTAGGCGAAATCCTCGGCGCCGGTAATGAGCGACAGCCCCTTGACCTGATCGGCGCCTGCGACGGCGCGCAATGACGGCAAAATTCGCTCGGTCAGTTCGGGGTTGTTGTAGGTCACCGGGTTATTGCCCGGATTGACCGTGAGCGTCGCGGTTGCACCATTGGCCAGCGCGACATTTTGCGCGATACGTTCCATGCGCTCCAGTATGTCCTTGCGCTGCTCGCCGGTGAAGGTACGCAGTGTGCCCAGCATCTCCACTTCATCGGGAACGATGTTGTAACGTACGCCTCCCTTGATGGCGCCAATGGTAACGATCGCGGGATTTTCGGTGATGTCGATCTGCCGGGAGACGATCGTCTGCAGCGCGTTGATGATCTGTGCGCTGGTGACGATCGGGTCGACGCCGCCCCAAGGTCGCGCGCCGTGCGTCTGCCGGCCACGCACATTGATGCTGAAGAAATCCGACGCCGCCATGAATGGTCCCGCACGGTATCCGATCAGGCCCGCGGGCAGATTGGCCATGACATGTAGACCGAACATCGCCTCCGGCTTGATATCGGCGAACAACCCCTCCTTGATCATCAGGCTCGCGCCGCCCTGTTCGCCGACCGGCGCGCCTTCCTCGGCCGGTTGAAACACGAACATCACCGTGCCCGGCAGGTCGGCGCGCGCTGCGGCGAGGACCTGGGCAACGCCCATCAGCACCGCTGTGTGCACATCGTGCCCGCAGGCGTGCATGACGCCAACCGTGTCGCCGCGGTATTCAGCCTTGGCGAGCGAGCGAAACGGCAGGTCGGTCTGCTCGATGACAGGCAGGGCATCCATGTCAGCGCGCAGGCCAATCACCGGGCCGGCCTGTCCGCCGCGCAGTATGCCGACCACGCCGGTGTGCGCGATGCCGGTACGAACTTCCAGACCGAGCTTGCGCAAATGCGCGGCAACGATCTTGGAGGTGCGAAATTCACGATTTGACAGTTCCGGATTGCGGTGAAAATCGCGTCGCCATTCGAGGACAGCGGGCGCGACTGCGGCGATGCTGTCATCGATACTCGCCGCGTCCGCTCGAGCCGGCATTGTCGAGACGCTGAAAAAAGCCGCGAAAACCAGTACCTGAACGCGCAAATGCTGCTTCATTTTCTACTCCCGTTGCGCAATGCTTGCAGTCAAGCCCGAGCTTGACAGGCAACCGCGCAGCGAGTGGAATCTCCCGCTGAGCGGCAGCGGCGCATTCATTACAGTATAACGGGTTGCACCCCATGCATCTTCTCGATACAACCCTGTTCTACTCGCCCACCAGCGGCGGTGTAAAAAGCTATCTCACCGCCAAGCAACGCTGGTTTGCTGTCAATTCGAGCTGGCGGCACAGCGTCCTCGTTCCAGGCGAATCCACGCAGTTCGAGGCTGGCGCGATCAGCACCGTGGCGGGCTGGAAGGTCCCGGGCACATTCAACTATCGCCTGCCGCTCAATCCGCGTGCCTGGTCACGGGCGATGCGCATCCTCGATCCGGACTGCATCGAGGTGGGCGACGCATTCCACACCGCGTGGGTGGCGGCGGGACATGGCCAGCGCCATGGCATTCCGGTTTGCGCGTTCTACCACTCCAATCTGCCGCGCATCATCGGGCAGCGATACGGCGCTCGAATCGAATCACAGGTACGACGTTATGTGCGCTGGTTGTATTCGCGCTTCGATGTCGTGTTCGCTCCGAGCCGCTTCATGTGCGAGTACCTCAACGACCTAGGCGTCCGGTACACGAGCCTGCAGCCGCTCGGCGTCGACGCCACGGTATTCCATCCGGCGCGTCGCAACGAGGAAGCGCGCACGCGTCTCAACCTTTCCCCCGGTACCAGGCTGCTGGTCTATGCCGGGCGCTTCTCGCAGGAGAAGAATATCGAGGTATTGCTGCGCGCATTTGCGCGCCTCGGGCGGCGCTACCATCTGCTGCTGATCGGCGGTGATACCCTGGCGCGGCCGGCCAGCAATGTCACCCGCATCCCCTATTGCCGCGATCCGGTCGAACTGTCGCAGTGGCTCGCCTCTGCCGATGCTCTGGTCCATGCCGGAACGCGCGAAACATTCGGCCTTGTGATACTCGAGGCGATGGCCTGCGGGCGACCAGTGGTCGCGGCGAGGGCCGGCGCCATTCCGGAACTCGTGGACGAACAGGTGGGTCAGCTTGCCGAGCCGCTTGACGATGCGAGCCTTGCCGAGGCCATCGATACGCTGTATTCGAGAAACCCCGCGCAGCTTGGCCTGGCTGCGCGCGAACGCGTCGTATCGCAGTTCACCTGGCAGCGCTGCTTCGAGCGCCAGCAGGCAACCTATGTTGCGATCACCCAGGGACACGCGATCAAACCCATGCGCGTCGAGGCGGGCACCGAGGTCATCGAACTGCGCACGCCGACGAGCTGATCAGCCCAGCCAGCGGCGCAGCAGCGCCATGCCAAGCCGCCAGCGCGCGAGCCGCAGCACCAACCACCACATGACGCGCTTGGCCGCCGGCACCGGCCGCGGCGGAATTGCAATGCGAAACTTTGCGCTTAGGTCCTGATGCCGCATGTTGTCGAGCTGCCCGCTCGCTCGTAGCATAACAGGGCGCGAGATAACATCGAGGACCGCTTGGCGCAACTACCGGCACTGACCGAAAGAATTCTGCGACGCACGCTTGACGCCTATTGCGCGCGTATCTGCCCGCCGAGCGCGCGCTATGCCGTGCGACTGGGCTGGCGGCTCGATGACACCCGGGTGACATTGCACGAATTGCGTTCATTCTGCGGTGTGCCGGGTGCGCCGCATCCGGTCGCTATCGCCCAGTTCAGATTTTCCGGTTCAACGGGCCGCTGGACTCTGCACGTGGCGGACCCGCGCGGCTGGCGGCGCTACCGGCCGCATGCGTCTGACTCGAGCTTCATCGCATTGCTGCGCGAAGTGGATGCCGACCCCAAAGGGCTATTCTGGTGCCGCGTCAATGGCAAGAGTCTGCGCTGGTGCAGTTCGCGTGGACGCTGCGATGACTGCGACCGCCGCTATTGCCAGGTGCTCGGGCTCGGCTCTCTCGCCAACGCCAGCTAGCTCACGACGTCGGATGCAAGCGTGGCACCAAGATCGCGCAGCAGGCCATCGTGCAGATCGTATATCCAGCCGTGCACGTACAATTTCTGACCGCGATCCCATGCCCGGCGCACCATCGCGAGGCTGCCAACCTGACGCACCTGCGCCAGGACGTTGAGCTCGCATAATCTGCGCCAGCGCGCCGCTTCGTCCGGCAGTGCATCGAGTTCCGCGCGATGCGCATCCACGACCATTCTCAGGTGCTGCAACCATGACTCGAGGGGCTCCGCAACGGCCGGGCCCAGCGCCGCGCGCACGCCACCGCATTCATAGTGTCCACAGACGATGATGTGCTCCACGCCGAGCGTATCCACCGCATATTGCACGACCGAATGACAATTGACGTCAGTGGTCGGCACGATATTGGCGATGTTGCGATGTACGAACATCTCTCCGGGCGCAAGCCCGACGATTTCGTTCGCAGGAACGCGGCTGTCGGCGCAACCTATCCACATGTAATCCGGCGCCTGCAGACCGCACAATCTCGTGAAGAATTCCGGGTCGACCTGGGTACGTTCCCTTGCCCAGCGCTTGTTGTTGACGAAAAGTTGCGGCGCGTAACGCACGATTGATTTCCTCCTGCAGGACTCGTGTCAGTCCCAGTGATGCGCAGTCGACGAAAAATCCGGATTGCTGGCGCGAACGACGCAGAACTTCTGGCCGGTGGGCGCCAGCATCACGCACCAGGTATGCACGAACTCGAGCCGCTTCGCGCCGAGCCGTTCGAGGCGACGCACTTCGGCTTCGATGTCGTCGGTCTCGATATCGAGGTGAACGCGGCTTGCATGACTCACTGCCTGCACTTCGACATGAAGCTGCATCGCCTGCGGCTCGAGGCGCACGTACTTCTCGCCCTCCTCCCCCGGCAGCGCGGTCATCGGCATGCCGAGCGCCGCCGACCAGAACTGTGCTGCGGCGGACGGATCCGCGGTCTCACAATCGATGATAAAGCCGGCGAGACGGCTCCTGTGCATGATCAGTCCCCCTCAGGACAAAGCGAATATCTTGAGGCGTTTGCCGCTCGCATCCGCTTCCGTTTCGCTTTCATGGTGAAGTCCGAGCCGCTCGAGCAGCCGGATGGACCGCTCGTTCTCCGGTGTCACGATCGCGAGAATCCGCCGCATCGCGCGCTCCCGTTGTCCCCAGTCGAGCACGGCGCGCGCTGCTTCGAGGGCATAGCCGCTGCGACGCCAGGCAGGCAGGAAGGCAAAGCCGATATCGGGATCCGGGAGGGTGTCGCGCTGGAGGAGACCACAGATGCCGATGGCGCGATCGTCCTCGGCAAGCCCCACCCTGAGCAGCCCAAAGCCGAATCTTGCGTAGCTCGCGCGCGGTCCTTCGTTGATATAGCGGCGCGCACTGGCGAGATCCGTAACGCCGCGATCGCCAATGTATCGCTTGAAATCTGCATCGGTCAGCAATTCGAGAATGAACTCGGCATCAGCCATGTCGAGCTGGCGCAGCGTGAGGCGCTCGGTGCGCAGGACATTGTCTTTTGCAGTGCTCGTCATCGCTGCGCTCATTATGCCGCTCACCTGGCCTGACGAGATAGGCTTCAGGTCAAATCGACTGGCGTCCGGTCAGGTTCGCCAACTGGCGATCATGCCAGCGGGAGAGCACTGCGAGGCTGCAGCTTCCGCCGATGAGCGCCATGAACATGTCCCATTGCGTATCCCAGGCATCGCCCTGCGTCCCCAGGAATTCGTCGGCTCCCTGTCCCAATGCCAGGGCGGCCGCCCACTCGATGAGTTCATAGCAGGCGCTGATTGCCAGTACGATCGCGAGCACGATGAAGGCAAGCATGGCGCGACCTCGTACGTAGTGCCCGCGCCGCAGGATCTCGCGCGCGAGCAAGGCCGGCACGAAGCCCTGGAAGAAGTGCCCGATCCGGTCATAGGGATTGCGCGCAAGGTCGAATGCGTCCTGCAACAGGAAGCCGAGCGGCACGCGGGCATAGGTATAGGCGCCACCGAGGATCAAGACCAATGCGTGCAGGGCAATCAGGCCGTAGGCGAGCGGTGTCAATGGATATCGCGCCCAAGTCGCTGCAAGCAGCGGCAGGGCGATCAGCACGGGAAAAACCTCGAGCCACCACGTGGTCCGGTCATAGGGGTGTACCGCTGACACCGCAAGCGCGATGACGATGATGGCGGCGAGGAGCGCAACGAGGCGCAGGCTGTTGCCCGGGTTCATGATCACTCAGTCGAAGCTGCGGGCAATGGCCCGAAATACGGCCTGGGTTTCCGGATAACCCGACCCCTCGGCGGATGGACTCCAGGTCGCGGTCTGCACGATGACGAGCTGGCGCCGCGGATTGACGTAGATCCACTGCCCGCCGTGACCGAGCGCGCTGTAGGCATCGTCGTCCGGCCAGAGCCACCAATAATGCTGGTAGCCGAGCCCGTTGCGCTTTTCGATCGCGCCCGGATGCAGGTAGGGTCGCTCAGGATCGGGTCGTGTCGCGAGGCGTACCCACTCGGCAGGCACGACCTGTTCGTCGCCAACCCGTCCATCGTTCAGGAACAGGAGGCCGAATCGCGCGTAGTCACGCGTCGTTGCGTTGATGCAGCAGCTGGCGATCTCCATGCCACCCGGTCGGTCCAGCACCCAGCTCGCATCATGCTCGGCACCCAGCTTTTGCCATATGCGCTCGGAGAAGTACTCCGCCAGCGGCTTGCCGGCGCGCCGACGAACAACCCAACCCACGACCTGTGGTTCGATGCTGGCGTAATAAAAGGCCGTGCCGGGCGGTCGCAGCTTTTCATGAAACCAGAGTATGGTCTGGTTATAGGGCAGTCGACGCTCGATGACACCGTCGATCCATGCCCGCCCCTCGCGACTCGTCTGGTCGAAATTATCTTCGACGAATTTGACGCCCGAGCTCATCTGCAGCAGGTCGCGCAATGGCACATCGCCGTAACCAGACTCGTTGAGTTCGGCGACATAGGCGCCCGCGGGCTGCGACAGCGAACTGATTGCACCATCCCGCACGAGCAACCCGAGCAGAGTGGATGTCACAGATTTCGCCATGGACCAGGATACGAACAACGTATTGGCATCGGTTCCGCGCAGGTACTTCTCATAAGCGATCCGGCCGTTCCTGACGACCAGCAGCGATGTCACGGCATTGCGCCGAAGATAGTCCTCGAGCGTGAATGTCTTGCCGTCCAGGGTGTATTGCACGGAAGTCAACTTCCTGTCGGCTCGCGCGAGTGGGCGCACGGCGCCACCACGGGCGATCAACCGGCTGGGATAAATCTCCGCCATGCGTGTCCACGAACCGAGGAGATAGGGCTCGGTCAGTACCTGCAACGGCTCGCCCACCGGACCTTCGACCTCCGCCACTGCGGCCGGCGCGACCAATCCCATCGATGCGATCCACCCGAAGCGGCGCGCGCGCGGTGCGATTGCGTTCATGATCTCTCCAGGGCAGCGCCTATGGCTGCCGCAAGGTCAAGAAATTCCTGCTCCGCCAGTTGCTGTCGCGGCATATCGGACGCATTGGTCATCCATACCGGCTGGCGCCAACGCGGATCGGCGCGATAGCGCGGAAAGACATGCCAATGCAGATGCGCGACCACGTTTCCGAGACTCTCGGTGTTCACATGGTCCGGTGCAACGACCTTCACCACGGCCCTTTGCGCGGCGTAGAGATCGGCGGCGAGATCGAGCCACTCCTGCAACGACAGCTGATCGAGCCGCGCGACGTGGCGCGGCGTGAATATCAACACGACATGGCCGCGATAGGTTTGGTCGCGGTCGAGATAGAGTGTCGTGACCCGTTGCTTCGCGATGGCGTGCAGTTGGGACATCGCGACGGGATCGTGCGTGCAGAAAGGACAATCGCTGGTCCCTGATTGCGGCGACATCATCTGGCTGGATAGACCGGCATCGGCGCATGCCTGCGAAGTGCATTGAATTCGGCGCGCACTGCCTGCAATTGCCCATTCAACCGTGCGGCAACGTCTGGATAGCGGCTCGACAGGTCATAGGATTCGCCCGTTGGTCCGGAGATGTCGAACAGCAAGGCATACGGAGCTGCAAAGCCAGGCAGGAGGTCGAAGTTCTCCAGTGCGCCGAGACTCTGGCGGTAGAAGGCGTGCGTCAACAATTTCCAGCGACCCGCGCGGATTCCGGCGAGTTCTTCATTGGTGAAGAAATACAGGAACTCGTGATGGTGTGAAGCACCTGCGCGACCTGTCAATGGCAACAGATCCAGTCCGTCGATGATGCGATCAGCCGGCAATGCCGCGCCGGCAGCCGCCGCAATGGTCGGCAGCAGATCGATGTTCATGGCAGGCACCGTTACCGTCGAGGCCGGCTTGATCTCTCCCGGCCAGGCAAGGAGCAGCGGGACGCGAAAGCCGCCATCCCAGGTCTCACCCTTGCCGCCGCGTCCGCCGCTGCGGCCCTCCCACCATGAGCCGTTGTCACTGGTGAATATGACCAGGGTATTCTCGGCGATCCCCGCGCTTCGCAATGCGCGCAGGATCTCGCCCGTGCTGGCATCGAGTTCCTGAACGACATCGCCATAGTGACCAGCGGCAGACTTGCCCGCGAATCCGGCGCCTGGATGCAGGGGAATATGCGGAGCGGTATGCGCCAGGTAGAGAAAGAACGGTTGCTCGCGAGGCAACTCGATGAACTCGACGGCTGCACGGGTAAATCGGCGGGTCAGCGTCGCCTGATCCACGTTGGGCTCGATGACCTGCTCATCCTGGTACAGCGCAAACCCCGGCATGTCATTACTGAAGGGCACACCCAGGAAATGGTCGAAGCCCTGGCCTGTCGGCCAGAATGGCATCGCATTGCCCAGATGCCATTTGCCGACCATGTAGGTCGCATAGCCGCGTGCGCGCAGAATTTCGGCAATGGTGATCTCATCTGTCGGCAGGCCACCTTCATCGCCGGCATGCACCACGTCCCAGGCGAGACCGCTACGCACCGGGTAGCGACCAGTGAGCAAGCCGGCGCGTGACGGCGAACAGACATTGGCGCTGGCATAGAATTGCGTGAAGCGCGCGCCGCGTCTGGCGATTCGATCGAGATTGGGTGTCGCGATGATATCGTTTCCGCTGCTGCCGATATCACCATAGCCGAGGTCGTCAGCGACGATCAGCACGACGTTGGGTGGACGATTTGCGCTCGATACGGCAAGTGCGGTGCTTGGCACCGACAGCGCCGCAAGCACCAGGACGACGGGTTGCCATGTCGGCGCAATCGACATCGCTCAGGCCATCACTGGCTCGCAGCATATGCGCGTGCGCACCGAGCTCGCGATGAAACAGGCATCGTGTGCGCGCTCGTGCATATGCTCGTGCTCGGCTGCCGTCGGTTGACGTTCACCACAGAATGTTACACGGGGTCGCAGCGTGACTTCAGTCATGGCAATCCGTCCGCTTTCGTCGCGACCCATGATTCCGCGGGCCTGGTCGTGATAGTGATCGACGGTAAACCCCTGCTGGGCGGCGATGGAAAGAAACCACAGCATGTGGCAGCTGGACAGGGAAGCGACAAATGCCTCCTCCGGATCGACCGCTTTCTCGCAGGAGTATGGCAGGGGTACGACATGCGGTGATGCCGATGCCGTAACATCGACGCCGCCATCAAAATGCCACTGGTGGCGACGGCTATAGCGGTTGTCCGTGAATGTCTGATCACCACGAGTCCAGCTGACGTCGACGCCGTGCTCAGCCATGAATCGATCTCCCAGGTCACGAAAAATGTTTGCGGCGCGCAGCCCGACCGCCTAGACCTGCAGCCTGTCCAGCAGGCGTCTTTCAATCTCTGGCCATTCGCGATGCAGGATGCTGTACATCACGGTATCCCTGACCGTGCCATCGCGCCGCAGCGCATGATGCCGGATGATACCGTCCTTGCGGGCGCCGAGAAATTCTATTGCGCGCTGCGACGCATGATTGTCAATATCGGTACGCAGCCCGATGACGGCACACCCGAGATCATCGAAGCCGTGACGCAGCAACAGGAGCTTGCAGGCCGGGTTGACATGCGTGCGTTGCCAGCGTCGCGCATACCAGGTGTAACCGATTTCCGCGCGATCAATGTGCGCTACGATGTCGTGGTAACGCGTGCTGCCGACTACGGTGTTCGTGATCGTGTCGCGAACGACCCAGGGCAGCATCTGACCGGCGCGCGCCCCTTCGAGCGCCGCACCGATGTACGCCACCGTTTCGCCAGGTGCAGGCACCGAAGTCACACGCAGTTCCCACAATCGACCGTCGGCCGCGGCCGCCTCGAGCTCCGCTGCGTGTTCGAGCCTCATGGGTTCGAGCCGCACGCCGAAGCCTTCGAGGGTGATGGGCACCGGCTTGATCACGCCGCGCGACCCGGCGTCGCGGTCAGTCCTGCCGCTGCGTGGGGGAACGATGTCAAACTGAACTTGGTCAATGGCCAAATTGCGCTGGTCGCTGCCGGAACAGCAGCAGGCACAGCGCAATGAATGCGATGAGCACCGCGGATGCTCCATAACGACTGAGCGCAAGGCCGCCCGAAGCGATGGGCTTGTCGAGAAAGTCGCCGAGTACCGCGCCTAGTGGTCGGGTCAGTACGAAAGCCGCCCAGAACAGAGCGGTATGCGGTAGCCGTGTCCAGAAATAGGCCGCTGCGATGATTGCGAGCATCGCGCCGTAGATAATCGCAGCCCCGGTATAACCCAGACCGGCGGTGTCGGCGGTCCAGTCGCCGAGCGCCGTGCCGAGCGTCTGCGAGAACATGATGGTCACCCAGTAGAAGATCTCGGCGCGCGGCGTGCTCACCGACTCGACCGCAATCGTACCCAGCGCGCGATACCAGACGACGAGTGATGCGAGCAACAGGACGAGCAACAGGGTACTACCACCCGTGTAACCGATACCGAGCGATCGGGTGGCAAAATCGGCGAGCGTCGTGCCGACTGTCGTCGTCGCGATGATGGTCGTCCAGTAGATCAGCGGATGGAATCGATCGGCGTAGATCTGGATTGCGATCGCAATGATGAAAATTGCGGCAAAGATCCCGGTTGCGACCAGATAGCCAAGATTCATGGACATCGATACGGCATCGCCACCGGTTTCGCCAAGTGTCGTTGCAACGACCTTCATGACCCAGAACAGAAAGGTGACTTCGGGCACCTTGGCGGTCGACGCGATGGTATTTTTCATGCTTTGTCCTTATCCGCAAGGCTGTCCTGCTTTCTTCCCGCGCGATAAGCGTCAACGATGCCTGCAATCCACAACGCCAGCAGGGAGTAGATCGCGATACCCGACTTTCTCGTGGTTGCCTGCGACGTTTGCTCGACTTCGGAAGATATCGCACCGACATCCATGGCCACCTCGCCCGCTTCGATACGATCGACAACGGCCAACGCCGTATCCATGGCAGTGACGACGACATAGCCCGCAGCGGCGAGAGACGCCAGCACCAGTACGAGACCAAGCCAGATGCGTCGCAGATACAACTGGCCGATTCCCGGCAACACGAGACCGCTGAGCAACACCGCCTTGACCGTACGGCTCACGCGGAGTTCCGGAAAAGTTGGGCGGTCAGTGGGCCCTGAGTGTTCATGATTGTCCCAGCCAGTTGCGGACTCGCGCCGTTCGAGTCGCAACAATCATGCCGACACCAATCAGAATCGACAACAGTGGCATGACGATCGCGGGCTTACCCATCACCCTGATCGCGTCAGAGAGAAACTCGACATAAAAAGTCTGACAAACGACTCCGATGAACGAGAGCAGGAACAACGGCATTGCCCACTCACGTCGAAACAGCAGTGCCAGTGAGCCAAGGACGCCACCAAAAACTTCCGCGCCGTAAACGACATTCACCCAGGACGGTATATCTCGAAAGAGCGATTGCTGGTCCGGCGGCATGGACTGCAGGAACGCGTCCGTTTGAAACACCCGCATGTAAAACGAAAAAAGATCCATCAGGAACCATAGCAGGCTGAGTCCCGCAATTGCCCGGAACCACATGGGTATTCTTGCCAGGGTCATATTGGCTGTCCCTCTAGTCTGGAATTTCCGGTTCGACGAGCTTCGCGAGCTGCTCGAGCGATTCCTGCCACCCCAGATAGCACATTTCGACCGGGATGACCTCAGGTATACCCTCCTGCACGACGGTCAACTCGGTCCCACAGGAGACGGCGCGCATCTCGACGCGCGTCACCATCTCGCCGACGAGATTGGGGTCGTCGAACTTGTCCGTGTAGACGATGCGCTCGTTCTCGACCAATTCGAGATATTCGCCGCCAAAAGAGTGACCGTTACCGGTCGTGAAATTCCTGAACGACATTTTGTAGCGGCCACCGACGCGCCCCTCGAGCGCGTGAACCTTGCAGGTGAAACCGTAGGGCGGCAGCCATTTCGCCAAGGCCTCTGCGTCGAGGAATGCGCGATACACTCGCGCGGATTTGGCGCGCAGGACTCGATGCAGTTGGACGCGTTGGGCGGTCATGGCAGCGCTCCTTCAGGATTATTGCAGGGTGTGACGAACGCGCGCGACTTTGGTTCCCAGCCGCATGTCACAGCCGGTCGGTAAAGTGGAACCGATGTAGCAATCTGTGAAGCAACGGCGTCAGTATCAGCGCAGCGGTGATGATGAACACGAGGCCAGCATAGAGCGCGTAGGCACTGGCAAACAATTTCCCACCTGTTGTCACCGGCACATTGACCGGCCCCATTCCGCCGAGCAGCATTGCGCAGTTCAGCAGCGCATCGAGAGGCGACAGTTTCTCGAAGTGCATGTAGCCTGCAACGCCCGCAGCGAGTGACGCCCCGAGCAGTGCTGCCGCAATGACAACATGCCGTAGCATTCGCAACAAGAATTTCCGCCGGCCCAGCGGCGGCTGCGATTTTGACTCATAGAGCCGGGTCATTGCCGCGCCCGTCCCGAATGCGCGCCCGCCCCGGATCGGCTCTCCTCCACCGGGATGGGATCGAGATCAGGCGCTACGAAGGACTGCCTGGCGGCCTCGCTGTTGAGGCACTCCCTCGAATAGTGCGACAGCATCACTTTCGGCTCATGCAATGCGACGCAACGGGCAAGGAAATCATCGCTACCGGATGTGGATCCGGCCTTGCGCATGAAATACCCGACAGCCAGCAGCCAGGCCCGGGTCAGGGTTTCGTGGTACTTGACCGGATCGATGCCGTGGTGTTCAAGAAAGCGGATGAGCGTGCGCCGAAAGACCGCCACCGCCTGCTCGGGCCCATGCTGTGCGATTTGAATATAGGCCAGTCGCAAATGAGCCCGGTGATCGAAATCCGCAGCGCGAACCTCTCCGAGCAGCACTCGCTGCTCAAATTCGTGATCGTCCGGGGTCAGCGAATGCATGATCCATTCCAGGCGCGAGCGGTAGCGCCCATTGCAGCATTCTAAGGTCTTGCCGCCAACCGCCCAAAGCAGTTCATGTATCGCCCGGCGACGCAGCCGACCGCCTATGACTTGCGGGGCTTCCCGGCCTTGGGCCGCGGGCGCTTGGGTTTGGGAGCCGGCAGGGCTCCCGCGGTAATCAGCAGGGCATCGCGTAGCGCGTCTGGGTCATCGAGAAGGGCAGCGAGCAGGAAATGGTCCTTGGCGCCCGGATAGGGCGGAGCCAGCACAACTTCACCGAGATGCGCCTTGCCCTCGGCCGTCGGCTTGAGAAACAACTGGTCATTGCACAGCAGCGCGATCACTTTGTCATCGACATAGAGGGCGTATTCTCCAAACATCTTGCGGTAGACCAGGCGCTTACCGAGACCAGCCTGGTCGCAGATGTAATGGATCATCTCAATGCTCGATGCCATCGATGTGCTCGCGCGGGTTCGGCCGTCCTGTCTCAGGGTTGTTCAGGGTCTGCGTGCGTCATAGTAGTGATTGTCACCATCATCATCATATTCTCCCTGCAGAACCAATCCGTATGCGCACAGCAGCTCCGCGTAAGCTCGTGCACCAAGTGACCGCGACGGCTGACCCGTCGTGAGGTCAAACCACGCGCAAGCCTTTGCTGGTGCGGTAAACAAAAGCCTCCCGCCGGCAGTCAGGCTCTGCGCCAATCGCTCAATCAGCCGTCGCTGGGACTCGCCCGGGAGCAGGAACAGCAACCCCCATGCAATTACGGCATCGAAATGCCGGTCGAACCGGTCCGAGCCTTCGATCGTCTCGCAGCGCACCCGTGCGTGTGGATAGCGTGTTTGATAGGCAGCGACGAAGGTCGGTGCGGCATCGAGGGCGTAAAGCTCCGCGCCCCGCTCGGCGAGTACATCGGAGCGCCCCGACCCTGGTCCGCAACCGAGATCCAGGAGCGCGGCGCCTTGGCGCAGTCCCTTTGCCCAGCGGCGGATAACCTCCATACCGATCGTCGAACCCTGGACGGCCCGGATGAAAGGCTGCGCCGCTCGTTCCCATGCAGTTGACGGCAGCCACTCCCGTCGCGCCTGTACGGAATACAGCTCATCGCGCGAATAGAAATTCAGCGGCCACTTGGGGTCGTTCAGCGGCGAGGCCAGGAGCGACGCAAGCGCGCCGTCGAAACCCAGGTCCAAGCAAGCCTCGGCATGGGCGGCAATACCATCGACATACAATTGAGTGATGGTTTCGTGATAGCCGCTGTCGTCCGTGTTCGGTGTACCGACCGATTGATTGTGCAGGCGGATGCGTCGGCGCAATTCCAGCAAGGCCCCGTCATGACCTGCGCGCCACAGGTACCACAGCCCCGCTGTCAGATGTGCCTCATGCGTCCAGCGTTCACGCGGCAGGCGCAGTGCTTCGAAGTCGGCAATGAAGGCAGCAACTGCCGCTGTGTCGTAGTTAGTACCCAAGTGGTCCGTGTCGCCGTGCCCGGTGGACCGCCTGCCCCGGCCGGCTCCCGCTCAAAGCCATCGCCTCACACGCCGCATGTAGGCAAGGAAGGCCTCGCCGAATTTCTCCGACAGCGCCTCCTCCTCCGGCCTGATCTGATAACGGCTGATGTACGCGACAAATGCCGGCAACATCAACAGGGCCGTTGCGTTGGCCAGATACATGGCCCAGCCGATGAGAATGAGCAGCAGGCCGAGGTACATCGGATTGCGCGTATAGGCATATACGCCGGCGGTAACGAGAGTCGATGCCTTCTCGGGCGACAACGGGCTGACGGTCGTGTCCGCACGGCGAAAACGCAACACTGCCGGCAGAACCAGCAAGACGCCCGATGCTGCGAACAATGCTGCGAATATCCGCTGACCGCCGAATGCATGCACGCTCAAAGCAGGTGTCAGGCGCGCCGCAGCGTACATCGCCGCTCCCGCGATAACGAGCACCAGGGGTGGCGGTACTTTCAGATCGAGTTTCATCACGCCAGCGTGCGGTACAAAACGTAGAGCATCACGATCAGGATCCCGAGCCCAAACAGTCGGCCGATGCCGGTTTCCATCTTCGGTTCCTCCATCGGAAAATCGGGTCCAGCTTTTCCTTCGCCGGCCTCGACCATGTCCTTGGCTTCTTTCAGGCCGACTCCATGTCGCTCGCGCAGCAGCTTGATGGCCTCGATCTTGCGGCCCTTGCGCAGCGCATCGATAACTTCGGATGGCAGGTCGTGGGTGCTTGTCATGACCTCAATTCCTTCAGCCGCAGGCGGATTCAACTACAATCATAAGGCGGCGGGGCCCTAAAGCAATTTGTGGGTGATCGCTTTCAACACGGCATGCGTGCGATCGCGGCACTCGAGTCGCAGCAAGACCTCCGATATGTAGTTCTTTACCGTACCCTCGGATAGATGCAGCACTCTGGCGATTTCCTTGTTGCTGTAGCCGCCGGCCACCAGGCGCAGGATGCTCTGTTCGCGCTCGGTCAGATGCAGCCCGGATGATTTTGCCTCCGGCGTCCAGGCCGCACGAATGGGCCCGAGACTGACCGGCTGCAACAGGGTATCTCCAAGCGCAACACGTTGTATGGCACTGCGCAGATCCTCCGGGGAGGCATCCTTCAGCAGGAATCCCTGGGCGCCTGCCTGGACCGCCCGTAGAAGCAGTTCGCTGTCATCAAAGGTTGTCAGCAGGATGACCGGGGTGGCGTTTCCCGCTTCGCGCAGACTGGAAATGAGTTCGATGCCGCCCATGCCAGGCATGCGAATATCACTGACAATGACATCGACCGGCCGTTGCGGCAATGCCGCCAGTAGAGCCGTTGCGCTCTGCGCTTCCAACGCGATCTCGATCCCGAGATCGGTCAACAGGGCCGCGAGCCCGCGCAGCACAAGCGCCTGGTCATCACACAATGCGATACGTATTGGCCGTTGCTCGCTCGCCATCCCCTAGGCCGTCAGCCATGCCCGCAGACGCACGCCGCCTGCCGCATCCGTATCGACTGATAATCTGCCGCCGAGCGCCGCCAGTCGCTCGCGCATGCCCGTAAGGCCGTTGCCAAATGTGATGCGTGACGGTGTTGCGCCATTGTTTGTAACCTCGAGCAGGAGTCCATCATCATCGCGACGGCAAAGCAGGCGAATTTCGCTCGCCCGACCGTGACGCAATGCGTTGGTGATGGCCTCCTGCGCGCAGCGCAGGATGGTCTCTGCCTGGGCTACTGAATCGACGCGCAAATCCGGTTCAACATCCACGGCAATGTGCGTTCCTGCGACCGGACGGGCGAGCGCCTTGAGCGTCTCCCCGAGGGCAAGACCGTCATGTTGGCGCAATGCGCTTACCACGCCGCGAATGTCGGCCAGTAGTTCATCAGCGAGACTGGCGCCCAGCTCCATGTCGTCTCGCACTTCAGCATCGACACGGCGTGCGAGACGCGTCAGGATGAGCTTCAGTGCCGTCAGCTTGTGCCCGGCGACATCGTGCAATTCCCGCGACAGTTTCAGGCGCTCACCACTGCGTGCACTTTCCTCGAGCAACCGTTGCGTCGCCAGTAGCTCGGCATTGACATGCTCGAGATGTTCGCGGCGTCGCTCACTCACCATCATGTAATAGCCAGTCACCGCGGCAAATCCCTCGAAAGCGAACAATGGCACGAAGTCGAGAAGGGCATCCACAAGGTCGCCGGTGAGCGACCACCAATGCAATATCAGGAAGGCATCGAACAGGCAGACGAAGCCGATCGCCGATGCCAGCGGCATGACCGACACCAGCTGTGCAGCCACGACAATCAGCAGCACGGCGGTGTCGCCACCGCGCAGCAGGTAGTCGGCGAGCAGTACTAGTGCGCCCTGCAACAGTACGTTCAGCCTGCCGCGCGTGGTCTGTGAAGTGCGGCGGGGCAGCGAATGGACCACGAACAGAACCAGCATGCCGATGAGTGCCAGGAAACCGAACCACGCGCGCGCTTGACCCGCCTGCATGGCCGGCCAGTCGAGCACTTTCGCGCTGACGCCTAACCAGGTGACATAGGCCGCGATATTGAGCGGTGCGAACAATTGCGCGGAATTCGTCCGTGGATTGCGACGCTGCGTCGATTGTGGACCCTCGTTTCCCATGGCTCCAAGCATGGCAGGCCAACCGCGCTGGTGGAACCCTCGCCCCCCGCAATATGACTTTTGGCACCCCCTATTCGTGACCATTGGCACCTCCTGGATGTTCGCACGCGAGGCAATACTGGCCGTGAAGACTTCCGAGGAGGCTGGTCATGGAAAACACCTACGATATTTTGCTATCGATGCACGGCCTGGTCGGCGTAGCCGCACTCGTCACCTATTGGGCGGCGGCACTCGCACGCAAAGGATCACCGCTGCATATCGTGAGTGGTCGCATTTACCTGCTCGCAATGCTCGGCATATGTGCCACCGCAATACCGATGGCTGCGATTTTCCTTGCGCGCGGGAGGACCGTGCCAGGCGTGTTCCTCGGCTATCTCGTGCTCATCACGGCGACCGCGATGTGGGGTGGCTTTCGCGCCATTCGCCTGAAACGCAGCGAGTCCAGCTTCCGTGCCGGGTCGTACCCTGCGGTCAGCGTCGCCAACCTCGCGGCGGGACTACTCGTGCTCGCGCTCGGTCTTGCGAATACCAGCCCCCTGTTAAGCGGCATATCGTTCATCGGCATTTCAATCGGCGTGGGCAATCTGCGTCGACTCCGTTCACCGCTGGGCGTTTCCAATTGGTGGATCATGGAGCATTACGGCGCAATGCTCGGCTGCGGCATCGCGACACATGTCGCATTCCTGTCGATTGGACTCAATCGGTTGATTCAGGCCGCCGGCATGCAATTGCCGGGCACCGTCAGTCTGCTCGCTTGGGCCTTGCCGGTAACGACAGCGGCCATCGCAGCCATCATGCTCAATCGCAAATACGCCGGCGCCCGTGCCTCGCGATCACCAACAACCGCGGTTAACGCATAGGGTCTGGTGCGTTGGCTGCCGCGCAGCGACGCAGGCTATTTCCGTATGCCGGTGGCGATCTGCATGGCAAAGGGCACGCATATGCCTCCGGCGGACGCAAAAGGCGCCATCTTGTCGGTGACATCCCGCACTACGGCTGCTCGAGCCGCCGGGCTTGCGTTTGCGAATCCACCTGCCATCGGCGTTGCACTGACGTGCTCGGGCACGAACTGTGTGGGCACGGGCAGCTCGAGGTTGAGGCATTGCGATCGCGTTTGCGCCTGGGAGAAGCCAGCCGCACTGACCAACTTGCAGATCGCCTCGCAATCGTTAAACGCGAACGCGGCTCGCAGCCCCTGGGCTACGTCGGCGCCGATGTGGTCGTCCACCGCATGCAGGAGGGCATCGAAATAGGGGTTCTCCTCGATCCTTGACCAGAGGCTTGCGGCGACGTGACCGCCCGGCCGCAAGACTCGAAGCATTTCCGACAAGGCTTTTGGCTTATCGTCAAGAAATTGCACGGTCTGCGCGCACAGCACGACGTCGAACTGTTGGTCATCGAACGGCAGCTGACAAGCACTGGCTGCATGCCATTCAATTTCCGCCGCGCCAGCAGTGCTGCGCGATCGGGCAATGTCAATCATGCCCGTATTGACATCGACGCCGACAGCTCGACCCTCGAGGCCAACCTTCTCGGCGGCGCACCTCGTTGCCGCGCCGGTACCGCAGCCGATATCCAGGATGGCTTGTCCGGGTTGCAGGTTGGCGCCATCGACCAGTGCGCGCGCAGCCGGCCCCAGGATCGCTGGCACCAGGATGCGTTCGTAGCGTTCGGCTGCCTCTCGGGCGAGCTGCCATTGGGTGGAAGTCGGCATCGGGATATCATAACCGCGTGATAGCAATATCAGGGACCGCGACATGAAACTCCCCGCCAAACAACAACGATACGAACTACGCAAGCGTGGCGCGAACCTCGAAGCGACGCTGGTGGAAGCGCCGGTCGAACAGCCGCGCAATGACGAGGTCCTGGTTCGGGTTCGTGCCGCTTCGATCAACCGACGCGACCTCATGATCGCGGCCGGCATCTATCCGACATCGCGACCTGAGGGGGTCGTGCCGTTTTCCGACGGTGCCGGTGAAGTCGTTGCGACAGGCCCGCGTGTCCGGCAGCTCAAGGCGGGTGATCATGTTGCCGCGTGCTTTTTTCGTGACTGGCAGGATGGACGCATGCCGGCCGCCAGCATGGCCACGGCGCTCGGCGCCGGCGTCGATGGCATGCTCGCCGAATTCGTCACCTTGCCCGAGCATGCGCTGGTCGGGTTGCCGAAATATCTCTCGCTCGAGGAAGCAGCGACATTGCCCTGCGCCGCGGTGACCGCCTGGAGCGCGCTGTTCGCGCGCTTGGCCATGCGCGAGGGCGATTGGGTGCTGCTGCAGGGTACCGGTGGTGTCGCAATATTCGGCTTGCAGTTGGCGAAAGCCGCTGGAGCGCGTTGCGCCATCATCAGTTCAAGCGACGAGAAGCTCGCACGCGCGCAATCTCTCGGCGCGGACCTCACCATCAACTACCGCTCGACCGCTGACTGGGACAAGGCTCTCCTCGAGCGTACTCAAGGACACGGCGCCGATTGCATCTTCGAGCTGGGCGGGAAGGCAACCATTGGGCGCTCGATGAATGCGTTGGCGAGTGGCGGACAGATCGCAATTATCGGTGGCCTGAGTGAATTTGGCGGCGAAGTCCCGACCCTCGCGCTGATCGGCAAGAGCGCTACCGTCACCGGCATCACCGTAGGATCCAGGGCGGATTTTCTGCGTCTGCTCGAATTCATGACACGCCACTCCATCCGGCCCATCATCGATCGACGCATCCCCTTCGCACAGGCGGCTCAAAGCTACGGCGCAATGGCCGAGGACCGTCATTTCGGCAAGATCGTCGTTACAGTTTGATCGTCGCAGGTCGAATCATCGCCGACATTTGCCGGGCATTTGTTTTAACGTTAAAGTAGTTTCATGGCATCCAACCTTGCCCTGGATCTGCGCGAGAAACTGCACGGCGCGCCTCATAGCAAGCGATCACTGCGGTTGTGGCTACGACTGCTCAGCTGCGCCATCGTGATCGAAAAACGCATCCGCAACAAACTACGCGACGAATTCGACACCACCTTGCCGCGCTTCGACGTCCTCGCCGCGCTCGAGCGCAATGACAAGGGCTTGACGATGAGCCAGTTGTCGCGACAGATCCTCGTATCGAACGGCAACGTGACGGGTGTCGTCGCGCGTCTCATCGATGACTGCATGGTCGAACGTATCGAGGACACGAGCGATCGCCGTGTCGTCAAGGTGACGATGACACGCAAGGGCAGGGACTCATTCTCGCGCATGGCAAGAGTACACGAACGATGGATCGACCAGATATTCGGCGATCTTGGCGACGATGAGATCAACGCGCTTTTGGACGATCTGGCGAGATTACGCAAATCCGTAGACAACAACCCGGTGTAATCATGGGACGCAAGCAATCACCCATCCTCAACGACAACAAGCTCAAGCTCGGATTCTTCTCACCGAACTGCTCAGGCGGCATGTCGGTCACGAAGGTCAAGGAGCGTTGGGTCAATTCCTGGGACAACAACATCGCGCTGGCAAAACTGGCGGACGATGCTGGCATCGAGTTTCTGTTGCCCATCGCTCGCTGGATTGGCTACGGCGGCGAGACCGACTTTCATGGCAGCGTACTCGAGACCTTGACCTGGGCCACGGGCTTGCTGGCAAATACCAGGCGCATCAATGTGTTCGCAACGGTGCACACCGCCTTCATCCATCCAGTCGTGGCCGCCAAGCAGCTGGCGACCGCCGATCAGCTCGGCCATGGTCGCCTCGGCCTGAATGTCGTCGCTGGCTGGAACAAGCCCGAATACGATGCCTTTGGCATTGACTTGCCACAAGCTCATGCCGATCGCTATGCATTGGCGCAGGAGTGGTTCGACGTCATTACCCGCATCTGGAATCACGACGGACCCTTCGACTGGAACGGCAGGTTTTACAAGCTGAAGGGCATTTATGGATTTCCCCGCCCCTACGACGGTGTCCCGCCGATCATGAATGCCGCAGGTTCGGGCGAAGGGCGGCAATTCGCCGCGCGGAACGCCGACTTCCTGTTCAAGATCGCGATCGACGTCGCCGCGGAGAAGAGCGAAGTCGACGAAATCAAAGCCAACGCAAGAAAACTCGGCCGCGATACCGGCGTATTCACCCTCTGCCACGTCGTCTGCCGTCCGACGAAGAAAGAAGCCGAGGAGTACTACCGCTACTACGCTGATGAACAGGCCGACTGGGGCGCTGTCGATAACCTCATGCGTTTGCAGGGACTGCATGCACAGTCCTTCCCGCCCGAGGCTCTGCGAACCATGCGCAGCCGCTTCGCTGCCGGCCACGGTACCTATCCCCTGGTTGGTGATCCCGACAGCATCGCGGCCGAAATGGAGAAAATTCCTGCGGCGGGCTTCGCCGGCTGCACGCTCAGCTTCGTCGACTACGTCAAGGAGTTTCCGTATTTTCGCGACGAGGTACTGCCGCGACTCGAACGCAAGGGTCTGCGCCGACCGTTCAAGGCCTAGTTGCAATGGCAGCAGACCTGCCCTTTGATCCCGCGCGCCGACGCCTGCTCGGCGCCGCAGGCGCGCTCGCTACGACGTATCTGATCGGTGGCTGCGAAGTAAAGACCACGCCGGAGGACGCGCGCGCCAGGGGGGCAACGCTTGCCGTACTGACCGCCGCCGAAGCAGCAACCCTGGATGCGCTGGCCGATTTCTTCGTACCGGGTGCCCGGGACTTGGGCCTTGCCCAGTTCATCGATGCAGAACTCGCCGCACCACCGGAGCGGCAGGTCCTGATGATCAAATATCTCGGTGTCGCGCCGCCATTTCTTGATTTCTACCGCGGTGGCCTCGCGGGTCTCGACGCGGCAGCACGAGCAGATGGCAACAAACAATTCGCCGCCCTCGACGACAGTGCGCGCACGCGGATCCTCACGAGCGCGGCTAGCGGTGCGAACCTGCCCGGTTGGGAGGGCCCGCCGGCGCCTTTTTTCAGTTTCGTACTGCGCAATGACGCCATCGATGTCGTCTATGGCCATCCGCAGGGGTTCGAAAAACTCGGCGTTCCGTACATGCCGCACATCCTGCCGCCCACACCATGGCCAAGCTGATCAACGAAAAGGTCGACGCGGTCATCGTCGGTTCCGGAGCCGCTGGCAGTGTCATGGCCGCACGCCTTGCAACGGGCGGCAAACAGGTCATCGTGCTCGAAGCGGGGCCCGAGCGACGTAATGCGGACCTCGTCAGTTCGACCTTGTGGGCCCGCCGCCTCAAGTGGCACGGGGACCCAGTGACCGAAAGCGGCGATCACCCCGTCGCCTATGTGCTCAATTCCGGCTATGGCACGGGCGGCGCGGCCCTGCATCACTATGCAGTCTGGCCGCGCCTGCATCCGGACGACTTCCGCTTGCGCAGCCGGTTCGATGCCGGCAACGACTGGCCGATCACCTACGATGATCTGCGCCCGCACTACGATGCGGTGCAGGCCGAGGCGGGAATTTCCGGTGATGCGAAGCTCGAAAAATGGCGGCCACCGGGCGATCCCTACCCGTTGCCGCCGGTCCCGGTCCATGCCCAGGGCGAAATGATTGCCCGTGGGTTCAGTCAACTTGGCATGGCGACGGCGCCGCTGCCGCTCGCGGTCACCTCAAAGCCTTATCGCAATCGTCCGGCCTGCATCTGGGATGGTTGGTGCGACGCAGGGTGTCCGATCGGCGCACTGGCGAATCCGTTGACCGTCTACCTGCCGATTGCGCTCGCCCAGGGGGCGCAACTGCGCCACAACGCGACGGTTACGCGGATACTGACCGATCCCAAGGGCAAGCGTGCGATCGGCGTGGAATACGTCGATGCCGCGGGCGAGCGCCACGAGCAGCTGGCGGACCTGGTGGTCGTCGCGGCATTTGCGGTGCAAACGCCGCGGCTGTTGCTCGCGTCGACTTCCGATTCGCACCCGCAAGGACTCGGCAATGCCCGCGACCTCGTCGGGCGCGGCATCATGACGCATGCGGCAGGCCTCGTGTATGGCCTGTTCGACGAGGACAGCAAGTGCTACATGGGCGCCTTTGGCGGCCAATTGCTCAACCAGGACGGCTACGACAAGAAGCGGCACGCTGACAAGGCTGCGCTCGGCAGTTATCAGTGGATGATTGCCCAGGCCGTGAAGCCGAATGATCTCCTCGGCATCAGCACGACGCGACCGGACCTCACGGGCAGGGCGCTCGATGAGTTCATGCACAAGGCGGCACGCGGATTCGCCAGCATGACCGCGGTCATCGAGGATATTGCACAGCCTGGCAACCGCGTCAGCCTCGGCGATGCGCGCGACTCCCGTGGCGTGCCCCTGGCGCGCGTGCACCATGATGCGGACCCGCGCAGCCGCAAGCTGTGGGAGGCGGTGCTCGATGAGGGCAAACGCGTTTTCGAAGCCGCCGGCGCGCGCGAAGTCTGGACCGGCCCTCACGGCGGCATGCACATCATGGGCGGCACGCCCATGGGACATTCGCCGGAGATGTCTGTCACCAACGTTTACGGACAACTGCATGATATGCCGAATGTCGTGATCGCCGGCCCGGGTCTTTTTCCATCGAGCGGCGGTGTCAATCCCACCTTCACCGTCCATGCTCTGGCATCACGCTCCGCGGCGCATATCCTTGCCAACTGGCGCGATGCCATCGCCTGAGCGATGACGGCACTTCCACAAATTCCCTACGGCGCCTACTGGTCCACGCCCTTCGCTCGCTGGCAGGGTAGCTTCGCGCACCTGCATAGCCTGCGGTTTGCGGCACACACGCTCGCCATCGAACTCGCCGCGCGACAGATCGACCCAAAAGCCATCGACTTCGCGACGCTCGGGATGACGAGACCAGAAAAGAACGCGTTCTATGGCGTGCCCTGGCTCATGGGTCTTGCCGGAGCACCGGGCGTAGGTGGCCCCACCGTCGCGCAGGCCTGCGCGAGCAGCGTTCGCGCACTGCGTACGGTCTGCCAGGAGATTGCGGATGGTTCGGCGCACTGCGCACTGGCCATCGCCTGCGATCGCACGTCGAACGGTCCACACATCTATTACCCGGACCCTCACGCGCCTGGTGGAACGGGCCAGTCCGAAGACTTCATCATGGAGAACATGGCCCGCGATCCACTCGGCGATCATTCCATGGCGCAGACCGCCGAGAATTGCGCGCGCAAGTTCGATATCAGCACAGCGATGCAGCACGAAGTCGTGCTGCGGCGCGAAGCGCAGTACCGCGACGCCCTGGCGGACGACCACGCCTTCCAGAAGCGGTACATGCGGCTGCCTTTCCCGATTCCCGATGCGCGCCTTCGCAAGACCATGGCACAAGCGGATGGTGATTCCGGCGTGCGGTTTTCGACCGCCGAAGGACTGGCAGCACTGAAGCCGGTCATCGAAGGCGGCACGGTGACTTTTGGCGGCCAGACGCATCCGGCCGACGGCAACGCCGCCATTGTCGTGACGAGCGCCGATCGGGCCGCACAACTTGCGAGCGACAAGGCCATCAAGATCGAGGTCCTTGGCTTCGGGCAGGCCCGGGCCGCGCTCGCGTTCATGCCGCTCGCCCCGGTGCCGGCGGCTCGGCAGGCGCTCGATGCCGCAGGTATCGCCGCGAAGGATCTCGCCGCAGTCAAGACGCACAATCCGTTCGCAGTCAACGATCTTGTGCTCGCGCGCGAGCTCGGCCTCGATGTCATGCACATGAACAATTACGGCTGCTCGCTGGTGTACGGCCATCCGAACGCGCCCACCGGTTTGCGCGGCTGCATCGAACTCATCGAGGAGCTGGTGATACGCGGTGGCGGCTGCGGACTGTTCGCCGGCTGCGCTGCGGGCGACACCGCCATGGCAGTCGTGCTACGTGTCGGCGACCGTTCGGTCTAAACCTTCGGAATCACTTCGCTCGCGAAACGCTTCAGGATCGTATGCGATCCCGCCTCGTCCTGCGAAGTGATGAAGATCGAGATCTCGGTGATACCGGCTTCATCCAGCTCGCGCGCCTTGGCAATGCAGTCATCCGGCGTACCCGCGATACAGCACTTCATGGCCACTTCGTCCGTGATGAGTTCGCGATGTTTCGCCTCGAGGTTGAGGTGCTCGTAGAACTTGTACGATTCCGTGACCGCCTTGACGACTTCCGCGTGCTCCACGCCGAGCGTGTCCGGCAGATAGGGTTTGCGCGCAATATTGCGGGCGGCCGTAGGCCGCACCTTGTCGAGCGCCTTGCGACGATCATCATCGATGGCCGCGTCGATGGCGGCAATGAAACGAAACCCCTTGAGACTCCTGCCCGCTTTGCGCGCGCCTTCCGTTGCCGCCCGCACTGTCGCCCGCGCGCCTTCGGCGTTTCCGCCCATGTGGCCGTCGACGATGACACCATCGCAGAATTCACCCGCAGCCTCGGCTGAGTTCAGCCCCATGACGGCAAGCTGCAGCGGCAGTTTGCCCCATCGCTCGGCACCGAAGAGCCTCACGCGATCGACGCGACCCCAGGTCTTCTTGCCCGCTTCCTCCGCAGGCCGCAGCGCCGGTACTTCCTTGCCATCGAGCAGTGCCCGAATGAACTCCATGCGTTCGCGAATCTGCGGCAACCGCGCTGGCGAAAGTCCGGCCGTGCGCACGGCCGAATCGCCCGCACCGACACCGAGGACGGCACGGCCCTTGCTGAGCATGTTGAGTGTCATGATCGCATTGGCTGTGACCGCGGGGTGACGCGTAACGGTATTGGTCACGCCCGTGCCGAGGCGGACACGGCTGGTGCCCAGTGCGCAGGCCGCAAGCGTGATCCAGACGTCGTTCCAGATCATTTGTGAGTCGCCGACATAGACGGTTTCGAACCCGCATTGTTCAGCCGTCTGCGCCAGTCGAACCACGGGCTCCACATCGACGGCCGAAAACGGCCAGATCATGCAGCTGAATTTCATGGCAACTCCCTCATGTTCGGATCGATTGCATACGCGAAGCTCGATCAACCCGTCGCGCTGAAATCGGGTTTACGCCGCTCGCCGAAAGCCTTGATACCTTCGCGCGCTGCTTCGGTGCAGGCGCTTTCACCGAAAGCACGGTAGCCGATTTCGAGCGCGGCATCGAGATCGGTCTCGTCGGCCGCAGCCACCACCGCTGCCGCGATGATCTCCTGCACCTTGGCGCTGAGACGCTCGCCGCCTGGCCCGGCCTGACCGGTTTCGGGTCGGCCGATCCCTGCGCCGGGTGCGGCAGGAACCGGCCGGGCGCGCCCGGGATTGCGCGCAAGCTCCACGGCCCTGGCGAGCAATTCCCCGTGCGTGCTGACGCAGCGGTCGAGAATTCCCGCTGCCAATGCCTCGCGGGCAGTAACTCTCTCGCCTGCTGCCAACATGCGGTGGAATGTCGAGGCAGCCCGGGGCCAGCGCCGGTAGGGCACCACGAGCGCGCCGATACCCGGTGCGATGCCGAGCGTCACCTCCGGAAACTGCAACACCGCCTCATCGATCGCGACCAGCGCATGGCAGCGCATTGCAAGTTCGAGGCCGCCGCCGAGCGCCATGCCATTGATGGCAGCCACGACGGGCTTTTGCATGCGATCGAGATGCAACAGCACCGGCGAGCAATCCCTCGCATATTGCGCGGCAGCCTGCGCATCGCCGAGCATCGAGGGGAACCGATCGATATCGGCACCGGCGCAGAATGCGCGGGTGCCATAGCCGGTGAGCACGAAGCCGCGCACGGTCGGATCGTTTTCGAATGCCCGGATGGCACCGAGGATTTCGGCGTTAAGCTCATCGTGTAGCGCGTTCAACGCCTCGGGACGTCGCAGGGTGATAACCACCACCTCATCGCAGCGATCCACCAGTACGAAGCGTTGAAAATCCAGATAGGCAGCAAGCGGCCGCTGCAGTCCCGGCATGCCCGGACGCTCTTTGTGCAATCGCGCCACGATCCGTTTCACCTCCGTCTCGCCGGCGCTCCTCATCAGCGCGAGCGGACCTTGCCTGAGGCCGAAAGCGAGGCGGGCGCCGAGCTCGAGATCCTGCGCTTCGCCGATGCGGCGATCGAGTATGTCGGCGGTTTGCGAAAACAGGATGCCAAGCAGGCGCTCGCGAATGGCCGCACGACGAGGCTCGGGTATTTCGGCCTTCTGGCCAGGTTCCAGGGTCTGCCAGCGCCGTACCGACGAGAAGATCGCCGCGGGCCGGTAATGCTCGCCCTCTTCATCCGCCTGCAGACTGTTGGTCTCGACGATGATCGGATTGCCGTTCGCCATGTTGAGCACATAGAACGGACCGGCGTGCACGAATTCGCGCGCAACGGCATCGATTTCGGCGGCCGTGCCATTCGCAAGCAGCAGGCCCGACTCGTTGCACCAATTGTCGAAAATCCGATCGAGCATGAAACAAACGACATCGGCCGTGGTCAACGGCACCTTGCCAGTGGCGGCGAACAATCGGCGCAACCAGGCGAGATTCCGCGCGGTGATGCCAGGCCAGGCGACGATTTCGACAATCGGGTTCTGAAACGCCGGCGCAAAGAAATGCGTGACGGTCGCGCGCCCTTGTATGTCGAGCTCGGCAAAAAGCCGGGCCGCCGGCAGGGAGCTCGTATTCGAAGTGATGAGGCAGTCCTTGCCGGCATGCTGTTCGATGTTCGCGAAAATCTGCCGCTTGAGTGGCAGATTCTCGGTCGCCGCCTCGATCACCCAGTCGCAACCCGTGAGCGCGGCGTAGTCGCAGGACGTCGTCAACCGGGGCATCAATCCGGCGGCACGATCGGCGGTCAATTTGCCGCGTTGACGACCTTTTTCAGCATAGGCTGCGAGCCTCGTCCTGGCCTGCTCGAGGGCAGGCTCACGAATATCGATCAGCACCAGTTCGGCGGCTGCAAATTCGCTCAGCAGGTAGTACGCAATATCCGGGCCGATCGTTCCCGCGCCGATGACGCCGAGGCGCCGTGGTGGCCCTCGATCCGGTTGTTCGAGCAACGGGTTCTGTTGGTGCCCCGCAACACTTGGAATCATGTTCTTTCAACCGCCTTCAATGGAGTTGTGCCCGCCGTGGCACGCGTGTATTTTATATTTAAAGCATTGCCAGGAACCGATCCTAAATCGGTTTCCACGGTCGGCTCAACTGAATAACCACAGGGGGATCTACATGGCCAATTCGTCGGATTCTCGGCTGGCGCACTTGCATCGGGCAGTCGCGGCCACCGTTGCCGCGGCGACTTTGGGTAGTGGCGCCGTTACGGTCGTGGCACAGGAGACATCTTCGTCTTCCAGCGTGCTGCAGGAAGTCGTCGTTACCGCCAACAAGCGCGAACAGTCGGTCCAGGATGTCGGCATTGCGATCCAGGCCTTCACCGGCGATCAACTCGAAGCGCTTGGCGTCGAGAAAAGCTATGACGTTGCCGCGCTGACCCCCGGCGTGCACATCGGCGGCAGCCTTGCCGGCCAGAACAGCCAGTTCACCATCCGCGGCGTCACCCAGAACGACTTCAACGACGTGGTCGAAGCGCCGGTCGCCGTCTATCTCGACGAGGGCTACCTGGCGCTTGCCAACGCCCAGACCTTCGCGGTTTTTGACATCGATCGCGTTGAGGTACTGAAAGGGCCGCAGGGAACGCTCTTCGGCCGCAATGCGACGGGCGGTCTCGTGCACTACATCAGCCGCAAGCCGAGCTTCGACAAGGTCGAGGGCTACGTCAACCTGAACTGGGGCATGTTCGACAGCCCCGATGATCCAACCCAGTACAGTGTTGAAGCCGCCATCGGCGGACCGTTCAGCGAACGCTTTGCCGCACGCGCGGCGTTCAAGTACAACAAGCAGGATCCCTATCTCATCAACGAGTACCCGGTGGGTGCCGTTGGCGGCGCCCCGGGACCGGATGCCGGCGCGGACCTCGGCGATGACGATACGATCGCGGGTCGTATTACCTTCGAATTCCGCCCGAACGACGCCAGCAGCATCGCACTTGCGTTCAACACGGCGCGATCCAAGGTCGCAACCGGACCGTATCAACAGAAACCGACCATCGGCGTGTTCGACGCGGGAGGCGAGCTGGTCGATGTCATCGATGTTTCGCCCACCGAGACGCGCGCATCCATCGCGTCTGACGGCTCGGATTTCGGCTCGGATGTCGGCAACACGGGTGTGTTTGGCGCGCCGTTCGGCCGACCGGTACCGGGCGGCGACTTCTTCGGTTACATCGACCCGGACGGCGCGGACTTCCGTTTCTCGAGTGACTTCGCGTTCAAGAACCAGGGCAAGGTCGATGTCGACGGCATTGGCCTTCGCATCAACTGGGATGCTTCGGAATCCACCACGCTGACATCGATCACCGATTACAAGGACTACAAGAAACTCCTGTTCATCGATGTCGACGCGGGCCCCGGCAACCAGCTCGCCAACTACGGACGGGTCAAGGCGAACAGCTTCACCCAGGAACTTCGCCTCAACGGCAAACACGGCGACAGCAACTGGGTTGCGGGCCTTTTCTACCTGAACATCGACACCGACTCGGACAACGGCCTCAAGATCCCGCCGGGCAGCATCGTACCCGGCGCCCCCTTCGATGTGGCCGCAGTCGCCAAGCTCAAGACCGATTCGGTTTCACTCTTCGGCCAGTACGAATGGGCATTGTCCGACCGGCTGACGCTGATCACCGGTGGTCGCTTGATTCGTGAAGAGAAGAAATACAATTTCACCCAGGGCCTGTTCTTCACGCCGACCTCGCGAGACGTGCAGGTCGGCACGCCGATCGTCATCGGGCCGACCTTTCCGGGCGGCGTGCCGACGCCATTCGCGGACAGCACCAGCGACACGCTCTGGGCCGGCAAGGTGCAGCTCGAGTTCCGCCCACACAAGGACCTGCTCTGGTACCTCGGCTTCAATCGCGGCGTGAAGGCGGGCAGCTTCAATGCACAGCTGCCGGGCGGCTTGCCGACGCCGGCCTCCGTCATTCCCTATGGCGCGGAGACGCTGACCAGCGTCGAGTCCGGTATCAAGTGGACTTCGCCGAGCGGCCGGACTCATGTCAATGGCAGCATCTATTACTACGACTATAAAGACTATCAGTCCTTCCTGTTCACAGGCGTGAGCGGTGTCGTCATCAACCAGGACGCCGACAACTTCGGCGGCGAACTGGAACTGCAGACGACGCCGGTCGACGGACTCGACCTGGGCATCGGCATTTCGGCCTACGATGCCACCGTCAAGGACGTGCCGTTGCGTGTCGGCGGACCGATCAGCCGGGATGTCAACCCGACCTATGCACCTGAGCTGCAGGCAAGTGGTTTCGCGCGTTACAGCTGGCCTGCGCTCAATGGCACGATGGCGGTGCGCGGCAAATTCCAGTACTCGGACAAGTACTACTACAACCTGCGCAATTTCTCCGCCGACCAGTACCCGAGCTACACCACGCTCGGCGCAGGCATCAACTGGACGAGCGCCAGCGAGGCCTTCGACGTCGGCTTTTCAATCGAAAACATCACCGACGAGCGCGTCGGCATCATGGGCTTCGACCTGGCGACACTCTGCGGTTGCAACGAAGTGTCCTATCGCCCGCCGCGGACCTACGGGCTTTCGCTTCGTATCAACTTCTGATTACGGCATGACCCGGCCGGCCATCCGAAAGGGTGGCCGGCTTTTTCATGCGCGCAGCTGTTTGCGATCGATCTTGCCGACGGGCGTCCTCGGCAGGGCCTGGATGAATTCGTATATGCGCGGCACCTTGTAGGCTGCGAGTCGCTCCCGACACCAGCGGTCGAGCGCCTTTTCGTCGAGCCCTTGGCCTTCACGGACGACGACGAACGCCTTCACGCTGTTGCCACGGTAGTCATCCGGCACACCGATGACCGCCCCTTCGAGCACATCAGGGTGCCCAAACAACACCTCTTCCACTTCGCGCGGATAGACGTTATAGCCGGAGACCAGAATCATGTCCTTCTTGCGATCGCGGATATAGAGGTACCCATCCGCGTCGAGCTCGCCAAGATCACCGGTATAAAGCCAGCCATCGCGCAACGCGGCGGCGGTTTCCTCGGGGCGATTGCGATATCCCCGCATGATCTGCGGTCCACGCACGCGAATTTCACCGATCTCGCCGATACCGAGCACGCGCTCGCCTTCGATGGCATCGACGATCTGCAGTTGCGTCCCCGGCACCGGCAGCCCAACTGACAGCGGTTTGCGTACGCCCTGCGATGGATTGAAACTCAGTACCGGGCCGGACTCGGATAATCCATAGCCCTCGAGCACCGGCGCGCCGGTCAAATCCTCCCACTTCCCGAGTAGCGCCGCAGGCAACGGCGCCGAACCGGAATAGCTCATGCGAATGTGCTCGAAACGCCCGGCGGCGAATCTCGGGTCGGCCATCAAGGCCGTGAAGACCGTCGGGCTGCCCGCGAGAATCGTGAAGCGTTCGCTCTCCTGCGTGGCGAAAACGGCATCGGCCGTGAATCGCGGCAGAATCACCAACGTTGCCGCGCTGTAGACCGCATTGTGCAGACACATCGCAACCGCATACACATGAAAAAGCGGCATCGTGCAGAGGATGCGCTCACCTCCCGTACCCGTCGGAACCAGCGCTTGCCGTTGGCTGATATTGGTTGCAATCGCACCGTGCGTGAGTATCGCCCCCTTGGAGCGGCCGGTCGTGCCGCCGGTGTATTGCAGCGTGGCGATGTCCGCTGCCGCCGGCATGGGCTCGGGCAACGACTCGTCCGCGGCAGCGTGATGCAATCTGCGGCTTCCGACGGCACTGCCAATTGCAAACCGTGCACCGACAGCGAGTCGATCGAGCACGGGATGGAGCGTGGCGCCCAGGCTCTCTGAGAAAACAATTGCCGCGGGATCGGCATCCTCGAGTATCGGTCCGAGCTCATGAATCGTGTAGATCGGGTTGAGCGGCACACAAACTGCGCCGGCCGCGTGGACGGCAAACATCGCGATGCAGATATCGATCGAATTGCCCAGCACCAGTGCAATGCGTTTGCCGGCGAGGTCGAGACGGCGCAACTCGTTCGCAAACCCTGCAACGGCGGCACGATAGGCTTCGTAGCTCAGGCGCTCGCTACCGCAGACGAGTGCTTCGCGTTCTCCATGGGCACGCGCGGTCGCATCGAGCATGTGTACAACGGTCGCGTGAACATGCGGCAGAGCCGTCATTCATTCACCAGGCCGGCGCCAAACTCGTGGTCGGCGAGCGTATCGAGAGCACGATGGCCGGCGGCAATGCGAGCCAAAGCAACCTTGGCTTCCGGCAGGAGGTACTGTCCGTAGAAATCAGCGGCCGCGATCCGGGCACGATCCGCCGCGCTTTCACTACGCGACGCCGCCGCAACCCGAAGCATCATCCACCCGCCACCCAGCAGCGCCATGAGCTCGAGCAATGGCGTCGCTGCCGACTCGATCCGGCGCAATGCTTCGGCGTCCTTGCGTCCACCTGACGCGATGAGACCGGCCACTGCGGCATCGCAGTCATCGAGCGTCGTGGCGAGGCGTGTCGCCAGCGGTTCAACGGCCGGCGTCGCAGCGGCATCGATATCGCGACGGATGCGTGTCACGAAATCATGATAGCGCTCACCGCCATCGCTCATGAGCTTGCGCTGGATCAGATCGAGCGCCTGGATACCGTTCGTGCCTTCGTAGATCGCGCCGACGCGGCCATCGCGTACGTACTGCTCGACGCCCGACTCGTGTACGTAACCGTGGCCGCCAAAAAGTTGCACCGCCAGATTGGTCACGCGCATGCCGGCCTCGGTGCCGCCCGCTTTGCAGATGGGCAGGAGCCACTCCGCACGTCGTCGCGCGCGTTCGGCCTCATCCGCTCCCGGGTGATTATCCGCAATGTCGAGCTGCAGGGCGGCTTCGAGCGTCAGTGCACGAAACGCAGTCGTGCGTGCGCGCATCTCGAGGAGCATGCGCCGCACATCGGCGTGCTTGATGAGCGAAACGGCTGGCCCATCCGGCGCGCCTCCCTGCCGGCGTTCCACGGCATAACGCAGCGCCTTCGCGAGCGCAGCACCGGCCAGGGCGACCGCTTGTACGCCAACCTCCAGGCGCATGGTGTTGACCATCGTAAAGAGCGCATTGAGGCCCCTGCCGCTTTCACCCAGCGGCCAGCCGCTCGCGCCGTCGAAATTCAGCACGCAGGTGGGTGAACCCTTGAGCCCCATCTTGTGCTCGAGACGCACTACCTGCGTGTGGTCTGGATGCGCTGGCACGAGGAACAACGACAGGCCGCGTGTCCCGGCCGGAGCGTCGGGCGTACGTGCGAGCACCATGTGCAGGATACCGTTGGTCAGATCCTGGTCGCCGTTGCTGATGAAGATCTTCGTGCCGTTGAGCAGGTAGCGTCCGTCACCGGCAGGAGTTGCGAGCGTTGCGATGCGACCGACATCGGAGCCGGCCCCGGCCTCGGTGATGACGATCGTTGCACCGACCTCGCCTCGCACCAATGGCTCGAGCCACTTCGCCTTCAGCGCCTCGCTGCCATGCGCCATCAGCAGCCGGGCCGCGGCGCGTTGTGTCACTGGCAGCATGGCGAAGGCGACACAGGCGCCATTGACCATTTCGGCAAACGCGGCTTGCACCGTTCGCGGCAGACCCTGTCCGCCGCAGGCGGGCGGCAGGTCGAGCCCGAGCCAGCCATCGGCCGCAAATTGCCGGTATGCCGCATGGTAGCCCGTTGGCATCCGAACGCGCCCCGCCTCGAGGAACGCGGGTTGGGCATCGCCTGCTGCATTCAGAGGCGCCAGCACCTGCTCGCAAAAGCGCGCGCCTTCGGTCAAGACCGAGTCGACCATGGTGCGATCGAGGTCTGCAAACGCAGGCAGTTCCAATAGCGACTCGCAGCCGAGCACGTCGTTCAGGATGAAGTTGAGTTCCTCGACGGGCGCCGTGTAGCTGTCAGTCACTCGTTATCTCCCGTGATGGTCTCGATCGCGCCGGCAATGTCACGATGCCCGGCGGCAATATCGATCGCCAGGCGGTCCAGTCGCGCGCGCCTCTCGCTCGACCAGAACCGCTCGACGAGCAAGCTATTGGTAGCCGATTCCAACCGTCGACATATGCGCTGCAATCGGCGCTCGGCGAGCAAGCCCGTTTGTTGCTGGTGTGCCTGATGGCGCTCGATCGCATCGCACAGGCGATCCGTTCCGCGATCATCGGTCGCCACCGTAGACAACAGCTGCGGGAGCCACGCCTGCGGTGCAAGATCCTGCCGACGGCCATCGAGCATCGACTGCAAAGTCGCGACCATGGCATCGCTTGCCGGCCGGTCCGCCTTGTTGACGACCAGCAGGTCGGCGATTTCCAGCAGTCCGGCCTTCGCTGCCTGGACTTCATCGCCCGACTCCGGTGTAACGACAACAATCGTGCAATCGGTCGCCCGCGCGATTTCGATTTCGCTCTGGCCGACGCCGACGGTCTCGATGAGAATGTATTGATACCCGGCGGCATCGAAGATGTCGGCCGCATCGGCGCTCGCCGCGGCAAGGCCGCCCAGCGTGCCGCGGTTGGCCATGCTGCGTATGAATACCCGCTCATCGCCTGCGACGGCAGCCATGCGGATGCGATCGCCAAGCAACGCGCCATGGCTGTACGGGCTCGACGGGTCGATGGCGATCACGGCCACCGAGTTGCCAAGCGTGCCAAGGCGCGCCGCGAGACGCATTGTCAGCGTCGACTTGCCGGCGCCCGGCGGACCCGTCAGCCCGATGCGTCGCGCCCTGCCCAGCCCGGCGCTGAGGCCGGGCGCGAGCGCGCGCATGGCGGACCGATCATTCTCCGCGAGTGTGATGGCTCGGGCGATCGCGCGTCGCTCGCCCCTGCGTATGGCCGCCGCAAGCGTGGAGGAATCGGTGTCGACCATGCTCAACCCTGCAGCGCTTTGCGCAGCTCGCGCTTCAGGACCTTGCCGCTCGGATTCTTGGGCAGCTCATCGAGGAAGAACACGCGCTTCGGTTTCTTGAAGGCGGCAAGGCCTTCGCGGCAGTGCGCCACGATCGCCGGCTCGTCGAGGGTCATGTCAGGTTTCATTACGACGGCAGCGCAGACAATCTCTCCCCAGTGATCATCCGGAAGACCGAATACGGCGGCTTCGGCCACCGCCGGGTGTGCAAACAGATGGGCTTCAATTTCCTTGGTGTAGATATTGACGCCGCCGCTGATCACCATGTCCTTTTTGCGATCGACCAGGAACAGGTAACGTTCCTCGTCGAGATAGCCGAGATCGCCGGTATGAAACCATCCGTCTCGAATGGCGGCGGCGGTTTCATCCGGCGCGTCCCAGTAACCTGCGATCACCGACTTCGAACGCACCAGCACCTCGCCGATGGCGCCGGTTTCGCAGTCACGACCTTTGTCATCAACGATGCGGATCTCGGCGCCGACGGCTTCACGACCGGCGGAGGCAAGGCGCTCGAGACGCCGCGGCGCGTCATCGAGCACGTGATCGGCAGCCACCAGGAATGTCGCCTCCAGGGTTTCCGTAAGTCCATAGCCCTGTGTGAACCCGCAGTTCCAACGCAGGATGGCGCGCTTGAGCACCGCCGGCGGCATGGGTCCGCCGCCGTAGAAGACGAGTCGCAGCGAACTCATGTCGGCCCGATCGGCCTGCGGATCGTTCAGGACCGCATTGATCATGGTCGAGATGAGCAAAGACACGGTTGCGCGTTCGCGCTGCAAGGCGCTGAGCCAGGCCTGCGGCGTAAATTGCGGCAGGATGATCTGTGGTGCGCCGATCATCATGTAGGTAACCGCCATGAACACCGCGCCCATGTGATAAAGCGGCGTCGCGACCAGATTCACGTCATCGGCACGCGCGGCGTCGGCAATCAGTTGGTTGTAGCCGTTAGCCACGAGGTTGAGGTGCGAGACCATTGCCCCCTTGGGCAAGCCGGTCGTTCCGCTGGTATAGAAAATGGCGAAGCAATCGGTTTCGGTCGCGGACGATTCGCGGGGCCTGGCATCGCCAGCCGCGATGATCGCCTCGTAGGATCGTGCATCGCGCAACCCCTCTTTCGCAACGTTCCAGACCACAATAGAGTCGCCAAGTGCACCGCGCAGCACATCAACCGTAGCCGCATACTCGACACTCGATATCAACAGCGCCGGCCTGGCATGACGCAACAGGACCAGTGCGTCCGCTGCAGTCAGTCGGTAGTTGACGGGGACGGCGATGCAGCCGCTACGGGCGCAGGCGAAGTAGATTTCAAGATATTCCGGGCAATTGCCGAGCAGCACCGCGACGCGATCGCCTTGCCTGAGTCCCTGAGCGCGCATCGCTCCCGCCAGTCGATCGACACGGGCGTCGAGCTCCGCCCAGGTGGCACTGCGATCACCCATGCGCAGCGCGGGTCGATGCGGAAAACGCAAGGCGTTGCGGCGCGGTATGTCATCCAGCGTCATGGGCATCTGGCTTTTTGCCGCGATCCGTCAGACCGCCAGTGGTTGCCGCAACGCGTTCGCGACGCGCTCGAGGAGATCGGCTGTCAGCGTGCCGGGCGGAATGACCTCCGCGACGCCCATGTCCTTCAACGCAGCTACATCGTCCGCCGGGATGACGCCGCCGCAGAACACCGGCAGCGAAAGCTTCTCGGCGCGCATGGCATCGATCAGTCGCCGCATCTGGGTCATGTGCTGGCCGGACAGGTAGCTGAGTCCGATCCCGTCGACATGCTCCTCGATGGCCGCCTTGACGACTTCCCGCGCATTGTTATGCAGCCCGAGGTAGATGACTTCATAACCGGCTTCCCTGAGCTTCTGTGCGACGGTCACGATGCCGGTATCGTGACAATCGAGCCCGGTCTTCGCGAGCAGCAGTCTTCTCGGTGCGCCCATGGGTTTACTCCTGACGAACAGCGGTTTTCTGTGCGCGGCGCATCGCTTCGTGGATCTCGCCCATGGTCGCCTTGTTGCGAAGCGCATTCATGATCACGGGCACCATATTCTCGCGGCGCTGCCATGCCGACTCGAGTTGCGCGAGCGCCTCGCCCCAGCGCGTCGCATCGCGTTGTATGCGATAGCGCCGAAGATATTCGCCGCGCCTTGCGCCCCATTCGTCGGCGCGGATCTTGTGCACCTCAACCGGCCTTTCCTCCTGTGCCGGAATCGTGAAGCGATTGACGGCGACCAGCGGCCGCCTGCCGCTGTCGATCGATTCCTGGTTGCGATATCGCGCCTGATTGATCTGCCCCTCGAGCCAGCCCTCGCGCACGGCGGCACTCATGCCGCCGAGGTCACGCACCGTCTGCAGTTTGGCGAGAATCGCCTCTTCGATCCGATTGGTGAGCGCCTCGACGTAATAGGATCCCGCGAGTGGATCGATCGTCTTGGTGACACCGGTCTCATAGGCCAGCACCTGCTGTGTCCTGAGCGCAATGCGCGATGACTCCTCAGTCGGCAGGCCATGACCCTCGTCGTAGGAGCACAGGTGCACCGATTGTGCACCACCAAGTACCGCGGCCATCGCTTCGTAGGCCGCCCGTACGATATTGACCTCGGGCTGTTGCGTCGTCAGCGTATTGCCCGCCGTTTGCACCGAGAACCGCAGCCGCCAGCACTCCGGATTCGTGGCGCCGAATTCTTCGCGCATGGTGCGTGCGTAAATGCGCCGCATGGCGCGAAACTTGGCGGCTTCCTCGAAGAAGTCGATCGATGCCGAGAGAAAGAACGACGCGCGACGAGCGAACACGTTGACATCGAGGCCTCGCTCGCGCGCCATGCGATAAACATCGAAGGCATGTCCCAGCGTGAACGCGCCGTCCTCGATTGCGTTGACGCCGGTCTCGCGGAGGTTGTAGCCGTTGGTCACCATCCAGTTGAGGCGCGGCATGCGTGTCGAGATGAATTCGATGTTGTCGATGCACAGTCGCAGCGTACCCTCGAGTGGAAAGAACTGCGTGATGGTCTGCAGAGGTCCGCCGCTCATCTGGAAGAACGGATCGTTCTGCTGGGTGCCGATAACGCTCTCGAGGGGTACGTTCTTGTCTTCTGCGACACAGGCCAGCATGGCGAGCGTGACGCTCGAGACCGGCGGCCGGATCGACAATGCATACGAGACCTTGTCCGGTCCGAAGCCGTCGTAGAGCGCCGCCATGTCCTCGAGCGTGCTGATCGCAACGCCGGTCACCCCGACTTCACCGTCGGCGATCTCGTCGTCTGAATCGAACCCGTAGGAAGTGGGCAGGTCGATGGTAATGACGAAGCCGTTGGCACCATTCTCGTGCAGGTAGCGTATGCGCTGGTTGGTCTCCTGCGGCGAGCCGAAGCCGACCTGGAAGCGGCGTGTCCAGATGCGGCTGCGGTACATGCCGGGATAGGGGCCACGTACGAACGGGTATTCGCCGGGCTGACCGAGATCCCGTTCGGGGTCGAGGGCTTCGAGATGCCCAGGACCGTACAGTGCCTCGATCTCGATGCCGGAATTGGTCTCGAACAGCTGCTCTTCGGCATCACGGGCGACGCCGACGGACGCGGCCGGCGCTGGCTTGGGCATGGTGTAACTCCGGTGCCTGCAAAATTGTTATAAGCTTAAAGTATGCTACCGGGGTGGCCGCAATGCCACCGCAACCTGACGCCGCATTTTCAGGAAAGGACAGCTGATGAGCCAGAGCAATCCCCGTCCCGAATGGACCATGACAGCACGAGAACGCGCTGTGACCGCAATCCGCGAACAGGGTGTAAACGATGCGGTCGCCGCCGTCGACGGCGTATTGGCCGAGGCGCTGCCAATTCATGATTTCTACGGCGACATGTGCGCCACGTTCTGCGATTTCATCAAGGAGGAGCTCGGCGAAGCGGGTGTCGAGAAAGCCTGGCGATACCTGGGCGAAAGGCTCTGGCGTCCGGTCTACGAACATACCGTCAAGACCGGCGGTGTCGAAGCCATGGCCGGACTCTATGCCATGTTCCTGCGCTCGCACCGCTACAAATTCCGCGTCGATGAAGACGACGACAAGATTACCTTTCATCTGGACTATTGCCCGAGCGGACAGCGCTTGATGCAGGAAGGCAAGCTCAAGGGCGACAATCGTCATCCGCTGCAACATGGTGTTACCGAGGAGCCGCGCGAGTGGACGTTTGGCAAGGCGGGCGTACCCTACTACTGCGGTCATACGTCGTTGTGGTTCGACGTCATGCCGCGCGAGTGGGGATTGCCGGTGATGAGCGGCCGCTACGGCGATTTCGATGCCGAGGGGCGTGTAACTGGCACACCCTGCCAGACGTTCTTCTGGAAGAAACCGCGCAAATAACCTCACGGGGTCCGCACGATGGCATTCAGAATTGGCGTAGACGTCGGTGGCACGTTCACCGATTTCCTGGTTTCGGCGAAGGGCAAGGACGCACGCGTCTACAAGTCCTCCACGACGCCGGATAACCCGACCATTGGCTTCTTCGACGGGCTCGAACAGGCCGCTCGCGACCATGACCTGACGTTGCAGCAGTTCCTCGACAAGGTCGACACCATCGTGCATGGCACGACGATCACCACGAATGCGGTGTTGACCGGAACGGGTGCGCGCACCGGTTTCGTTACCACCAAAGGATTTCGCGACGTCCTCAATATGCGCCGCGGCCTGAAGGAGCGGCAGTTCGAGCGTTATGCGCCACCGGCGCCATTGGTCCCGCGCCGCCTTACCTGTCCGGTCGAGGAACGAGTACTGGTCGACGGCAGCGTCGCGGTGCCGCTCAACGAAGGCGATGTTCGCGCCGCCGCCGAGGTCTTCAAGCGCGATAAGGTCGAAGCCGTTGCCGTCTCCTACCTGTGGTCCTTCCTCAACCCGGCGCACGAGCTGCGCACGCGCGAAATTCTCGAGTCTGCGCTACCCGGCGTCTACATCTCGCTGTCGGTCGAGATACTGCCGCAGATTCGCGTCTACGAGCGGCATAGCACCACGGCACTCAATGCCTATTCAGGTCCGATCCTCACGCGCTACCTGTCGCGCCTCGAGAAAGAACTCGAACGGCGCGGTTACAAGGGCACTTTGCTGATCATGCAGTCGAATGGCGGCGTCATGTCGCCGCAGGTCGCGCAGCGCTTTGCTTCCAATACATTGCTTTCAGGGCCCGCTGGCGCACCGGGCGCCGGTGTGTTCTACGGCAGCACACACGGATTTCGCAATGTCATCACTGTCGACATGGGCGGGACATCGTTCGACGTCGCACTCGTGAAAGACGGACGGCCGACCGTCACGACCGAAGGCTCCATTGGCGAACATCGCATCGCCTCGCCCATTCTCGACATACACACGATCGGCGCTGGCGGCGGCTCAATCGCCCGCGTCGACACAGGCGGGTTGCTGGCAGTCGGCCCGGCCAGCGCCGGCGCACAACCTGGACCGGCCTGCTACGGTCGCGGCGGCGATCAGCCGACCGTGACCGATGCGGATTTCCTGCTCGGCTACCTCGACGCACAGGCTTTTCACGGCGGCAATCTCACGCTCGACCACGAACGCGCCTGCAAGGCCGTGGACGATCACGTCGCCAAGCCATTGGGTACGGACGTGACGCGCGCCGCCGAAGGCATCTACCAGGTCATCAACGCGAATATGGCCGCGGCGCTCGGCGTCGTATCCGTGCAGCGTGGTTATGACCCGCGCGAGTTCGTGCTGATCGTTGCCGGCGGTGCGGGGCCGATTCACGCGGCACCTATTGCGCGTGAACTCGATATCCCATTGGTGCTCATACCTCGCGAATCCTCGGTGTTTTGCGCCGCCGGGATGCTGATTTCCGACCTGCAGCACGATTTCGTGCGCACCTATGCGCGCGATTTCGACAAGGTCGATGTCAAGGAAATCGTCGGCCTGCTCAGGGAAATGGCTGCCGCCGCGCAGAAAACGCTGCTCGATGAACACGTACCGCGCAAGGATATCCGCCTCGAATACAGCGCCGATCTGCGCTACGTCGGCCAATTCAACGAGGTCGAGGTACCGCTCGATTTCAATGGCACCCTCGATGCCAAGCGCATGGCGAAGACACTGGCACGCTTTCACGAGCGGCACGATGCGCTCTACGGCTATGCCATGCAGGGTGCGCCGGCCGAACTCATCAACCTGCGCGTCACGGCACGCGGCCTTACGCCAAAGCCAACCTTCAAGCGCTCGCGACGCGCCGGTACCACGGCGAAAGCGGCATTGGTTGGCAAGCGCGACGCCTATTTCGACGGCAAGTGGGTAAAGACGCCCGTGTATGACGGCCTCAAGTTGCAGCACGGCCATGGCGTGAAGGGACCGGCTATCGTGCAGCAGCCCACGACGACCATCGTCGTGCCGCCGGACTACGATTTGCGTTGCGATGAGTTCAACAATTACCTCATGTATCCAAAGGGTTCCAATGTAAGCGCGCTGATCAAGCGCCTGAGTCGAAGGAGCTGAACATGCCGAAGACCACCGCACGCCGCCGCCTGGATTCCATCATCGTCTCGGTCATTGGAAATCGACTCGATGCGATCAGCAAGGAGATCGGCCAGACGATGCTTCGCACCTCGCGCTCGCCAATCTTTTCCGAAGCGCGTGATTTCGTGACGGCCATTTTCGATGGCGAACTGCGGCTCGTTGCACAGACGGCCTACATTCCCGTGATCATGGGTGCACTCCCATTCGTCATACGCCAGTTGCGTGCGACCTTTGGCGACGATGTGCAGGAAGGCGACGTCTTCATCTGCAACGATCCCTATCGCGCCGGCAACAATCATCCGCCCGATATCAATATCATCAAGCCGGTGCTTCAAGGCGGCAAGGTGGCTTTCTGGGCCGTATCCAAAGGGCATCATGCCGATGTCGGCGGTGGCGGTGTCGCCGGCTACAACCCGGCTGCAAAATTCATCTGGGAAGAAGGCCTGCGCATACCACCGTCCAAACTCTATATCGCGGGCAAGCCCAACAAGGCGTTGTGGGACACGATACTCCTCAATGTGCATTTGCCGTTCCTCGTCGAAGGCGATCTCAACTGCCAGGTCGGCGCAGTGACCATCGGGTCACGGGGTCTGCGTGCGCTCCTAGACAAATACGGCAAATCGACGCTCGATTCCGCTATCAATGCCATATTCGACGCCTCGGAGGAACAGATGCGCGCGGCAATCCGCACCGTGCCATCGGGTGTTTATCGCGGCGAAGCCAAGCTTGACCACGACGGTATCAACAAGGATCGCCAGATCACGATTCGCGTCGCGATCAAAATCAAGGGCGGCGACCTTACGTTCGATTTCGAGGGCTCGGATCCGCAGGTCGCGGGCTACGTCAACAGCACCTTGCCGAACACGACCTCCTCGGCATTCATAGCGCTGTTTCTCTCGCTCGGTTCCGACATTCGTTTCAACGAAGGCGCGCTGCGCGCCCTGCACGTGGTCGCTCCGGAGGGCAGCATCGTCAATCCCCGCGAGCCCGCACCGGTAACGGGTTGTACCGTATCGACCTCCCAGGCCATCGTCGAGGCGGTGTGGCTGGCGTTGGCGCAAGCAGCGCCCGATCGGGTCGACGCTGCCTGGTCACGTTGGTGCGCGCCCGCTTCGATGGGTATGAACCCACGCACCGGGCGGCCTTTCGGCGACATTCACTTCATGTGCAAGGGTGGCGGCGGCGCGTCGCAGGGTAGTGACGGCTGGGACCACCTGGCGCCTTCCTTTTGCGCCGGCAGCCTGCGTGCGCCGGATCCGGAGCTGCACGAACTGGTCGACCCATACACGGTACTTCAATACGAGTATTGGCCCGATAGCGCAGGCGCCGGCGAATGGCGTGGCGGCATGGGGACGATCTATCGCTGGCGGATCGAGACGGATGGCATTCCGCTTGCGAATTTCGGCGGCGGAATTTCCGAATCGACGGCGCCTTTCGGGCTCGAAGGCGGCAAAGCAGCGCCGCCGCACGAGGTCTACCTTCAGAAAGGTGGCACTCGAACGGCGGCCGATACCGAGAGTTTCTTCCAGTGCGACAAAGGTGATGTGTTCGAGATATTCCAAAGCGGCGGCGGGGGCTTCGGTGATCCACGCAAGCGCTCCATCGAAAAGGTGAGCGCCGACGTTCGCGACGGGATCGTGTCGGTCGCAAAGGCGCGCGAGGATTACGGCGTCGTCATCGATTCCACGACACTCAAGGTGGACGAAGCAGCAACACGGGCGCTGCGAGGCGGTGCCTGACGCGATTGCCGTGTCACCGCTCGTACGCACGCTGACCACCATCACCATCAGCGCGCGCGATCCCGAGTCGCTGCAGCATTTCTTCTGCACAGGCCTCGGCTGGCGCAAGGTGGCTCAGCACGCGCTCGATGAGCACATCGCCGCACACTGGGGCATCGCCCCCGGCAGTGCCGGTTCGCAAGCCATCACTTTGGCGCCTGCAGACACGACGAGAGGACAGGTGCGCATCGTTGCCGGCCGGGAACGATCGCGCCGCCGACCGATTGCATCGCGATTCGCCGGCATCGAAATGATCGTGCCGCGCGATCTCGATGCGCTCTACGAAGAGCTTCGCCAGCTACCTGGCATTACCGTATTGCAGCCACCGATCGACACGGATTGGTCGGAGTTCGGCAGCAATCTGCACCGCGCGTTTATCCTGAGTGCGCATGGCGGCACCCACCTCGCGTTCACCATGGGTCTGACCGAGCCGGCCGGGCGCAGCTTTCCAACCAGCAACGCCCGTGCCGGCCACGTGTTCGAATTGCCTCTGGTGACTACGCGCTTCGATCGGGCGCGCGCTTTCTACGTTGGCGTGCTTGGCATGCAACCCGTGCTCGAATCGCGCTTCGAGCGCGGCTTCTGGCATCGAATCTGGAAACTGCCCGAGCCGACCGACGTTCAACTGCATATCCTTAAAGGCAATGCGCCGGGTACCGGGCTCGGTGCAATCGAGCTCACGGGCTATCCCGCGGAGGTGATTGACGACGACACGCCCGACGCGTGGCGTTTCGACGGTGGCGCCTGCATGATCACCTACGACACGACGAACATCGACGCGGTCTTCGATGCCGTTTCCGCATCCAGGTTTGCCGAAATTGTCGGACGACCACTGCCCTTGAGCATCTGGGACGAACGACGTGCCTTCGTTTTCCGCGGACCGGATGGCGAGCGGGTGGAGATCGTGCAGGCAGGCCTATAGAGTCGTGATGCGCCAGCTGACAGCTCGGGTTTGCCGCGTCGCCTCACGCGTAGTAGTCTCACCCACATAACAACGACAAAAGGGGGCCATATGAACGAACAGACTGCCACCGCAACACCCAAGCACCTTTGGGTCGTCGGCATATTGGCCACGCTTTGGAATTCCGTCGGCTGTGTCGACTACTTCATGACACAGACGAAGAACATGAATTACCTGAAGGCTTTCACTCCGGAGCAGATCGATTATTTCGGCGCGTTTCCAGCCTGGGCAGACGCCGCCTGGGCCCTCGGCGTCTGGGGTGCCCTCGCCGGGTCCATTTTACTGCTACTGCGGCAGCGCTTCGCCGTGCATGCCTTCGGACTCTCGCTGCTTGGCATGGCCGTCGCCTTCCTCTACCAGTTCGGCCTGTCCGATGCGCTTGCGCTGTTCGGTGCCGGACCAAGCCTGTTCACGCTTGTCATTGTGGTAATCGGGATCGCGCTGTTCGTCTACGCCCGGAAAATGGCTGCGCGCGGCGTATTGGGGTAGCGTCTGGCGATAGCCCTCGTGGCGGAACGCTAATGCGACGGTGGCTCCCAAAGCTCGATCTTGTTGCCTTCCGGATCGATGACCCACGCGAACTTGCCAAATTCTGATTCTTCGATCTTCTCCAGCACCTGGCAGCCTTCGGATTTGAGCGTTGCAACCAGGGCGTGGAGGTCCGCAACGCGATAGTTGATCATGAAAGGCGACTTGCTCGGCGCGTAGTAATCGCTGTCGGCGCTGCTGATTGTCCAGGTCGTCATGCCGTTCGCAGGACGACCTGCGCTGTCGGTCCACTCGAATACCGCGCCGCCCCAGTCTTTTACATCGATGCCCAGATGTTCCCGGTACCAGGCGCGTAGGGCGCTCGCATCCTTCGCTTTGAAAAAGATTCCGCCAATTCCGGTGATTCGCTTCATCGGGGTCTCCTTGCTCTCTGCGGGGGCGGGCATGACATTGCCTCTGGACCCCCGTTTGTCGCGCCAAAGTAATTTCTCTTCGGTGCGCTCGTCGAAAAAGTCCGGGCAGCGTCCATCGCCCTTGCCGGTCAGGCCACCATCTGGGCTGCAAATGACTCTACCGTCCTGGTCGTAAAGTGCGCTCGGCTCGTCGCAACATGAGGGCGGCACATAGAAAACAAGTTGGTCGCGAAACCGGTATTGCCAGATCGAGGTCGGTGGGTTGGTTACTGGCGCCGCCGAGGACTTATCGATCAGTTCGGATACGAAACCAGGCGGGCTTTCTTCGGCCACGGCACCACAGCCGGCGATCGTTGACAATATCAAGCAGATTACGTATCGATAGTTGGTCATGATTTCACACACGACAGGGTTTGCGCCACCGGCGCGATGCTCGCACGGCTGTCAGCGCTTGACCAGCCCCAGCTTGACGTCGACATGGGCCACGGCAGCGAGCGTTTGGCCGTTATCAGTCCTTAGCATCGGCGTTCGGTTGAGCCACCCTGTCAATTCAATTATTGCCCTACGGTTGTCAACCCGGCTTGCGGGCGGCAACCAGAATCGCAGGGTTTGGCAATGAGTAGGTGTCACCCTGCATGAAGGCGTTCGCGCGCTGCCTTACAGTCTTTTCGATAGCCGTCTGCACATCGGCCGGAAACAAAACCATGTTCGCCCAGTCGCGGAATGCTGCCAAGTACGAATCCATTGATTTGGTTTTCCATGCGATTGGCAACTCGCGCACTTTGGGATTGCGAAATCCGGCGTCGCGGGTAATTCTTTCGAAAACCGCAAAATCGCTGACGCCAAACAACGGTCCGTGAGGCAGCTCCGCTGCACCCGCGTGTTCTTCCACAGCCGCGAAAAACAAGCCGAATGCGTCAAGTTTGCCGGGATCACCCCAAACGGTAAATCCAACCCGGCCCCCTGGCCGGAGCACTCTGAACGCTTCGCGCAGGACGGCGTCTGGGTCACCGGAGTGATGAAGTACAAAATTGCCTACAACGACATCGAAGTCGTTGTCGGCGAACGGTAGTTTTTCCGCAGCACCGACACGAAATTCAATGTCTGGATAGTTTCGCCGGGCTTCAGCAAGCATGGTGTCGGAAAAATCGAGCCCGACTGGTCTCGCTCCTCGCTTCGCAGCCATTCCCGCAGTGAGGCCAGGGCCCGTTCCGACATCGAGAATCCGATCGCCCTTCCTGGCACCAACCTCGTCCAGTAGCGGCGTGATCCCCTCGCCAACCAGCGCACCGAACCCATCCATGTAACTGGCGGCACAGCGCGACCAGGTTTCGTTCTCAAATTGCGCAACTGTTTTTGAATCGAATTGGCTTTGCATTGGCTGGTCTCCTTTTGACTAACAGGAAGAGGCCAGAGCAACGCCCGACACCCATGCGAAACTGCGCGTGAGGAATCAAGTTTGTCTATGCAAACTACCTAGCCTCTGTTGCACGCTCATCCCGCGTAGCGTTAGGCGTCAGAACGCCACTCATGAGACCCATACGCTTAGTGCAGCGATGCTAGCACCATATCACTAGAACGACGCCTTGATCTACGAATAGGCTGTCCCATCCTTGTGCCGCCACTTGCCATCGGAGTTGTAGCTCATCAGGTCGATATCGGAGCAGGTGGCCAAATCGTCAGGTTGGCGCGATCCGATTTCGAGGTAAACAGCTGCGATGCCGCCGGAATTCTGCAAATGGTGGCCATTCCCCGTGCCTTTGGGGAAGCCGGCGCAGTCGCCTGCGCGGAGTACCGTGGGCCCCATGTCTTCTACCAATGTGAGCTCGCCCGCCAGGACGTAGACGAACTCGTCTTCGTGGCTGTGCCAATGGCGCTGGCGCAGACGCTGTGCGCACGGGGAGTCAAATGGCGCCGGATAGCCTGAACCAGGTTCTACCGATATGGCATCAAGGTTGATCTTCGGCATGAAGGCTACCTCGTGGACGCCGCTGATCTATCGTGCGATTCGCTCAATCGGACAAGGCCGATTGTCGGCCGAGAACGACCACCCATGGTGAGTCGTCGTGAAAGGAGTCGATCAGGATATCCAGGTTGTTTTCGTCAACGAAGCGAACCGCCTGACCTTCCGATGCACGCACGATATCGACCAGGTCCTGTGGATCGTGGGGACCCATCATCTGCCAGTTGCCGAGGTAAAGCCAATCACGCAAGGATTTGACGGGTGCGCCACCCGTAATGGCGAATCGTCCGCGGCCCATGTTTGCCAGATGTGGCTGAAGTGCTGCGTCGGGCGCTTCTTCTTCGTCGTAGCAGACAAGTACGCGCGTACAGTTCGCCAAAACACATTGCAGGAGCTGGTTTCGAACGACCTCGGTGCGCTTCGATGAGCCTGTCAGTTCCCAGACTCGCCCGGATGGGCCCTTGCGGCGTATCAGGGAGGATTCTGCCGCGCGCAATACACTGGCCGGATCGAGGTTCATCACTCGCTAACCGGCGGGGCAAGTGTCGTCAAAGCACGCAAGGTCGGCGCTTTGCTGTTCGGCTGGGTTCGGGAAAGGGCGCTTGAACGTAAACGCCTGTGACGATGGTCCATTGGCTTGCAACGCGGTGAGCCTGGCCCTGGCTTCCTCGACCGTCGGCTTGTGCCCAGCCGCGATCCACCACAGCACCAGATAGGCCTCTCCCATCGGTGCGAACCACTCCTTGCGCCGTCGCATGACTTCGATATGCGCGGTTCGATACACATAGCTATGTAACGAAGCGATGTCGGTCCATACCGAGAGATTGACTATGTAATCGACGCCAAAAGGTCGAATCGCTGTCGCATCACCGTCCTCGGTCTGCAGTCGCCAGACAAATCCTGGCGACTGCTCAGCCAGTGCATTGATCCTATCGAGATTCGCGACAAAAGCCGTCAGCCTAGGCGAGTCGATCGGCGCGATGAGACGCGCGACGTTCAGCTGCGCGAGTTCGTACTCAGCCACCGGAGCGCTGCGTTGAATTCATGCCACTGCCTGGTCCGGCATATCGACCGAGCGGGTCATATCGGCTGTCCTGACGAATGGCTTGAGAAGAATGTAATCATATGTCCCGCAGGTTCTCGAACGGCAAATACCTCGTGATCGATCGACGGACGGGCTTCGATAGGCGACGGATTGAGTCCATGTTGAACCAACCGATGATGCATTGTTCGAAGATCGTCAACCATGAGATCGAAAGAGGCGGCGCCGGCGCTAACTGAGTCTTTTCGCATCAGGACCAGATGTGTGCCACCACGCATTTCATAGACCGAAACTTCGGCTCCGTCAAAAATGCTGCGCATGCCCACGATTCGCATGAAATGAGCGGAGTCTTCCATGCAGTCTGTCTCCAGAACAACGTGTGCGACACCGACGGTGGGACGCTCGTCGGGTTCGGTCGTCGGTCCATCCAGCATGTCGGGATCTACTCGCCCGGTTTTGGCATGTTTCGGACCAGGCGGACGTGGTAGATATTTGATTCGTCAGTGCTCGACCAGGCATCGCTGGTGCCTATGGCCGAAACAAGTGCGACACCTTCTGCCTCCGGAGTCGAGGTCCAGAAGAACCCGTCTGACGACCAAGCCGGCCTGGTCGGAAAGACTATGAGGCTGAAGGACGGATTGTAGCAGCGCGATTCACGCAAGGTCAGTAGTTCAGACTTCGAAGGCAATCGCCAGGATTCCTCGTCGGTCGTTCTGGAAGCCGCCAGTACCTTTGCTTCGGCAAAGCTGATATTCGGCCCCGGATTGACGGCGTTCGGATCATCGGCGACGCAATTGTCTCCTGTCCACGACTGGCCCTCGAGGCAACGCATCCATATAAGTCCGGACGTTTTGTCCAGAACTTGGCTTCCTCCCGCTACAAATATGAAGTCGCTCGCATTTCGGGTCGGTGCGCCACTGCAAGTCTGCTCACCCGAAGACGCGCAAGTGCAATAACCGATCGCCAGCGCAACAAACAACGAACCTGGACGCACATTGCCTCCTACTTTGTCATAGCAGCGGCCTCCCGCTGGGAGTGATCGCAATTAGCGTACCGTAAGCGGCTGCGAACAGCATGATTTTCTGATGCGAAATCGACCCGCCTTGAGTCGATTCAAAGCACGCGCCATTTCAGCAACAAATATCCCAACAGGATCAACAGAATGACAATGGCCGGGACGACGATTCGCGTCACCTGCGTTTGTCTCGCGACGGCCGCACGCTGCAGATCGATGCTCTCCTGGACTGTTTTATTGCTGCGGTCCAATTGCGCCTGGGCGATTTGGAGATGCTCTTGCTGCGTATTTATCGCACGGCGCTGATTTTCCTCTATGCGGCCGAGTAGCTCGAGGATTTTTTCAATGTCGCTCATTACGTGCAGGTCCTTGATGAGATTGCAGTTGTCATGGTTGGTCGACACTGACCAATTTGGTCCGGCCACGCGATCCGGATTTGATAGTGACCAGAGACTTTCGGCAGCCGAAGTGTAGCGCAACCAGCGCTATCAGTTCCTGGTTGGCGCGACCATCAACCGGCGGCGACTTCAACCGGGCCAGCCAGGACCCGTCGCGCTCCTGCACGAGTTCAGAGCGACTTGATCGCGGCTTGACTTTGACCTGCAGGATCATCGGTACAACGCTCATGCAAATTGAAACAAAGGACGATGGCAACCGTGACTATTATTCGTCTTCCCATCGTCGATCGCCAATGAGCCACAGCGGCATCGTTAGCGGCAACAGCAGCAGCAGCGACCACCATCCATGCAAGCCCAGTTCGCGCGGTCCGAAAGACCATATGCCCCAGGCGATCGCGCCCAGAAAAACCGCATAGATCGGTAGCATGAGCTGCCGATAGGGGGTCCTGGGATGCCTCCAGGGCGACAAATACTTGATGGCGACAAGAGCCCCAATGCAAACCAGCACGCCAATCATTGCCTTCAGAGTTTCGCCACGCGCAGCGAGCACGACCGAGAGAATCAAAACCCAGACAAATCCGCCCGCCCAACCGCCAGCCCAACCGATTTTTTCTTGTTTTCGCACGGCCATACCTTCCTGCAATTTGCGCAACCCGACTACTGCTCGTTGGTCAGACGCTGGTAACCCGCCCGCGTCTCGCATCGTGTCGTGCCTGGTCATAAAGCCGCAAGGCAAACATGCCGGCTTTGCTGGTTCGAAATTCTTCCAGTCCGTCCAACAAAGATTGTGGTAGCTGATTTCGAGTCGGCAGCGCGGCGGGGCACGTCGGGGGCAGCAACAATGGCGCAGCCAGCGACGCAAAAGCCAGATCGGCTGCGGTAAATTGCTCGCCGACGAGGAATTGGTTTCCTTCCTCGAGACTGGCACCCACCTTGGAGAAAACTGTTTTGATGGCGTCGAGGGATCGTGCTGCGTCCTCTGCCGTGACTCGATAGCCCCGGCGAATTAGCCGCCGCGCGAGCGGGTAAACGATGGGTGTCATGCAAGCTTCGATTGCCGGAACGCCATCGGACCACAGGTCAATCATCAGTCGCCTTCGATCGAGCAGATATGAGTAGAGCCAGCGGCGGACATGGGGACCGAGCTCCCGATCAAAGTACGACTCCCATCGGTTGACCTCCTGCCGACGCGCGTCGTCTTTTGGATAAAGCAGATCGCCACCGCCGAAACTGTCTGCATAGGCAACGATAGCAGGGGAATCGACGAGCACATTGGAACCCACCACCAAGAGCGGCACGGTCCTGCCCTTGTTGCGAGTCGTGAAGATTCGATGAACCAAGGGAATGTGGGCTTCTTCGACGTAAGGAACGCCCGCCCGGTCCAGAGCCCACCGGGCCTTTTCGCAGTAATGACTCAATCGAATCGTGATCAGTTTGGCCGGGCTGGACATTGTGGTGGCTCGTTGCGATCGTCATTGCTGGCCCGCCGACAAACCTTGATCTCGCTGCCGATTTCGATTTCCATGAGATCCTCGCCGACCTGAACAGGGCCATCATAGGTCGTTCGCGTTCGCGGCACGAGCTCGCCCGCTTTCGGCGCGGGATAGGCCGGATCGGTGGTGAGCAGGACCACATGTGAGTACACGGCCAGTCGGGGTCGTACTCGCGTGAATATGCGCCCAGCCTCCTCTGGAGCTGTGTGGAAGGCGGCGATTCGCCGTGCAGTCTCCGACCGTTCGAGCAAAGCAATAGGCGCAGCAATCACCTCGTGAACGAGCACATCCGTTCCCTCCGCCACACGAACCAGGTTTTCGCTCGGACGCGTATCGCCCGATACGACGACCGACCGCCCATGAAAATCGACGCGATAACCGTAAGCCGGCTCGAGCAAACCACCGTGATCCACTGCGAATGCGGTCACTCGAAGTCCATGACGTTCGAACACGACGCCCGGCTGCACATCGTGCGTGTCGAACGCAATTCCCGCCGGCGGGAGGCCCTCACCGCGACCTCGACGGTCGATGTCCCACGCGAATGCGATAGTGAGCGCGTTGGTCATGGCCAGTGTGCCGGTTGGGCCAAAAACACGGAGCGGAGCCGCGCGACGCCCGAAAGCAGTCGGTAGCCACCCGGTCAACCACAGATCGGGCAATCCAACCGTGTGGTCGGAATGAAGATGTGTGATAAAGGTGGCGCTGACGCGCGACAGCGGGATGCCGAGCTGCCAAAGCCGCTGCGTGGCCCCGCGTCCGCAATCGATCAGCAAGGTCTCGCCGCCCGCCTCGATGAGGGTGCTCGGGCCGAAACGATCGATCACTGGTTCTGGGCGCCCAGTGCCAAGCAGCGTCACGCGAATTGCGGGCTCGCGGGCTGTTGTATCGACGTGATTAGCAGCATTTGCAACACGCGCATTGGCGGTACCGGCAATTGAAAATGCCACCACCAGCAGAGTGCTTTGCCAAATGCTTGCGTTCATTTGGGGCGCCATGCGGTTGCGAGACTCCACGCAGGTCCAAAAACAAACCATAAAAGTACACACCCGAATGCAGTTTTGTGCCAAGTCCGCAGAACGGCTGCGGCGTCGCCGTTGTCGACAAAACGAGCGAGCACTTCAATCAGCGCCACCGTAACAATGCATGCAATGATACAGCGTACCCATAGACCAAGATCATAGTGGACCAGGTCCCAGCCGCGAGTCGGTGCCCGCTCTGGCTTCGGACCATCGACAAATAGATGCGCAAAATGCGCGTCAGCCCATTGCACTACCAAGCCGCCAAAGGCAATGGTGAAACCGATGTAGGCAGCAGCAAGACCATGTGCAAAGGTCGAGGTCGATCCTGCACGCAAATCGAGCGCGGTGAATACAAGAAGAAAGACGTCGATCAATGGGAGGCACAACAGTAGCGCTCGGCTGACGGGTTCGTTTCGGTGCAGGTATCGAAGTGCAAGAGCAAGAAGCAAAATGATCCAGAACCCGATTTCGCAGCCAACAATGAGTGCGTACAGCATTTCAGTTCGACCTGGCATGTGAGCGGTGGCGGACCTGGCACCCGAACCCTGAGCGCTCTAAATGTGCCTCTCGATCGTCGTAGCGAACAGGCCACGGAATCTCGATAGGACCGCGCGGACCGGCCAGAAGGTCGTGGATTGGTTCATGCGGCACTCCCGCAACCGCCGGGCCTCACAACTCGACGTGTCGATGCCGGATGGGTTCCGAGTTCGGATTTCGGCCGGCGTGGCCGTACGACCAATTCTCCGCCGCAATTTGGGCAATAACCCGAGAGCACGGTCTCAGCACACGATCGACAAAACGTGCATTCAAATGAGCAAATCATTGCTTGGGTGGAGTCAGGAGGGAGATCGCGGTCGCAACACTCGCAGTTCGGGCGGAGTTCAAGCATCGCTACGGCCAGCATTTGGCGGGACCAGGATGTTCATTACATGCCTCGCAATTGGATCAATGCAATGACACGGTAATCCTTCAGAATCAACTTTCCGGATCGTACATGAACTCACGCAGCTCTTGCGCGCAGCGGCAGGCTTTTGCGATTTTGGCGGCCCAGTGAACCGCCAGCTCGCGCGAGTTGAGCTCGAGAACACAGAAGCCGCCATCAAATTCCCTGGTTTGGGGATACGTCCGATCGGTGATTCCACCGTCCGCTCCGACCAGCACTGGCGCGATGCTGGCGTTGATGCCGCCCCCGAAAACATACACACCTGCCTTTTTCGCCTCCCGAATCACAGAGCGCGCCGCCTCGCCGACGGCTGCCATCTCGTCGCTCGGAACCTTCATTGCAGCCGCTGGAAAGGATATGAGGTATTTCATGATCGTATCGCTTCCGATCAAAGTTTGGTTGAGAGGGTGGATATCAGGTTTCGCAATGAATCAGGCATTAGGCAGTTCATATCCCCGGACCCTTGAGCTCGATGATGTTTCCGTCCGGATCCTGGAAGGAGAGCGACAGACCATCGCCTTCGGCGCCAAAGTTTTCACCGGCAGGTCCGGAAGGTTGGATGCCGAACTTTGCGAGGTGCGCGACGATGGTCTTTTCATCAAACGGCTCTACTCGCAGGCATAGGTGATCAACATTGCGTCCACCGGCTACAGGGTCTTTGCCGCACCGACGCCCGAGTTTTCCATCGATGGCAACGAGGTCCACCATGGAGGCGCCGGCACGGATGTGAACGAGACCCAGATCCGGCCGGCTGCGGACTACCTTGCAGCCGAGTACTGATTCGTAGAATGACACGCTCGCATCGATACTTCGTACTCGGAATACCACGTGATCGATACGTTCGACGGAGAACGGTGGCGGGACGGTACGGCTTCGAAGGGCAGAGAGAGCCACTCGATCCAACTGCGGCAATTCGTCATAGATTCGGAACCACGGTGACTTCGCCTCCACCAGGATATGTCTTTCGGGACGAAGAACCGGATCGTCATCGAGCACTCCAGCGTGCACTTCGAGGAACTCGACCGCCGCCTGCAAGTCGGGCACCGGCGAGCCACACCGGCCGCAGAAGCACGTTCGATACGGCGGTGGAGTATCGCGAAGCGGAGCTTCATACCGGCGCAATAGTTCTTCGCCCTGCAGAAATTTGAAGTCCTCGCGATGTGCGCTCAACCAGGGCAAAAAAGCCGAGCCGCTGGCCTTACGGCAGCGGCTGCAATGACAGAGCTCAAAGGGCCCGATGAGTCTCACTACTTCGAACCGAACAGCACCACACAGGCAGCCACCGCGGATCATTGTTCACCCTCGGCCTGAACAATTGGCCTGTTGGCAGTTTGTGTTCCATTTGGACGGCAAATTCATCGCACGGCCCACCCGCCCGCTACGGGGAAAACCTGCCCGACGAAGCAGCTCGCCGCATCACTGCAAAGATAGGCTGCGAATAGTGCATCTTCTCGGGCATCAACGAGCCGCCCCAGGGGCACTTCCCTTGCCAACCGGTCCTGGAATTTTGGATTGGCCTGTACCTCGGGCGGAAAGTATGTCGGGTTGTCGACGAAGTTCTGCGCAATGGCGTTGACCTGGACATTGTGCGGCGCGAGTTCGACGCCCACTGCCTGAACGTAGGCCAATTGAGCGCCACGCGCTGCGCTGTAGGTTGAAGTGCGCTTCATGCCGCGTAGCGCAGCGGCGCTGCCAATCACAAGGATCTTTCCCGATCGACGTGCAACCATGGCTGGGGCCACGGCCTTGACCAGGCGTGGCAGCGGATCCACAAGAGCGGCGAACGCTGAACGCCACTCCTGCTCCGTCACTTCAGCGGCTATCGTTGTGGGTGCCTTGAATGCGAGATTGGCAACCAGGCTATCGATGTGACCGGCCGCCTTGAGCGCCGCATCGACTTCCTCCTGACTCGACAATTCGTTGGTGCTGGCAATAACCTCCGCCCCCTGTTCGGCGAAAATTTCGCACAAGGCGGGACCCATGAACTCCGATGCATGGGTGACGAGAACGCGTTTGCCCGCGAGGGCATTCTGCATTTTGCTCACGATTTCTGTTTCGGTCCTATCGCTTGCGTTCATACCTTAGCTCACCACTGGCGGTCGATCCAACGAATTGCCATCCTGCCGCTTCGTAGAATCCCTGTGCCCGCGTGCCGGGTTCTGTCGTCAACCAAAGTCGCTCCAGACCCTGCGACCATAGCCACGAAACCATCTCATCGTGCAGGAGCCGGCCGTAACCGCGCTGCTCGTGATCCGGGTGAACGAAGAGTGCCCAGATATTGCCCGTCGTCCGATTGCCTATCGCGAAGCCGACGACCTCACCAGCGGATTCGACAACCCAGCCGCGGCCCGACACTTCTATGGACTCGCAGACTTGTTGATCGCTGATCGTCGTCGAGACCAGGCGATTCTCGCGCACAGCACGTCGCACTCGCTGGATGGCAGGAATATCGGAACGGACCGCCGGACGCAACATGTGTTGACAGCCGTCCGGCGGTTCGCGATGCCGTACGTGACTAGCCAAGAGCCCAATCGGCAGCAAGCGCTCCAATCTTTGCCAGAACGGCTTCATGCCGTGCTTCGACCTGCTCCGTGTACTCACCACTGTCAAAATATGCGGTAATGATGACCGCCGGCCGGCCGGGCGGGAAAGTAATGGCGATGTCATTGCACTTGTTGGTAGTGCCCTGCACGCGCCCGGTTCCAGTTTTGTTGCCGGATCGCCATTCAGTCGGCAGGCCCGCACGCAGGCGAGTGAAGCCGGTTTTCGTGTTCTGCATCCAGCGCACAAGACGCTCGCGCGTGCTCGACCGAAGAAGGTCTCCTGTCGTAAACCGCCGGACGAGTTGGGCCATTGCAAGAGGCGACGTGGTATCACGCATGTCGGCGGAGAGCACCAGGCCCAGGTCGGGCTCAAAGCGGTCAAGTCGAGTCACCGCATCGCCCATTTCCTTGAACTTCCGGGTGACGGCGGCCGGCCCGCCGAGGCGTTTGACCAGGAGGTTTGCGGCTGTTCCATCACTCAACTCGAGTGCGGCCTGCGCCAACCTCTCGATGCTAAGTCCGCCATGGGCGACACTCTTGCGCGTCACGGGTGCCCATGGCAGCAAGTCAGCTTCCGTGTAGGGCAGCAACTCCGCCAGATCCAGCCGACCATGGTCCGCTTCGCGCAGGCAGACTGCGACCATCGGCAACTTGAACGTTGAGCACATTGCGAAGCGCTCATCCATTCGATTGCCACCCGTCTCCCCGGTTACGACGTCGAGAAAACAAACACCCAGGCGCGACTGACCGGTCTCGAACGCCTTGCGGGTATGCCACCAGTGCCGGCAGGAGTGCGGATACACCCAGGAGCTCACGCCTGGTAATCATCGATTTGTTCTCGTGGCAGTACAGCAAAAGAATCCCGGTATCACTTCTCGCCCTCACTATTTCTTGTTTTGTCCAGGTAACGCCACGGCTCGCCATTCGTGTGGACTCGAAACACGAGTATCTTCGCGCCTTGATCACCGGCCGTTGCCTGATGGCGCTGCTTGAAGGCGACATGGCCGACCGTACCGGGCGCGCCAATGATGGGCGGTGCATCGACCCTGTTGATGACAGGATTGCCTTCGAGGTAATAGTGAAACTCCTCTCCAGGGTGCCAGTGCCAGTCGAGTTTCCCGTTGGGAGGGATCTCGACAATGTCGATGAGTACTTCACGCCCGTGCGTGAACTCGTCCGATAGGCTGGCGGTCAGTAGATTGGTGACTCTTGATCCCTCCAAAGCGCTCAGTGCGGGGACGGCAAGTCCCACGGCCAAGCCGGCCGCAAACGCCAGTACGATCAGATGTACCCGTGACCTGGTCATTTGGAATTCTCCCTTTGCATTTTTTTGCACCTCGTAACGCTGCAGATCAGTCTGAGACTGGCGCCGCAATCACTGACCACGGAATATGAAGTACACGGCCCCAAGTATGCAGAAACCAGCCCAAAGATAGTCGAGCTTTATGGGCTCCTTGAGGTACAGGAGCGCGAATGGGACGAAGACCGTCAGTGTAATGACTTCCTGGATGACCTTGAGCTGGGCAACACTCATGACGCCGAACCCGATTCGATTGGCGGGAACCTGGAACAGGTACTCGAACAGGGCTATACCCCAACTGATAATTGCCGCCACCACCCATGGTTTGTGCGCGAGCTCCTTGAGATGTGCGTACCAGGCGAATGTCATGAAGACGTTGCTCGCGAGTAGCAGCAAGACTGTGATCAAGGCAGGACGCATGGGCATGTCAGATCCTTGGGACCGTCGCCGCATCGTGAAGTTTGAGTACGGTGGCCCAGTTTCTGGTAGTAACGGCTTGCCCCGCTTTACCCAGCAGCGCAATAGCGGCCGAACTTTTGAGTATGCCGTTCGGGCAAGTGAGGTAGGCCGCCTTCTTGCCCATCAGGAACTGGTCTGGTGGACGAACGATCTTGGAGATCTCCGCCAGGCCCTTGAGGGTGGTTGCCGTCTGTGCGAACGCCACCAGCACACGGGAGGGGTCGGATGATTCCGATACAAGTCCATTGCCTGCGAAGATTGCTCGAAAATCTGCGATCGACTTCACAACGACCGGGACGTCGAATCCGAACTTGTCGTGAAGTGCCGCAGCGGTCTCGTCAGACAGGGTAGCGGCTGATACTTTGGGCATGGCCACGACAGCATTGCCGCTATTGAGCAGGGTCTGCACCTCATTGCAGCCAAGCGCGAGGAGCAGCGCCTTGAAGTCCGCCATGGGAACGCGCTTGGCCTTGCCAACGTTGACGCCCCGAAGAAGGACTACATGTGTGTACATCGTGGTTGGAACACCTTGGCCAGTGCGACGCCAAATGGGGCGAGCATTAGGTCTCCGGGTAAAAAATCCCCCGCGAATCATTGTGGCGGCGCACCGCGTGCCGCCGTGGATGCGGTTGAGCGCGTCGTCAGACTTCCGCAATCGCAGCAATTGACACTTTCAGACCGGGAATCCGGGCCGGCAACTTTGCGCCCTGCCGTGCGGGAGGATCTCTCGGAAACCACTTGAGCCACTCCTCGTTCATGCCTGAAAAGTCATCTTCATTTGCAAGTACCACCGTAGCACTGACGATTTTCTCGAGGGAACTTCCAGCGGCTTCAAGGATGGCGGAAATGTTCTTGAGGCACTGCCGCGTCTGCTCCTGGATCGTAGTGCCGACGATTGCCCCGTTAGTTGGGTCATTGGGTGCCGTGCCTGAAACAAAAATGAGCCCCGCAGCCACCACGGCCTGACTATAAGTGGGTGGTGCCTTCGCAGCGTTGCTAGTAGCGATGACTCGGCGAGACATAGCAGCTCCAGAAAAGAAGGAAACTCTACTTGCGATGCGGACGCAGGGATCCACGCCAACCGCTGAGCACCCGCACTTTATCGTTCATGCGCTGCAGCGACAAGTTCTTGAACGGCTATCGCTCTGGCATGTAGTCCGTACATCTTGTGCACATTTGACTCATTCGTATTACTTCAGACGTTCAAGGCGCCCCTTTCGTTTGACCAGATTCTTGTAGTCCCACTGGATTTTTCGAGCTTTCTCCAACCAACGGGCCAGGTCCTTCGTGCAAACGTCTTCGACAGACGTAAAGCGAATCTCGGCGGCTTTGAATTTGCCTTCCCTTTTGAGGCTTGCATCTTCAAAAGACTGTCCGCTCCAAAAGAGAAGTCGTACGCAGTCCTTCAGCTCGCTATAGCCCACGATTGGGTTACCGTCGATAAACCAGACTGGATGTCCGTGCCAGATCTTGTTTTCTGCGCCTCGGAGATTTGCGTCGATTTCGCTTGCCAAAAGGTCGCCAATCTTCCTGTAACGTAGCGACAGGGACTGGTTATACGACTTGGTATCTTCGGGTCTTGGCATGGCGCGTCCACATTGTTCAAAAGCTAGTTGGAACGCCGCCGTCCGGCGGCCGCAATCGCAGCGCTGCGCTCCTTGTAAGCGATGCGAATCACCGAGTGCAGTCCTGGGACCTTGGTGTCGGCGATCGCGCGGCACTTGATATGCCGCAGGTTTTTGCCCGTACCGTCCAGGGATACGCTGGAACAGGTGATATGGGCACCATGGTATAGGCCCAGATTCACATGACTCGCGTACACCGCAACATAGGCGTAGTGCTCCGTCATCTTGTGTGGGCCGAGCCCAAAACTGATGATCCGCTGCCTAGGCCACGCCACTATGGTAGCCGAAGGGTGTACTGACAGGATCAAACTCCGAAGAGCCAGTACTATGGGTTGCAGCTTTTCCGGTGCGCCAGACACGATCCGGGATTCCGAGGCTGCGAGTGATCTCACGACGCCACGCCTTCTGCCGAAAACTCTGATCGAGCGGCCACGCGTCGGAGAGACGCGATGGTCTCGCTGCTGTATGGGGTATCGGTCCGATGATGTGGAGCGTAGTTGGGCGTCACTTGCTCCACTTCCAAACTTCTCCGTCTTCCGGATGATCGATCGATTGCCGCAATCGGAAACCGAGCCGCTTCAGAATGCCAGTGGACGCGCTTTGCTGCGGCAACGTGAGAGCAACAAAACTAAGCCCACGCTCCGCGGCGGCGATAAAGCGCGGTTGTCTGCTCGAGAACTCCTGCCAACGATTCGGATGGATCGGGCGCCGCGACTTCAACTTCGCCGTCATTTCTGATTGGCACGAGCATCATAGATACACCTGTAATGTCCAACGCCGGTGCTTACGCCGTGAGCCGAGTGCGCGTGGAACGCCTTGTGAGGCCGCGTGGCCCGATCTGTGTACACGGCCGGTCACTTCGGCCGTGACTGGATTTCTAGTATGTTGCCCTCCGGGTCTGTAACGTAAACCCACGTGAGCTTTTTTCCCAGCGCGTTCGTGAGCGTGACCATTTCACCGACCGGTCGACCTCCAGCGGCGAGTATGGCCTCACGCGCTGCTGCCACGTCATCTACTACGAAGGCGATGTGACCGAACCCGGGTCGATTTACTGCCGCGTTTGGTGCTTCTTTGAGGATGTTGTAATTGAAAATCTCGAGCGTTGGCCCTTCTGGGCCGTGCCCCGGTAGGCGCAGATGTTCGCCGCGCAATTCCGCGCCCGGTATCCCCGTGCCGCGTTCCAGATCCGGCCCCTTGAAGTCGCGCACCGGCGGCACGGGCACGCATCCAAACAATTCCTGGTAGAACCGAGAGAGTGCCTTCCAGTCTTTTGCGATGAGGTTCGTGTGTCCGTATTTTGCTCCAGCGATCATTCGTCCCCTCCTTAATGTGGGCGATGGTATGCAACACAGCGCGGTTGCCGTCCCGCGCTGGCGCTGTGCTGTCGCCCGCCCAGAGACTAGGAAAGAATAATAGAGTTCTTCGAGTGGCGGCCAAAGCTTTCGCAGCATCGATAACCCCAAGGCGACTGCGTTGTTATGGGTTAGCGCTGAACCCTCGCTAGAACCGACGCATAACGCTGCAGCTCAGCGGCGGTGCGTTGCCGCACCTGGAGTGGCACCTTATCCATGACCGTCCGCTGCAACTGCTTGTTAGGCACCATGATGCGTTCGACTTTTTTTAAGGGTGAATACGCTGGTTACCAGCATGATCAACCCTGGCAGCGCGGCCCAAAGGGCCAGGCCCCGCCAGACGACTAAGAGGCCTAGATCGTTGCATTCGGGACCCTTGCACGCGACGAAGTCCCACGATAGCCATTGAAGCAATGGGAATGCGAGCAAGCAACCACCGGCAATAGCCGTGCGTTTCGGAAAGCGCCTAGCGACGGCCCATCCAAGTACCGCTAGAACTATCGCAGCAGCGACAACGCCACCAAGACCAAGGGAATCGGCAACCAGCAGAACCGGGACCAATTGAATAGCGGCGACGCTTTCCGGGCTCACACTCGTGAGGATCAGCACGGCAGCCGAAAGAAACACGATTGCCAAGAGCCGGCGTCCGAGGGATACGCGAGCGCTCGAGATCGCCGTGACCAACATTGGCTTAATGCCCGCCGTTAGTCTGCGCCCTTGGTTCCCCTTCGCCGCAGCGAATAGTACGCCGGTCAAAACCAGCAGGGCGCCAATCGACAAGGCGATCTTTTACAACACCATCTCTGAGACCGGGATCGCGTCCTCCCAACCTGCGAGCCCCGCTATCCCAAGTAGAATAGCCGGCGCCACCGCTATAGAAAGACCGACGCTGACGAACCGGTTCATTGCGCCGAACGCCCGCGATCAGCGGCGGCGCACAGTCGGCACGCTGCTTGCCCACGGAGATCTGTCAATATCCCTGACCGATCTTGCAGGCGGCGTGACGACGCGCGACGACCGATGCATCGCATAGTTAAGCCGCGGACTGCTCTTCCGACTCCCAGCCGGGGAAGACCAGAACGGCCGGGTGGCACTTCAATGCGCGAGCCAGAACTTTGGCCCTCTCGACGCCAAGGCGAACGCGACCGTTCTCAATCGCCGAGATAGTGGTCTGGGGAATCCCGGTGAGCTTGGCGAGCTGGTTCTGGCTGAGTTCCTGCAACTCGCGAACGATGCGCACGGAGTCGCCAACGGAAACTTTCACACGACGCTTGGCGGATCGGAATTCACTCATGCTCAGCGCCTCCGATAATCATGTGGGGTTACTTCAACCACCTGGAACAACAGCTGTGATGCAACCACGCGAAAAATAATGCGGTACTGCAAGTTCAGTCGGGAGGAGCGGTGACCTTGCCATTTGCCCGAAAGAGCCTCGTCCCGGAACCCGCGAATCGCTCTCAGACCCAGTGGACCGGAAATCCTCGCGATGTCCTTCCACTTCTCGTAACGCTTCTGAATCTCGAGTGGAGCAGAGTCTAGCGGCTGCCCGGTGTGTGGATGCTCGACGATCTGCCACATGCCGAGGTGTACCTAGACCATAAATGGTCTGTCAACGTCCTCCAAACAGCGGCCTAACGCCCGAGCTCAGCGACCGCCACGATGGCGGTCGCAGCGCGCGGACTGCGCGAAAATACTCCGGGCGCGCAGGACGCGCGCCCGCGCAAAGGGTGATGCGGTTCGCTGCAACGCGTAGTAAGGCCGCACGTGCACCTACGCCCAGTAGTCGCCGACGCATCGACCGTCGCGCGGTAGGTCTTCAAAGGTATTGAGGCCATCAAAGTGATCGATCGGAATCTTCGCTACTACTTCGGGTTCAGCCAAGCGAACATTAACCGCCATGCGCCTGCGGCCATCTGGCTCAAGCCTCAGTCCCCGCCAGTGAGTAACACATCCGCAGACGGGACAGAAATGAAACTGCAGCGCTTTGCCCCTGACATAGTAGTTTGTGGGCCCAGAAACTCTAACCCCTTCACCCTCAAAGTCATATATCCATAGCACGCCGTAGCGGCGACAGACAGTGCAGTTACAGGTGGTCGCGCCATCGGGATGACCGTCAAATTGCCACTCTACTCCACCGCAGTGGCAGGACCCCTCAATCATCGGTCTATACCTCCGCCACAGTAGTTATCTCGACGGAATCGCGCGGGCGCCAGAAAATGGGCATTCGTGCGGCCTAACGCCTGCGATGAGCGGCGCGGGCAACGCATATCAGGATTGGCACTTTATGGATCACGCGTCCGCTCAATCGTGTTGTTAGGCCGCACCCACATTCAATGTTTGGACGCCCTTCAGATTCACGCGCTTTTTGGCCTGCCACAAGTCGTGGTTATGCTGCATGGCGAGCCAGCTCTCTGGTGTGCGGCCAATGCACTTCGATAGCCGCAATGCCATCTCAGGACTGATGCCACTCTTACATGTCAGAATCCGATTAAGCGTCGATGCGGACACGCCAAGCATTGCGGCCAATTGCCGTCCGGTAATGCCATTGGGCTCCAAATAGACTTCGGAAATGAACTCGCCCGGATGCGGGGGATTGTGCATGGCCATTAGTGGTAGTCCTCGTAGTCCAATACATGGGCGTGCCCTTCTCGAAATTTGAAAGTGACACGCCAGTTGCCGTTCACCCAAACCGACCACCGACCCTTGGCCTGACCCTTCAGGGGGTGCAGATTGAAACCCGGAACATCCATATCGTCGATGGTCTGCGCCGTATCCAGCGCTACTAACAACATTCGCAAGCGCTTCGCGTGCTTCGGTTGAATCCCAGCAGAACTTCCGGTCTCGTGGAAACGGCGCAAGCCCTTGTGCCGGAAGGACTGGATCATCGCCAGAGTATACCGCGTTGCGCGACGCGCAACAAGTGCGGCCTAACGACCTAGTTTAGCGGCCGCGCGCTGAGGCCACATAATGAGCAGGTTATCGTTCACGGCCGCTCCAACGACGGGTTATGCGGCTCATCGGTAAACCTCTCGGCGGTGCCCGATCTTGTAGATCGTCACTGTGCTGGCGGATTCGTCGATCAAATAGACGACGCGATAATTGCCCTGCCGGATGCGATAGCGATCAGAGTAGCCCGCGAGCTTCTCGGATCCGCGCGGTCGAGGGTCTGCGGCGAGAGCCTGAACTTTGGCAATGATCTTCTGGCGATCCGTCTTGGAGCCGAGCGCTGCAAGCTCCTTCCCCGCGGAAGGCTTGATCAGAAGGCTATATGAGGCCACGGCGCTTCATGCCCTGCACGAAGCTGTCAAATGACGTACTGCGCTCATTCTTGCGCTTGTTGAAGGCAGCAAGGTCAGCCGCATCCTCCGCCAGTGAGGCCCGCACGGCGTCATTGACCATATCCGAGATGGATCGATCGTTTGCTGCCGCGCGTAGCCGCAAGGCCTTGTGGACCTCTGGATCGAAATAGACCGTCGCGCGCTTCGGGGTGCTCATGGCTCTAATTGTGACGCTTTGACGTCATGACGTCAAGCAGGAGGCCTCCAGAGCCACATAACGCCCGCGCTCAGCGGCGCCGAGTGAGCGCAGCGAACGAGGGAAGCCCGGCGCGCGAAGCACGCGCCGGGCCGTCCGTTGCAGCACGTTGTTAGCGCGCATCACGGGATTTCGATCTCTACGAACGCGCCGGAAGTCAATTTGTCGAGTTCCGCAACCACCACCGCGGCGTGTCGCTCAATGCGTGGCCAGCTTGTAGTAAGGAGAACCGCGACGGCAATGCGGCGATTAGGCAGATTCTGCTGGTATTTGAGATTCTGGTCGGTCGTAACGAAGCCAGCGTAACCCGCCGACTCAGCGCGGCCAAGCAACTCGCCATTGGCAAGCGAGGACCAGCCAAGTTCAAATACGGTTGAGACCTCGTGTTTCGTCAGGTGCGCGCGAAGCGGGACAGGTGTTCCCTGATCGAATAGGAGTCGCACCTACGCAACTTGCAGCGAGCGCGCGGCGTGCTCGAGCACGACCCGAACCTGCTCAGGCGTCACCCCTGGGAACCAACGAACGAAGTCCGCAGCGGTGGCGCCATCTTCAAGATTTTGGAACAAGGCCTCAACCGGAGTTCGGGTACCACGAAACACCCAAGCACCACTGACGTGTCCAGGATTACGTTCAACCGCCGCGCATGAACTCCAGTCAATCACGACCCGATGGTACGCCCGTAAAGCCTGCGCGGCAATGCGTGCTAACGGCCGCGATCAGCGGCGGCGCACAGTCGGCACGCCGCTTGCCCACAGAGACCTGTCAACATCACTAACTGATCTTGCAGGCGGCGTGACGACGCGCGACGACCTATGCATCGCATTGTTAGGCCGCAGAAACCGTAAGCTTGACGCCGAGGCTCTGCAGTACCTTCAGCACCGTGTCGTACCGCGGCTTTGACCCCGGCGAAAGCGCCTTATAGAGACTTTCTCGACCGAGACCAGACTGCTCGGCGATAGCCGTCATACCACGTGCCTTGGCGACCTTGCCTACTGCGGACAGAAAGACGTCCGGATTCGGATCTTCGAGGGCTGCGGTCAAAAACTCGGCAATGACCTCATCATCATCGAGGTAGGCGCTGATATCGAACCGCTTGAACTTTGCCATGGCTCATTCCTCTCCAAAATCAGCCAGCGCACGGCGCGCTTTCACAATGTCCCGCGCCTGCGTTGACTTGTCGCCCCCACAGAGAAGCAGGATCAACACCCGACCCTTCTGCGCGAAGTAGATGCGGTAGCCAGGGCCAAAATGCACACGCATCTCGCGGATTCCGTCCCCAAGGTTCCGTACGTCTCCCAAGTGTCCATTCTCCATCGCTTCGAGGCGCGCAAGAATTCGGGCGCGGCCTCTACGGTCTCGGAGGTTCAGAATCCAGTCGTCGAAGATTGGAGATGACTAAAGCTGATACACCGCGATATTGTATCCATTCGGATACGCCGTGTCAACGCAGCACCAGCTCCCAACTGCGGCCTAACGTCCAAGTTCAGCGGCCGCGCGCAGGTGTATCGGCGCGCGGACTGCGAGAATAGTCCCGGCGCGCAGGACGCGCGCCCTCAGCTGACCATGGACGGTCCGCTGCAACGATTTGTTATGCGACGCTGGCACCAGTCTTAGACCCCCTGCTCCTTGGTTTGGTCTCAGGTCTTGTAGCGTAGGACTTGGCGAGAGCCTTTGCCACTCGGGTGATCAATGGGTAGGGCACGGGCTCAGAGAGCGGGAAGCGCAGATTGCCCTTGGCATTGGCGTAGGGTCGGAGTTGCTGGATTAGCTTCGCGTTACCCCGGACAGGTGGATAGATGCCAATGTGGGACTTGAATGCAGCGCAGTACATGAAGGTGCGGTCTTTAGCGAATGCCGGCATGCCGTAACTGATCTTTTCCGAGCAGCCCGGAACGTTCTTCTTGACCAGGGCCAGAACCTTTCTGACGACGAGAGCTGACCCGGGAGGGAGACCAGCCACATATTCCGCGACGGAGCGTGGCTTGGCGCGCGGCGGGACACTCATGCGGACTCATGCACGGCAATGGAACCAGTCGCATAACGATTGAGCTGAGCGGCACGCACGCCGACAGGTGAGCTTGGCACTTTATATTTCACGCGCCCGCTCCAGCGATTAGTTAGGCGAAAGGCCCGTTAGAGAGTGACTCATGGAAAGTGCTCACTCCAAGGTATCGTGAAATTCTGAACATGACCTGACGCGTGCGTCGGGCGCGGGTGGTTCTTCGCTACGACTTTCATAAGCCTTTCCAGCGCCTTTTCCGCCGACGCTTGCCTGGAGGAGCTAAACGCCTGTCCTTCATTGGCTTCGAAATGGCCCTTCTCGTTCTGGATGTGTACGCGATTTCGGAGCTTTCTCAGTTCTTCTAGATCGTCATAGATCGCACCTGAACTGCGGCCGAGCAAACTGTGCTTCCGCGCACTTGCGATGTACTTCTCGAACTTATCAATCTTCTTGCCTCGTACATGGGAGAGGACCGAGGATGCTATACCCGTCACGCCCTCCCTGGTGAAGACGTTCATCCGCATGTGAAGATCGTGAAGAATCGCCTCGCAGATCGAGCCAATGATGATTATGGCGGGCTTCCGCAATAGCCACGATTCCGAGTCTCTTGGATCACCTTGACGCGCGTAGATGTACTTCATTATGCTGAGGTTGTGGTTGATGTTGTCCCCCAGTTTGAAATCACCGATGAACCCAGCGCTTACCGTGAACACAGCTCTTTCGCCTAACGCTCTCGCTGAGCGGCGCGCCGCAGGCGCCGCGAAGTGTATGCTTTATGATTCATTCGCCCGCTCCAGCGACTTGTTAGGCAACCGCCTTATTGTTGTACCAGCGACGGCGGCAATGCCTAGTAGTAAAGCATCGCGAAGAACTAGCGACAGCCCAAATCTGGAAGAAAAGAGCCAGCTGTTATCGGCAATATCTGAAAGGATTGATACTGCAAATGGAATTAACGCCGAAGTCGCTCCGGCTAGAAGTGGCAGCGGCGGCCGAATTGCACCTACGGCAATTCCGGCGAGGATGGCTGGGAGCAGATTTCCGAACTCATCAAAGTTTGCCGTCCATGCTGGCGGGCGCCACGCCGCATCTAGATGCACAATAAACAGGCGGTCGTAAGCAAAGCCAAGAAGCCACGCAACGATGGTTCCGACGGCTACCGCAACGACAAACCTGGGTACCGCGCGGTCCACGGTTGCCTAACGCCACCGCTCAGCCGCGCCGAGCGAGCAAAGCAAGCGAGGGCAGCCCGGCGCCCGAAGCGTGCGCTGGGCCGTCGGCTGCAGCGGGTTGTCAGGTGCCACTTGGCACCACCGAAAAGTGCAACGTTGAATCAAGGCGCTCGTTGACAAAGATTTCAAACCGGTACTTCCCCAAAAACACCCCGTCGAGGAAATCGGGCCTAATGAATGCCGTAGCAGGCGGAGGATTCGACTTGATTCGCCAGGTAGGGCTAGTTTCAGTCTGCACATATTTACCGGAAGCAGTATCGCGACGATAGACGACGTAGGAAAGCAGGAATGGCGCCGCGTCTGGGGCTTCAACGCGCGCGGCAATACGAGGCATCGATCCGTCTGAGTTGAGCGGAATCATGTCTGTGATGCGGTCGACTACCAGTGGCTTCTGATCGGGCTTTGAGACTATACCGAACACAACAGAATAGCGGGCATTGACCTCAGGTTGCGGCGCGGAGGCGCACGCCGACAGGCAAAGACAAGCGATGGCTACCATGACGCGTACGTTCATGTTAGTGGCACCGAACGTCCGCGCTCAGCGGCGCGGCCGCGCCAGCGCGTTGTTAGGCGACGAGAAGATCATTGCTGTGCCGCATCAAGCGAAGCCGCGTCGAAAATCAGGCCACCAAATTTCCGAGCCACAAGGTTGTACACGCGAGCCGCAATTTGGCCAAAGACCCAAGCCCACAATACGCCAATAAGAGGATAGAGAATAGGAAACAGTAGGAACAGAATTTTGGGCGGCGCACCTGGAGCGTCGTCTGGAAACGGCGCGAGCCAAAACATTGGAACAATGAAGAGCGAGATAACTAGAAAGAACGCGCCAGTACACCACGCGAGGACTCTTGAGAAACGTGCTGGAGATATTGAGCGAAGTTCGTAAGTCACAGCTACGGTACCTCATCGTCGGATGTGGCAAGTGGTCAAAGTCGTCGCCTAACGTCTGAGCTCTGCGGCGGGTGGCTCGCCGAGGCTGATCGTGGGCACTTTATCGATGACGGCCAGCGACTTGCATACCAAGTACCACCGGCCACCCGCCCGCAGCAGCGATTTGTTAGGCGACGCTGGTTTAGCCATGCCGAGACTTTCCTTTTGAAGGGTCGCGGGGCGCGAGGACCGAATGATGATCAGTGAGCCACTTGGCTTGTTGTGGAGTGTCTGGAACGGGCATGCCGCGGGACCCGGAGATCTTGCTGAATGCTTGCTCTGGTGTGTAGCCAGCGCGCAGGAGCACAGCGGCCGCTACAAGGCTGGATCGCCCGATGCCAGCGCGGCAATGAATGACAAAGCTGCGACCCTGAGTGACTTGGACGTGCAAGCCCCACGCGAAAGTTGAGAGCTCAGCGACTGATGGAGGCACGCCTCGATCTGGAATTGGAAAGGAGTAGAACTTGATGGAGGCGGCGCTACACAACTTCGCTTCGTCTTGCAGGTCGAGGTCTCGTGCTTCTGCCGGCTCGAGCAATGAAACGACATCCGTGACGCCAAGCTGAGCCAGGCCCGAGAACTCGTCTTGAGCCCATTCCCCAGCGCGTGGCCTACCCATGATGGCAAGCCACCCGTCTCCGATCTGATCAATCTTGTAGATGACCGGAACCATGCGGCGTTGCCTAACGTCCGAGCTGAACGGCCGCGCGAGAACACTGTAGTCTTGGCACTTTATATCTCACGGTCCGCTCCAGCGATTTGTTATGTGTCATTCCCTAAAGCTGGTATCTGGTGATATCCAGGGCACCATGAAAGACACCAAGGATGTCGACATCTCGGTCATCCTTGACGAGATACACAACCCGGTAGTGGCTGTACAGCAAGATTCGAATGTTGCGCGGAGACACGCTATATCGGCTGCCTCTCTCGGGATGCTCCACCAGCGTTTGAGCTAGCTGATAAATCCCCTCGACTGTCTCGGCTGCGGCGCGAGGATTATCGGCCGCAATATATTCGTAGATTTCCGCTAACCAGCGCTCAGCTTCAGCAGTCCACCTTATTGTTGCCACGAGCGGATGCGACGCCCCATCTCTTCATTCGAGATCACCCGCTTTGCGTCAGAATCCGCGAGGCCGCGTTTGACCATTACGTGAAACGCAAGCGCCCGCACAATATCCTCGCTGGAGCTATCCTCCGGCTGATCTTGAATGAGGCGCGTCAGTTCCTCTTTTAGCGTCGACATAGGCGCATTCTCCTAGACCGCCAAATAGTGCCACACCATCGAATCTGGCGCGAATGACACATAACGCCCGTGTTCAGGGGCGCCCCGATGAAGCCACCTACGCGAGGCGCGCGCAAACTCGTCTGTCGCGCGCGCCGAGCATTCACATGCGCATCGCAGCGCCCCCTGCAACACGTAGTTAGACGGCAATCGGCGTCAGCGAAAAGACACGCGCCAGTTTGGATGCGCTCTTGACGTCACCTGCACGAAGCGCCGCCCGCACTTTATCTACCTTGAGCGCTTCGTCTACTGAGAGGTATGGAGACCAAGAACCCTCATCGTGCAGCAGCTCAACTTCCACCTCAGCGGCGAAGCTGCCCTCGTGCACAAGTTTCTTGCTATGGGTCTTTGTCATTTGCGCCTTGCAAGGAAGCCTTCCACCCACAATTGTGGATCAGGCCGATAGGCGGTAACAAGTACCGCGGGTTCAGATTTTCCTTGGGGAATGCCCCAAACGGCGTGAAATAAGTCACCTACCGCGTCAGATTCGAGCACCAGCACACTGGGACCGCGTGTAGCGTCGGGATAGTCCTCCACTACCTGAGCTGCCGCGAGGCCAGCCAGGACGTCTGCAACAAAGATGTCGTCAGCGGCGAGTTCATCATAGCCATGATTGGAAATGAGCACCTTGCCTGCGGCGACGAGTGCACGAATGCGTTTAAGTGTGGCACTCAAAGGGCGTCACTCCGCGACACGTGTCATTGCCGTCTAACGCCCGAGTTCAGCGGCGGCACGCAAGCGTCCCGGCGCAATACCGCAGGCCTGCAGATCTAGATGTCGGTCGGACGCGTGCACTTTATCGATCCCCGCCGCTGCAACGAGATGTTATGGCGCAACACACCGAAGCTTGCCGAGCAGCTCCGATCGCTGTCCCGTAGGTATGGTCTTGAGCGTTTCCGCTGTAACGTGTCCCGTCTCCGTTCTCGTTATTGTGTAAGGGCCGCTATCTCCGCGGTACCACATCAGGTAGCCACACTCATACGGAACGCTCTTGTATGAGTTCTGGAAATCAGCTGCCACATACAGTCCCGGTTCTGGCGCCTCCGCAGGATTGTCATAGACAGTAACCTTGACGATTGATATGGACAAGGGATCTCCAGCAAGCGACCGAAACGCTTGCTTCTCTCGAGTCCATGTCGCCTTGTCGGTACCAAGGACCGCTTGGCGTACTTGCGCGTATGCTTCCTCAAAGTCTCCATTTGCCAGAAGTCGGAAGTATGCCTCCGATAGATTCTTGACCTCTTCCCGAACACGCTGCATTTCCGCCGGTGAGGTGACGGTGGGCGTTCTCTTAGCAGGGGACGACTGAGACGGCGTCGCACAAGAGACTTCCTGGACGAATTTGTACGATGGCGGCTCTCGCGCAAGAAGCCCTGTTCCTAGCGCCTCTTTCGATTCAAACTTGTACTTTCCCAGCACCGGCGAAAGGCCTCGACAGACGGATGCCGCGGCCTGCGCCAGGTAGCCTCGCGCCACTCTCTCATCAAGAACTCTGTCATTGGTGAGGGTCAGTTCGTAGGCGTTCTGTTGCATCTGTCGCGCAGAGATCTCCGCAGCGCCAGCATGATCGCTCCAGAGCAAGCCCGTGACTGCTAGCGCAGCCGCGCCCACCATTGCGCCATAACGCCCGAGTTCAGCGGCCGCGCGCAGTGGTATCGGCGCGCGGACTGCGACAATCGTTCCGGCGCGCAGGACGCGCGCCTTCAGCGGACCAGGGACGGTCCGCTGCAACGATTTGTTATGCCTCTGCCGCATCACGCCTCCGATGCCGATGGGACTGAAGTCCACAACAATCTACGCCGACCTTGAGTGACGTTCAACGAAGGGCGACATAACCAGTCCGATGCCGGAACTTACTGCCGCGGGGTAGCGGCGGCGAGCGCGGGCGAATAGCTGGCTGTGGAAATGGGCGCCGCGGAAACGAAGGGACGATCGAAGGCGAAACGGCTCGGTTGATGCGGCGTCAACCGGAGCCAATCTGAACTACAGACTCTTCAGAGTTCCGAGACCGATTGCAGAGGCATAACGGCTTCGCTGAGCGCCGCGCGCACAGGTGTTTGTACGTGGCACTTTATCCCTCACGCGAGCGCTCCAGCGACGTGTTAGGTGTCAGACGGTGTTCCGGGCATACGGCGCATGAACCATTCGTCACAGAGCTTCCAGTAGTTCTTCTCCCCCGCGCCCCAACTCTGGGTCATGTTCATGAAACAGAAACCCAAGACCAGGAACGGATCCCTATTTAGCTTCGCGACGTTTGTCGCTTCTGGAGCCAATGATGTCCTCGTCATGAGCCCAAGCACGAAAACGTCGTCACCTGGCAAAAACTGGTCTGTCACCAGCGAGGCAATCCAGAAGGATTCTTGCTCTCCCGCGCCGCCCACCGCTACCTTCAAGATGGGTTGTCCTCTAGCTTCGAAATGGACTTCTTGGACTTGAACGCGAAAGGCGACCAGTTTTCCTTTCCAAGACATTAGATCTTTTCGCACTTCACGGATGGTCGCCGAATCGTTAGGCGTCTCAACTGGACGAGCTGACGCGACAGCCACGAGCAAAAGGGCAACCACAAATGCTTGAGACAGCCTACGCACAGACACCTAACGCTCGCGCTCAGCGGCCGGCCCCCGCGCTGACAGCGCGCGGCCGGCGCATCCTGTCGGGCGCGCATGGACGCGCGCCCGCGATAACGCCAAGCCGGTCCGATGCAGCGCGCTGTTAGAGCGCAACTTCATGGCTTCACTCCGTACCTGTTTGGGCCATCCGTGCCCGGCAAAGACACGAACAAGACAAAGATAACAAGATTGATCAGCGAAGCCAGCACTCGTGCATATGGCAGCTGAAACAGAAACAAACTAATGGGCGAAAGGTAACACGGTAATAGCCACCAGCCAGACAGCTCTAGGTCGTGCAGGCGCTTAATCGTCATCGCGACACCTGGCCAGATCGTAAGCGCTCCCACGACGATGAGAAAGACCGCGCCGGTTCGAAGGTCGCGAAGGCTGATCAGTCCTAGTACAAAGCCGAGAACGACGCACGGAATAGCGAGGTATACGCAATAGGAAAACCTCCCCACCCGTCCTCTGGGAGAAAGATAGAGTCGGCGGAAAAGCGCCACGGCCGCGTGCGCTCTAACGACTGAGCTCAGCGGCGGGTGGCTCGCCGAGGCTAATCATTGGCACTTTATCGATGACAGCCAACGACTTGCATGCCAAGTACCACTGGCCACCCGCCCGCTGCAGCGATTTGTTAGGCGTCACGACAAGAGCCACTGTTGGTTGAGTTCGGATGACTGACTCGCGCTTGCTCGAAATACGCCCGAAGTTGAGGCAGTACTTCGTGAAGATTGCGCACCAGATCCTTGGCGTTTCGAACGGGATGGACAAAACGGAATGCGTAAACACCCCACCTTCCTTCAGACGGTGGAAGTACAACTGGCTCAGGGTCGCCGTCAGCGTGCCACACAATGCCGGCGCGTGAACCGTCGGGTGCAACCACATACGCATCGCCCCAGGGGATAGCCTCACCTGAGTCAGAGTCTGGGCTTGTGATTACACCGAATACGAAGCCATCCTTCGCGGAGCCTCCCAGCAACGGAAAGCCATGGTAAACAGGAGACCCCTTCGGCGGAGCGAGCCACGGCGGGAGCTCAGGATTTGCTGTCTGTGCGTTTGGATCTGTGACAGCGCGTGCCGGTGGAAAAGGTTTCGCGGTCATGTGGGTCGTGACGCCTAACGCGTTGTAGATGTGCGGTCCACGGCGCATAACATTACCACCATGCTGAAATATCCAGACTGTGCGGGTGTGTAACTACCCGGGTTCTATACGAAAATGGGCTTGCGCTGTATCTATTCACAGTACTATTCGATTTGCTTGAACAGGCACCTTCCCGTGCCGGTCACGGCAACTTTCACCGTCATGCACTGCGCGCAGCCACCTACTTGGATATGGGCGGGTACGGCAGCGCGCCACAATTGAGTACCGGAAACTTGATCGGACCAAAGTCGATGAATTTGATGCAGCAGAAGACTACGATGCCCTGCTGAGTGCCGGGCACATTGGGTGTGATGATGATCCACCCGCAGGGAAACAGCGCCCCGGCATCAATCTTCTGTGCAGCGAAGGCGGCGAATGTGATTTTCTGCGGCACTTTGCTTCGCGAACGCAGCTTTTCAAGTGCGCGATCGACAGGTCTTCGAAACTCCGGCGGCACGGGCTGCGTATCGGAACACGGCTCGACCTCGAGACGAGTAATGACGCCCCGTGCAACAACCGCCGTCACCAGACGTTTGCAACACGGCGCTTTTAGATAGCCGACTTCAATCTTGTGCCGACCCCGGCTGAGGGTTGACTGATCTATAAGACGCAAGGACTTGAAGTAGACGAACTCGGCCGGCTTTACCGTAACGTTATAGCCCTGTTGGTGCGTGAACCGGAATTGATTCGATCGCCTCGTTCGCGAGCGTTTCTGTCGTGCCATGCTACACCGCTTGTTGTTGTTGCCATGAGCGTATCGCAGCACCTCTATACACTACAAGATGACACGAGGAGGTACGTTTAGGACTCATTCCAGTCCGCGCGGGATTCTCGTGAGATATACGAACTGCCGTAGAGTCGCTGGCGAATGAAACACGCAGACGCCGGGAACGCCACTGTATCGGACTTGATTTGCCCCGCGCTGACCCATCGCGCATCATGATCCTGTGAACCCTCCCGACACCGACCCACTTGCAATCTTCAGGCTTGAAGGCCTGCAGAAGCGCTACGGCACGGGGCCAGCGTCAGTGCTGGCACTGCGGGGCGTCGATCTGACGGTGCAAGCCGGCGAACTCATCGTCCTGCTTGGACCCTCCGGGTCGGGCAAATCAACGCTCCTCAATATCCTCGGCGGGCTCGATCGCCCGACGGCTGGCACAGCCTATTTTCGCGAACTCGATCTCGGTGCGGCGACCGAGCAGGCCATTACCGAATTTCGGCGGCGCAATGTCGGCTTCGTATTTCAGTTCTACAACCTGATTCCGAGCCTGACAGCGCGCGAGAACGTCGATCTCGTCACCGAGGTGGCCGACGACCCCATGCCCACGGACGAAGCGCTCGCGCTGGTGGATCTCACCGAGCGCGCCAGTCACTTTCCGGCGCAGCTCTCGGGTGGCGAACAGCAGCGTGTCGCCATCGCCCGCGCTATCGCCAAGCGCCCCACCGTGCTGCTCTGCGACGAACCCACCGGCGCACTCGACGTGCACACGGGTATCCGTGTGCTCGCCGCACTCGTCAAGGCCAATGAGTCGCTCGGTACGACCACCCTACTCATCACCCACAATGCGGACATCGCCAGGATCGGCGATCGCATCGTGCGCTTCGCGGATGGCAACATCCGGTCCATCGAATCCAATGCGACGCGGCAGTCACCGGGAGATCTGCGTTGGTGATGACATGGCTGCATGTCCTCGATCGCAAGCTGCTGCGCGATTTGTCGCGCATGAAGCTGCAAGCGGCGGCGGTCGGCGCGGTGCTCGCCTGTGGCGTGGCGCTCTTTGTCATGGCCACCGGCATGTACGGATCCCTGGCACGCGCCCGCGATGACTACTACGACAGCGGCCGGATGGCCGATCTTGCCGCGAGCGTTGTGCGCGCACCGCAGGGGCTTGAACGCGAAGTCGCGAATCTCCCGGGCGTACGGGCGATCGAGGCGCGGGTCTCCGGCGTGGGCCTGCTCGATCTGCCGGGTCGCGCCGAGCCGGTATCCGCCCGCCTCGTATCGCTGCCACCGGATCGCGCACCGCGGGTCAATGACATCGTGCTGCGGCAGGGGCGCTTGCCAAGCCCTGCGCGTGGCGGCGAGGTGCTCGTCAACGAGGCCTTTGCGGAAGCCAACGGCCTTGCACCCGGCGATTCCCTGGGTGCGCTCATTTACGGCAAGCGCCGCGAAGTGACCATTGTCGGCATTGCAAGCAGCCCGGAATTCGTGTTTGCGGTGGCACCGGGCGCGCTGCTTCCCGAACCGGAGCGTTTCGGCGTCGTCTGGATGGGCCGCGAGGCCCTGGGTCGCGCCTTCGATCTGGACGGCGCCTTCAACGATCTGGTGCTGCGTACCGACCCGGGCGCCAACCTGCGGGCCGTGGCCGCGAACGTCGACCGCGTGCTGGCGCGCGACGGTGGACGCGGCGCATACGGCCGTGACCGCATGCTCTCGGCGCAATTCCTGGCGGACGAACTGTCCTCGCTCCGTACCATGGCATCGGTGCTGCCGCCGTTCTTTCTGGCAGTCGCCGCGTTCCTGCTCAATGTGTCTCTGTCGCGGCTGGTCGCGACCGAAAGAGCCAACATCGGCCTGATGAAATCCTTCGGCTATCGCAATGCGGTGATCGCCGGACACTATGCCAAGTTCGGACTCGGCTTCGCCCTGATTGGATATGTGCTGGGCATCATCGGCGGCTATTGGGTCGGCGGCGTAGTGGCCGATATCTACGCCAAGGTGTACCGCATTCCCGGTCTCGCATTCGACGCCGGACCCGGTGTGTATCTTGCCGCCATGCTGGTCGCGCTGCTCGCGGCCCTGATCGGCTCCGCCCAGGCCGTTTGGCGCTCGACCCGTCTGCCGCCGGCGGCCGCACTGGCGCCGCCCGCACCCGCGCACTTCGGTCGGCTCGGACTTTCGGCTGAAGCCGCGACCGCGAACCTCGATGGCAAGACGCGCATGGTTGCGCGACGCATCCTGCGTTATCCGCGCCGCTCGCTCACGACGCTCGGCGGCATTGCGCTCGCCATGGCGCTGCTGGTGACGTCGCGCCACTTTCCGCTGTCGATGAATCACATCGTCAACGTCACCTTCGGCCTCGCGCAGCGCATGGATGTGATGGTGACTTTCTCGGAAGCGTCCGATGAGCGCATACTTGCGGATCTCGGCCGCCTGCCCGGAGTCCTGAAGGTGGAGCCCCTGCGCGGCGCCGAGATGATCTTCGAAGCGGGCAGCCACAGACAGCGCAATACGGTCATCGGCGTACCAGCCGATGCGTCGCTCAATCGCGTTCTCGATGAGAACCTGCGCGCCGTCGCGCCACGCAATGACGGCTTGACGCTATCGGAAAACCTCGCCAACAAACTCGGAGTAAAACTCGGCGATCACGTGCACATGCAGGCGACGGATGGACATCGCGTCGCCCTGGATCTCGCGGTAACGGCCATCGTCCGGCCCTATCTCAGCGCGCCGGCCTATATCGAGCTCGACGCACTCGGACGATTGCTCCGTGAGCCGGGACGCGTCACGGCGGCCTATCTGCTGCTCGACCGCCGGCAGCGCGAGGCCTTCGCTGCCCGTACCAAGGAACTGCCACGTATCGTATCCGTGAGCTTCACCGACAATGCCTCGGCGTCCATGCGCAAGCTTCTCAACGAAGGGAGCGGCTTCTTTGCCGGAATGTTCGTGCTGTTCTCGTCGCTGATGGCCGCTGGCGTCGCCTTCTCGGCTGCGCGCGTCACGTTTGCAGAACAGGAACGTGACCTCGCCACCATGCGCGTGCTGGGATTCAGTCGCCGCGAGGCCTCCTATGTCCTGCTGGCGGAACTCGGGGGGTTGCTGCTGCTCGCCCTGCCGGTCGGCGCCGTGATGGGTGCAGTGCTCGCACGTTGGCTCATGGCGCAGTTTGAAACAGAGCTGTTCAATTTTCCGTTCGTCACCAGTGCAGCGGCCTATGCCGTGTCGGCGTTGATCGTCTCATTGGCGGTTGCCGTGGCGACGTTGGTGGTGCGACAGGGAATCGATCGGCTCGATCTCGTGGCCGTACTCAAGGCGAGGGAATAATGGCATTGGATGAGTACAACAAACGTTCGCGGCGCATTCGCGGTGCCTGGATCGGCGCTGCCTTGGTGGTTGCACTCGTGCTCGGCTGGGGCCTGATGCCACGGCCGGCCGAGGTGGACACGGCCGTGCTGGATCGTGGCAACGTGCACGAGGATATCGTGGACGAGGGACGCACGCGCATGCACGACATCTACGTAATTTCGGCGCCCGTCTCCGGACAGCTGCTGCGCGTCGACGTGGAGCCAGGCGATCGCGTCAAGGCAGGTGACATCCTGGCGCGCATGACACAGGCTGCCGCTGGCTTTCTGGACACGCGGTCCGATCAGCAAGCCCGTGCCGCGGTCAATGCCAGCGAAGCACAACTGCGCGCAGCCGAAACGCAGCTCGAACTGGCGGGTCGCGAACACCAGCGCACGCGCGAGCTGGCCGCCCAGAACCTGGTCTCCGCGGCCGCAGTGGACAACAGCCAGGCGCAACTGGATGCAGCGCGAGCCGCGCGCGATGCGGCCAGGGCAGAATTGCAACGCGCGCGCAGTGCCCTGCAACCGCCTGGTCGCGCCGACGGCAGCAATGTTCTGGTGCGTGCACCGATCAACGGCGATGTGCTCACCGTGGCGCAGAAAAGCGAGGCCGTCGTGCCCGTCGGCACGCCCATTCTGCAGTTGGGCGATCCCACGCACATCGAGGTGGTCGCCGAATTCCTGTCGCAGGACGCCGTGCGCATGCGGCCTGGCCAGCGGGCGCAGATCGAGAACTGGGGCGGTCCGGGACTACCCGCACGCGTTGACCGCATCGAGCCGGTGGCGCACTTGAAGATTTCCGCGCTGGGTGTCGAGGAGCAGCGCACCAATGTCATCCTGCAGTTCGACGATACGGAAGCCGCGCGCCGCTTCGGTCATGACTTTCGGGTCGACGCCCGGGTCACGGTGGCGGAAGCACCCGATGCGTTGCGCGTACCGCTCGGCGCGCTGTTCCGGGATGGCGAACAATGGGCGGTCTACCGCGTTCTTGATGGCCGGGCGGAGCTGACGCACGTCGAGACGGGCATCGCCGACGCGGACTATCGCGCGGTCACAAGTGGCCTGGCCGCCGGCGATGTCGTTATCATGTTTCCGGCGGGACAGATCAGCGACGGCAAGCGCGTCAAACAACGCACAACAAACCCGGGCAACAATGAATAGCCAACTCGTTTCCGATCTCATGATCGATCGTCGTGCACTGCTGAAAGGAGCCATTGCGCTCGGCGCAAGTGCCGCGGCGCCGATGGCGCAGGCCAAAACCGTGCGCCGCTCCATCGATTACACCGATCCGGCGGACAACCTGTATGCGTTCGGCAAGATCTGGGCTGGCTACGATGAGCCTGTGATTGGCTGCTTCCATGGGTTGATGTACGCGCGCTTTGGCGACCAACGCATGATTCCGGTTTTTGGCTTCGCGGGTACGGGCGTGTTGCTGGCGCGCCAGGATGGCAACGGCGATCTTTGGCTGAAGTCCAGGGAGACCGCGTACTTTACCGACCTGCGAACCGGCGACGTACTGGAACACTGGTACAACCCATTTACAGAGCGGACGGTCGAGGTCTATCACTTCTACAATGGCGCACTCATTGGCAGGATCGGCAAGGAGATTCCACGCTTCTTCGTTGGCGGCGACAGCGATTCACCGACGCTCATGAACGAAGGCACGGCATTTCCCGACGCGCAAGGCAACTTCCCCTTCCTGTTGCCTTTCCAGTTTTTCGGCGACGACGCACTGCTCAGCTGGGACTACACGCATGAATATTCCAACCCGGTGACCGTCGAGGGTTGGCCGCGCTCATCGACGGGACCGCGAGTGTCGCCATCCGAGCACTTTACGTTCGCGGTTTCCCGGCAGGCGCTCGAGGATCGCGATCTACCCACCGTACGATCGATTGCGGGCTTCTCGCGTATTTCGCAGTTCTGGCCTTTCATGGAAATGGGCGGAACGAAATTTGCGAACGGCGCATTGTTTGGCCGCATGTTCAGCCACAAGGGCCTGAATGGCTTTGGTGACGTCCAACCCAAAGTGCTGGCATATGTCGAAAAACACGCACCGGAGATGCTCGAGATCCCCGCGGGCTGGGAGCCACAACGCGACCGACTCGAGACCTGGAAAGCTTACGCCGCGGACGTACCGCCGGAAAATCCGGACTATGACTGGCAACCGTCCAGTTTCCGGGTGCCGACCGGACGCGGTGCACGCAGCAAGCCATTGCCGTAGATCGGCCGCCAGGCAACGCTCGGCTTGCCTAACGTAGCCGCCCGAAGCGGCGCAACACGTCGCGCAATGCTTCGTGATCGATGGCGCTGAGGACATGGCCAGGCGGCTTGAATGTCGGCACCGATTCGGCGGCCACCAGGGCGTTGACCACGGCTTCTTCGACGGCCTGGACGGCAGCCGCATGGAACGAGTCGCAGTGCGCATCATTCAGAAAGCCAACCGACCAGAGCAAGGGCTGCGCCTCGCCGATGGCGCCCTGGTAGACCGGATTCGCGGTCGAGAAGGCCAGCATCAGGTCGCCGGAAAAGTGCCCGCCGCTCGTTCCGGTGCGGCCGATGCCGAGCGCGCCGCGGCGCGCGAGACGCTGCAGTTGAACCGGTGACAACGGTGCATCGGTTGCAATGATCACGATGATCGAGCCGTGCTCGGTGCCGCCGAGTTCTGTCAGCAGCGCATTGTCTGCAAGATGCTGCCCGACCGGCACGCCGGCGATGGCCAGTTCATGCCGCACGCCGAAATTGGACTGGACCAGAGCGCCAACCATGTATTGGTTGCCAGCCAGGTCGACTCGACGCGAGCTCGTGCCTGTACCGCCCTTGAATTCATAGGTCTGCATGCCTGTACCGCCACCGACATTGCCCTCCGCGGGTGCATCGGTCGTTGCAGTTCGAATCGCCGCCAGTACGTGTTCAGCCGTTACATGCTGTCCGCAGATGTCATTCAATATGCCATCGTAGGTCTCGGCAACGACGGGCATGGCCCAGGCATGGTGGTTCTGGAAGTATTCGGCGTAGTGCTCGATCATCCAGGACGCCGCGGCATGATGCGCAATGCCGACCGCGTGTGTGTTGGTGAGAATGACGGGGCCGGAAAAATACCCGGCATCGTTCAACCAGTGAGTCCCCGTCATCTCGCCATTGCCATTCAGCGTGAACTGCCCGGCCCAGACCGGCGTGACCGGTTTGGAAAAACCGCGTGGCAAAATGGCGGTGACGCCCGTTTGAATCTGCTGTGGTTGCGCGGCAGCGGCCCTGCGGATCAGGGTTGTCATACCGACGGCAATACCGGGCACGTCGGTAATCGCGTTGCCGGGTCCGGGCAAGCCATCGAATGGAATTCCGAGGCCTCGCGCGCGTGGTCTCATTCGACAGGACTACCGGTACGTGCCCGCAGCGCGACTGCAAAGAGCCCCAGGCTGAGGATGGCCGCGACGCTGGTCAACCACGGCACCGCCTGCAATCCCAGCGCGTCGACGCCGGCCGCCGCAACCGCAGCGCCGATCGCGCCTCCGGCGCCATGGAAAGCGGGCGCAAAAGCAACGCTGCGGCCGCCGGGATCGATGCGATTGACGGCAGTGTATTGGTAGCTCAAGGAATAATTCCAGGCAAAGTTGTAGCAAGCGACACCGGCGCAGAATAGCCAAACGCCAGTCGGTTGGCGCAGCGCAAGCGCCGCGACGACCGTCAGTATCGCACCGATCAGCAACGGTGCGCGCAGACCATGTCGTTCGCCGAATTTCGCCGCGCAGGCTGCGCCGAGGATGCCCGCGGATACACCGATCGCAAGCACGGTACCCAGGGTCTGCGGCGCAATGCCCCAACTCGTACCGATCACCTCGACATAGGTCCAGTAGCAACCGACATTGAAAAAGAACAACAGACAACCTAGCAGGACAGCGCCGCGAGCCAGGAGCGATGACGACGTTGCCGAGAGCACCTCGGCGCTGGTCTCCGACCGGCGCGGCAAGTAGCGCACGGTCGCGATCGCAGCGAGGGCGAGCGCAGCGAACAGGCCCATCAGTCCCGGGCTACCCGCCGCTGCGATCACGGCGGGTCCAAGCCACAGTCCGACCACCTGAAAGCCAACCTGCGCGGCAACGGAAATACCAAACCATCGAGCCGGATCGCGGCGATCGGACAGCATAGTCAGCGCCAGCGAATACGCCGACCCGCCAAACAGGCCGGCCGCGGCCAGGGCCAGGAGGAATCCAGTGAATTGATGACTCACCGCAGCAAGGGCGCAGCTCGCGCTGAGGCCAGCAAGCAGTACGAGCGATGCGATTCTCCACTCGAAGCGTCGCACCCAGAACACCGCGAGCGCCGACGCCAGCGTCGAACCGAGCATCAACGATGCCGACATCACGCCGATCTGGCCTGCGGTGAGCCTGAGCGAACTGGTCGCGGCGGCCACAAGCATGGGCAGCAGCAGGAACCCCGCAACTGCGACGACGCTGACCACCACTGCCGCGATTGCCGCGGACGCGGATTGAGGCTCGTCAGTCGCCGTTCTCGCGTGCATAGGCGAGTCTACCTTGTAGCCAGGTTTCCATGACACGGGTGTCACCGATCGCGGACGGTGCCACAGCGAGCGGATCCTGGTCGACGACGATGAAATCGGCTGATTTGCCCGTGGCGATCGAGCCGGAATCGGCATCGCGGCGCAAGGCGCGCGCGCCGTCGATGGTATAGATGTGCAGCGCCTGCGCCGGCGTAATTGCCTGCTCGGGCCATAGTTGGCCAGAACGCGCGCCACTGGGATCGGCGCGCGTGACCATCGCTTCGATGCCACTCCAGGGATCCATGGATGGAACCACCGACGGCCAATCCGACCCCGCTGCAACAGGCGCGCCGCTCGCGAGCAGGTCCCGCATCGGCCAATAATGCCTGCCGCGCTCACCAACGGCATCGATCACCGCATCGATGATTGGCGACGGATACCAGATGACCGGCGAGAATTCCGCCACCGCATTCAGTTCGCGAAAACGCCCGATATCGGCAGGATCGACGAATCCGGCGTGTCCCAGCTCGTGACGGGCGCCGCCCGGCCCGTTGGCGCGCCGCGCAGCGGCGATGGCATCAAGTCCGGCACGCACCGATCCGTCGCCCGCGGCATGCATCTTGACGACGAAACCGCGTCGATCGAGATCCGTGATGGCCCGGGCGAGCTTCGCCGCCTCGACATGCACGGAACCCGCCGTGACGTGCCCCGCCTTGTCCGGGCGATAGGGCGCCAGCATGGCAGCCGTGCGCGCGGGTGTCGGCACACCGTCGAGGTAGAACTTGACGCAGCCGGTATCGAGCTGCGCCGAGCGGTTCTCATCGCGTATGCGTTCGAGGCGCGCAATATCGACCGCTGTCTGGAAGCTGGCCTGGTCTTCGAACGCGTTGATACAGGTCATGACATAGGTCTGCAGTTCTCCTCGTGCATCGGCGCGGTGATAGGCAGCGACTTCGTTCTCCGCCGTATCCGCTTCCTTGAGGCCGACGAGACCCAAAGACAATGCCGTGCGCTGCGCGATGCCGATGCTCTCGCGCCATTCGTCATCACTGGGCAGCGGCACGGCGGCCAGGAGCTTTTCCGCGCCAAGCTCGAACACGAGTCCGGTCAGTTGGCCGTCCGCCGCGCGTGCAAAGCTTCCGCCTTCGGGATCGGGTGTATTCGCTTCGATCTGCGCGGCCGCGAGGGCCGCGCTGTTCGCCCAGGCATTGTGGCCGGAGTCATCGCGCAGCACGATGGGCACGGTCGCACTCAGTTCATCTAGCCATTCGCGCGGTGAGTCGATCTGGTGCTCACTGAAGAAACTGCTTCCCCAGCGGCCGCCGATCACCCAGCGGCCGGATATCGTTCGTGCGACGCAACGCTTGACGGCAGCGGCGATCTCGGACGGCGTCGCCTGCGCGGAGAAATTGCAGAAATACCGGGCTTCCATTGCACCGCGTGCGGCATGGACATGCGCATCGAAAAGCCCCGGCAACACGGTTCGCCCCTGCAGGTCGATCTGCCGGGTCTTCGCGCCGCGGAAGCGGCGCATTTCCCGATTGCTGCCGACCGCGATCAGGCGTCCATGGGCAACCGCCATGCCCTGAGCCGCGGGACGGTCAGGGTCCATGGTGTGAATGTTGCCGTTGACAAAGACAAGCTCCGCGGCCGTCGGGCGGCCGTCACCCGCGTGCGCCTGCAATGTGAACGGGAGCAGACCCGCCAGAAGCAGCAACGTCGTTATTCGCATCAGCATCCCCTCCTTCGATTCGCCGCGCGCAGGCATCACCTTCGCTCGGACTCGCCACCGGTTGCGTATCGCGTCAATGCGGAATACTGCATCAGCTGCCCTTCGCGCCAAGTGCGGGTGGTGCGTGCCCAATGAGATGCTGCGCCGCCGCCTCATAAGCCGCACCCTGTCGCAAAAGCGCAAGCTCACGACGGCCCGCGGCCATGACCTGTATACCCATCGGCAGACCTGCAGTGTTGAAACCAGCCGGGAGATTGAGCACCGGGCATCCGGCCAGGGTGCCGCCGATGACGACCTCCATCCAACGATGATAAGTGTCCATGCGCCGGCCGGCGATTTCCTGCGGCCAGTGCTGTGTGACCGCGAAAGGAAACACCTGCGCACTCGGCAACACCAGAAAATCGTAGCGCTGAAACAACTTGTGCAGATGCTGATACCAACGGCTGCGCGTCGCCATGGCTTGCGCGATCGTCGCGGCTGTAAGCGAGAGCGACCCCTCCACTTCCCATACGGCTTCGGGTTTCAGGAGTAGCCGCTTCTGCGGGTCCTGGTAAAGCGCCAGCACGCGCGAGCCCATGGTCCAATGCCGCAGCTTGAGCCAGCACTGCCACAGATCCGCCATGTCGAAACCAATCGACAACGGCTCGACGACGCAGTCCAGATTGGCGAACACCTGCAGCGCTTTGTCGCACTGCTCCAGGACCCCCGCTTCCATGGCGAGGTATCCGTCGTAGTCGCCAAGCCAGCCAATCCGCAAGCCGCGCGGTTCGCTCGTGAGGGAACCGGCGAAGGGCGCCGGGTCTTCCCCGAGCGACCCCGGGTCCCGCGCATCGAATCCGGCGATGGTCGCCAGGAGCGATGCAAGCTCCGGAATCGTGCGCGCCATCGGACCGGAGCAGCCCAGCTGCTGCTGGAAATTGGCCGCATCCGCGGGTACGCGACCGAAAGTCGGCCGCAGTCCGATGACGTTGTTATACGCCGCCGGGTTGCGGAGCGAGCCCATCATGTCGCTGCCATCCGCAACCGGCACCATGCGTAGCGCCAGCGCCGCCGCCGCACCGCCGCTGCTGCCTCCGGCGGTGCGGGTCGGATCGTAAGCGCAGCGTGTGGCACCGAACACGGGATTGTACGACTGCGAACCCATGCCGAACTCCGGCACATTGGTCTTGCCGATGAAGATTGCGCCGCTCGATCGGATGCGCTCAACGAGAATCGAATCGGCGGCCGCGATGTTGTCGACAAAGAGCGGCGAACCGAAGGTTGTGGCCAGGCCGCGAACATTGGCAAGGTCCTTGACCGCATGCGGAAAGCCATGCATCCAGCCGCGCCATACTCCGGCGGCCAGCTCGCGATCGCGGATTGCGGCCTCGGCGAGCAATTCATCCTGCGACCGAAGGTTCACGATGGCGTTGAACTGTGGATTGAACGCCTCGATCTGCCGCAAGTAGGCAGTCATGACCTCGACGCAGGATATGTCTCGGGCGCGGATGGCACGCGACAAACCGAGTGCGTCGAGAGAAACGATGTCGTTCCCGGTACCGGTGACAGCCGTCCTCGATGTGCCAGCCCTTGCTGCAAATGCCGATTGCACCGGCAACAAACCTGTCGCCAACAACAAATCACGTCGGCTCAAATTCATGTCGCGAAGCTCCCGGCAAGCCAAGGTACGACCCAGAGACAAAAAAGCGCACTCACCAGCGTCATCGCGAATCCCCAGATCAGCAGACGATGGAAAAGCGCCCGCCCCGCATCGCCGTCGGTGAGGCTTGCGATACACAATGCTCCGAGCGTGGACAGCGGCGATACGTCGACCAGCGATGCACCGACATTGATACTGAGCGCAATCGCAAGCGGATCACCGCCACCCAGCTGGCGAACCAGCTCCGGGACGACAGGCAGAAAAGTCGGCAGCACGACACCCGAGGTGCTGCTGTAGGAGGAGATGACGCCCGTGACGAAGGCGATGATTGCGTTGATGGATCCGGGCGTTGCAACAGCCGCTATCAATTTCGCAAACAACTCCGTGCCGCCATTCGCTTCGGCGAGCGCGACAAGCGTCGCGACACCGCAGACCATCAGGATCACGCCCCATGGTACGTGCCTGATGGTCGCAGCCTCATCAGCGCATCGTGCCAGGATCAGAATTGCCGCTGCGGCGAATGCTGACAGACCGAGGTCGAAGCCCGCGATCAGAACGCCGGCTATCCACGCCATCAGCACGAGTAATGTCGCGATCTCGCGGCTCGACCAGGCCCCGGTTCGCGGCAGCGCTTGACCGGCCGCGCCCGTCGCGACGGGCGAGGCGCTGCGGAGCATGAACCAGGCATAGGCGGCCGCCGCCACCAGCACGTGTACGAGCAGGTTGGTCATCATGACGAGGGTTTCGTGCCCGACGATGCCCGCCTCGGCCATGCGTGAATTGGCAATGATGCCGACGACACTCACCGGGGAGAGATTGCCCGCATTGGCGCCATTCGCGACCATCAGCGCAGTGAGCATGGGCGGCAATCCATGTTGTCGGGCCATCGTCGCGGCGAGCGGCACGATGAGTGCGACGCTTGCGATCGCGCCGGCGCCGGATGCAGACACCAGCATGGCAATGGCGAAGAATACAAGCGGCAGTGCTCGCACGGAATTGCCGAGCGCGGCAACCGCAGCCGCCGCCAGTCGCGCGAGCACACCGGTCAGCGCGACTACCGCAAACAGCAAGCTCGTTCCCGTCAGCGTAATGAAAAGTCCCAGCGGGAATCCGGCGATGACTGCCTTGGGCGCATCCTGCGCCACGTACACGCCAATCAGCCAGGCCGCAGCAAGCGCGATGATCCCGATGTTGGTGCGCGAGACGACCGACAGGGCAAGCGCCGCAACCAAGGCCAGCACGGTGACGAGCGCAACACTCACGAGGTGTAGCGCCGCTGCTTACATGCCGGTTGCGTCAAATACCAGCCGGCCTTCGAAATAGGTACGTAGCGGCTTCGTGTCACCGACCTGCTCAATCGGTACCTTGAAGAGATTCTGGTCGAGAACGATGATATCGGCCGACTTGCCGACGGCGATGCTGCCGGTTTCAGTCTCCAGTCGCAAAGCGCGGGCACCGTTCAGGGTATAGATGCGAATCGCGTCCTCGAGCGATACCGCCTGCTCGGGCCACAGCGTACGCTCGGAACTGCCGCGCGGATCGCGCCGCGTGACCAGCGCCTCGATGCCGACCCATGGATTCTCATCCGGCACGGCGGCAGGCCAATCGGAACCTGCAGCCACGGATGCGCCGGCAGCAAGGAGGCTTCGTGTCGGCCAGTAATGCTGGCCGCGCTCCCCTACCGCGGAGATCACCGCATCGATGATCGGCGAGGGATACCAGATGATCGGTGAATAGTCGGCGACGACGTCCAGTTCGGCAAAGCGCGCGATGTCTGTATCGTCGATATACCCTGCGTGGGCGAGCTCATGATGCAGGCCGCTCGGGCCGTTCGCCTTGCGCGCCGCCGCGACGGCATCGAGCCCGACGCGAATCGAGCGGTCACCCGCAGCGTGCATCTTGATGGTAAAACCGCGCTTGTCGAGCTCCGTGACATCGCGGGCGAGCAAGGCAGGGTCGACATGCAGCTCGCCTGTGAACTTGTCGCCATGGGCTTCGTCCGGCAGATACGGCGCCAACATGGCGGCCGTTCTTGCCGGTGTCGGCACGCCATCAAGGAAAATCTTGACGAAGTCCGTGTGCACGTGCTTGGTGCGATACGATTGCCGTTGCTTCTCGATATCCGCATAGTCGAGCGGCTCCGTACGCGATCCATAGGGCGTGCGCGCGCATACCGCGACGTTGAGGGTCAGTTCACCTGCCTTGTCGAGCGAACTGAAAGCCGCCGCCGAAGTGTCGAAAGGTGCGCCCGCATCCTTGATGGCCGTGATTCCATAGGCGTTGGCCAGGCGGCTGGATTCCTTGGCCGCCGCGAGTACCTGCTCATCGCTCCAGGGCGGTACGACTTTGTCGTATACCCGCGCCGCGGTTTCCAGCAACACGCCGTTGGCCGCGCCGTCCCGCTCGCGAACGATCTTGCCGCCTTCGGGGTCCGGTTTGGGTTGGTCAAGCCCTGCGGCCGAGAGCGCTTTGCTGTTGACCCAGGCGTTGTGACCCGAATCGTCGTACAGGTAAACGGGATGGTCGCCCGAAATTTCGTCAAGGAATCTACGCGGTGATGGAATCGCGTATTGCTCGAAGAAGCTGCTGCCCCACTGCCCGCCTCGAATCCATTGACCCGGCGACGCCTTGGCCACACAGCCGCGCAACGTGGCCTTGATTTCGTCCGGGCCTGCGGAGAACGGGAAGCTGCATTCGTAGAGCGACTTGAGACCACCCATGATGGGATGCACGTGCATGTCGACGATGCCCGGCATGACGAAACCACCGCCGAGGTCCACCACCTCGGTGTGCTCGCCGGCGTACTGGCGCGCCGTTTTGCTGTCGCCCACGAAGACGATCCTGCCATCATCCACGGCGATGGCTTCCGCCCAGGGATGCTGCGGATCGACCGTGTAGATCGCACCGTTGATGAGCAGGAGATCGGCCGGCTGCATCGCAGCCGGTTTCGAGTCCCTCGCGCAGCCCACCACGACCAGCAGGGCCGCGGATGCGCACAGCCATGTCTTCATGGGCAACATGGTCCCGCCCGCTCGACCAGCGGTCAATTGCCGAAGCGGTAATCGACCGAAATGCCGTAGGTGCGCGGCATGCCAACGCTTCGAATCAACGGTCCGTTGCCGCCCACATACGCCGCCGGATAGTAATACTCGTCCGTCAGGTTGCGGCCCCACACCATCGCGCGCCACCGGCCGTCCGCCGACCCGAATCCAAGTCGGGCGTTGACCAGCGTATAGCTGTCGGTCGCATCCGTCGTCTGCACACCGCCTGTCGTCTTGTCCTTGTAGGCGGCATCGAAGCTCAGATCGACAACGCGCTCACCAGCGACATGCCATTGGTAGCCAAGCATGGCGTTCAACTGCACTTTCGGAGATTGGGCGAGTTCGACACCCGATGCGTCGGTACGCACGACAGTTGGCCAGCTACTGAGTGTCCGATCGACCGCCATCCATTCGGTGATTTCCGTATCCAGGAAGGCCGCTCCGAAACTCAAGTGCAGGGCGTCGGTCGGCGCCCAGTCGAGATTGATCTCGGCGCCCTGGATACGCGACTTCGGCACATTGGCCAAACCGGCGATGTTGCCCACGAAAGTGACAGCGCTATCCTGCTCCTGCTTGTCCTTGTAATCGTAATAGAACGCAGCAACGTTCAATTGCGCGCGCCCCTCCGCCAGTGTCGCCTTGGTGCCAACCTCAAACGAGGTCAACACCTCTTCCTTGTAGGGTTTCAGCTGCAGCGTCGTATTCGAGTTGGCGCCGTTGAAACCACCGGACTTGAATCCGTTGGAGATCGTGCCGTAGATGAGCACGTCATCGTTGACAGCAAAATCAAGTCCAAGCTTGCCCATCCAGCGCTTGGTGTCGATCTTGTCGGTGTAGACATGGAAGGCATCGTTGACGTTGGGTCCGCCGATGAGGGCGAAGATGTAAGTGGGCGAGTTTGGATCGTCGTCGATCGTGCCACAGTCACCGGGCGCCAGCGTCGAACCGAACTGGGCATTGAGGAATGCCCCGAGTGTGCCGTCTTCGGCCGAAAATGTGCAGCCCGACCAGTCACGTTTTTCCTGGGTGTAGCGCGCGCCGATGGTTGCGCGCCAGCGATCGGCGAATTTCCACTCGACGTGCCCGAACACCGCCGCCGAATCCGTCTTCTGCCGATACTTGGTGTCGAGCTCGAGAATGGGCGTCGGTGCAAAGAGGCCGACCCCCCAGGGGATGGAACCCTCACCGAATACCGAGTCGGACATGAAGTAGTGGTAGTACTCGTCCATGTCGTCGGTCGAGTAATACACGCCGGCGATCCACAGCAGCTGCTCGGATTCGCGGGTCACGCGCAATTCCTCCGAGAACATCGACAGATCGGTCGTGTTGATGTTGCTTGAATCATTGCAGAAGCAACCGTCCCAATCATTCGACTCGACGCGATCGAACTGATCGAAGCTCGTGATCGAGGTCAGTTTGTAGCCGTTGATGTCCCAGTTGAGCGTGGCCGCGACACTCTTGAGCTGATTGTCGCGCTGCGGTCGCAGGTTGAAGGTGCGACCGGTGATCGGACTGGTATAGCTGTTCGTCCAATCCGCCGCCCGATTGTTGTCGGTTGAATACCAGGGCGGTACCTGACCGAAATTCGCGCCGGTCGGGAGCAGGTATTGATCGAGCGGCGTGTAGGGAAGGTTGAACTCGCCGAGACCTGCAAGCTGGCCATTGTAAGCGGTGTTCGCCAGGTTCTCGGACTGGTCATCGACGTATTGCGCCTTCAGCAGGAGGGTCGCAGCGTCACTTAGATCGAATTCCACCATGGCGCGCAGCGCCTTGGTATCGAGTTTGCCCAGTTTGTCGTTGCGCGTCAGGCTTTTCTGCCAGCCGTCGCTCGACTGGTCGGTGCGCACGGCGAGTCGACCACGGGCGCGCTCGCCCATGGGACCCGAGATGAATCCTTCGAGATTATAGGTGCTGAAGCTGCCCAGTCCGGCGGTGACGCCGGCCTGAAAGGTCTTCGTTGGCATCTTGCTGATGAAGTTGATTTGCCCGGCGGTCGTATTGCGGCCGTAGAGATCGCCCTGCGGTCCTTTCAATACTTCGACGCGTTCAATGTCAAAGGCAACACCGCGGCTCGCCACCGTATAGGGCATGGCGACCTGGTCGAAGTACAGGCCGACAGTCGATGAGGCAGCTGTCGAATAGTCCTGGAAGCCGACACCACGGATGGTGTAGACCGGCACGCCGGTGGCTGCGGTTGCGTTCACCGTCAGGCCGGGCGTGAACTGGGCGATGTCCTCGGCGGCGCGCAGGCCGGCATCCTTCAGCTGATCGCCCGTAAATGCATTGACCGTGATGCCCACGTCGTTGATCGACTGCTCGCGCTTTTGCGCGGTGATCACGACCTCCTGGATTCCCTGCGCCTGCAGTATCGGGCTGATCATCAGACCGCAAACGACGGCAACCAGCCATTTTGACCCATGGACCATGCGCACCCCTCCCCTATATATATGTGTCGCGAACCGCCTCGGCTGTCGGCGCCGCAAGCTGCATGTATCATCGCCAATCGCGCGGAAATCGTGCTTGGTGTATTGCGCAAACCGCTAGTACGAGCGCGCAGCCGCCAGCCAGCCCGGTTTCAGGACCGTAATCCGATGCGGCAAAACAACAAAATGCTTGCCCGCGGGCAGTCCGTATACTTGCGAGCATGAGCGGCGCTTCCCGGCCTATGTTGACGTTTGCTGTTGCCATGTTCATTGCAGCAAAACCGATTGTCGCCTCGCAACCTTCTGCGCTGGATGATCCTGTTTATCGCGCCCGATTCGAGCGCCTGCGTGGAGCGCGCACCGCGGCTTACTATGCTCCGGTCGAAGCCATACCGGGCGCAAGGCGCTTCCGCCCATTACCGATTGCGCGTCCGGCCGATCGATCGATCGACGCTGCCGCCTTGGACGCGGCGCGAGCCTATGCGCGCGAGAACAATTCGACCGCCTTCCTGGTCTGGCGCGCAGGGACGATTCAAACGGCAGAGTATTTCGGGGGCACTCGCGCAAGCGATGCCCTGGTGTCGCTATCGCTGGCCAAGCCGCTGGCGGTACTGGCGGTCGGGCGAGCGATGGCTCTTGGGCACATCAAGTCGCTGGATCAATCCATGACCGATTTCATCCCCGAGTGGCAAGGCACGCCGAAGGCCACGATGACCTTGCGCATGGTCCTGGAGATGCGTTCCGGCTTGAAAAAGCAGGAGTACGCGGGCGCCGAAGTTGCCGACCCAGAAAACATCCTGAACCGCGCCTACCTGGGCACGCACATCGAAGACACGTTGATCGCCGATTACCCGCTGACCGACCCACCGGGATCGACCTACGCCTACTCGCAGGCGAACGGCGACCTCGTGGCAATCGTGGTCGAACGGGCGACGGGGCGTCGTTACGCGGAATTCCTGTCCCGGGAACTCATCCAGCCGACCGGCGGTCGCGGCGGCACGGTGTGGGTCGATCGCGAAGGCGGCCTCGCCCACTCGGGCTGCTGCACGATGCTACCTGCCGAAACCTGGCTGCGCATGGGGATCCTGTTGCTGAACGACGGCCTTTGGAACACCAAGCGTTTGTTGCCAGAGGGGTTCGTCGCCGAAATCCGTCGCGGTTCGATGCAAAATCCATACTACGGCGCCGGCATCTACCCCGCGGGCGTCTATACGCCGCGACGACCGCCGCACAATCCCTTGCAGGGCGAACCGTTCGAAGCCGAAGATCTCTACATGCTCGACGGCAATGCGAACCAGGTTCTCTACGTGATCCCGTCGGCCAAACTCGTGATCCTGCGCATGGGCACGAGGCCGCCCTCATCGCCCGAATGGGACAATGCGGTACTGCCGAACCTTCTGCTGCGTGGCCTCACGTCGATGCCGGGAGAAATTCATCCACGGCCGCAGGCGACGGCGGCGCCCTAGAAATATGCGGCAAGATCGAACTGGTGGAAAGGGAGGGACTCGAACCCTCGACCCCGGCATTATGAGTCCGGGGGTCTAATTAGAGGAGACGGCAATTCAATAACTTGCCGTGGGCGTCCGTTGCAGGTTTGCACGACAGAGCACAGTTACGCGGGACCAGGTCCCGCAAAAGTCCCTCAAAGCGCTTTCCGCGCTCTCAAACACGAGCGACAGCGGGCATTGAACGATCAAACAGGCCCTTTTTCTTGTCAATTCAAGGCCTTGTTGTATAAATAGAACGAACGCGACCGATTGGTCCACTAGAGCTACATGCCCAAAGCCAAGAAGAAGACCCCCAAGCCCCGAGGACGGCGCCCCGCCGCCACCCAGCCCACAGCAAGGACCGCTACCCCGCCCATGTTCGAGCAGGTTTTTCGCAGCGTCGACGATGCGCTCCGGAAGGAAGCTGGCTGCACTACCGAGCTCGACTACACCGAGCAAACCTCCTGGCTGCTGTTCCTCAAGTACCTGGATGCGCTGGAGGAGGACAAGGCTGCGGAGGCAGCACTTCAGAGCAAGAAATACACATACATCCTGGACCCCAACTTCCGCTGGGCGAGCTGGGCGGCGCCAAAGGGGAAGGACGGGAAGATCAACCACAACGTCGCACTGACTGGCGACGACCTCCGGGACTTTGTCGACAAGAAGCTCTTTCCGTACCTGCAGGGCTTCAAGCAGAAGGCGATTGGACCGAACACGATCGAATACAAGATCGGCGAAGTCTTCGGCGAGATCAAGAACAAGATCACCAGCGGATACAACCTCCGCGAGATCATTGACCAGATCGATGAACTCCATTTCCGCTCGCAGAAGGAGAAGCACGAGCTCTCCCATCTCTACGAGGCGAAGATTCGGAACATGGGGAACGCCGGGCGAAATGGCGGGGAGTACTACACCCCTCGCCCGCTCATTCGCGCCATGGTCAGGGTCACCGCTCCCAAGATCGGCGAGCGCATCTACGACGGCGCAGTCGGATCCGCGGGCTTCCTGTGTGAGGCCTTCGAGTACCTCAAGGCGAAGCCTGGTCTACGGACGAAGGACCTGGAAACGCTCCAGACCAAGACCTTCTATGGAAAGGAGAAGAAGCCCCTCGCGTACGTGATCGCGATCATGAACATGATCCTGCACGGCATCGAGGCACCGAACATCATCCACACCAATACGTTGACGGAGAACTTGGCGGATGTGCAGGAGAAGGATCGTTACGACGTGATTCTTGCCAATCCGCCGTTCGGCGGAAAGGAGCGTACGGAAGTTCAACAAAACTTCCCGATAAGAACTGCCGCCACAGAACTCCTCTTCCTTCAGCATTTCATTCGGCTACTGAAAGCAGGAGGTCGCGCTGCGATCGTCATCAAAAACACATTTCTCTCTAACACCGACAACGCGTCAATCAGTCTTCGCAAACTCATGCTGGAGAGCTGCAATCTCCACACAGTTCTAGATTGCCCTGGTGGCACGTTCCAGGGTGCTGGAGTAAAGACCGTCGTACTGTTCTTCGAGAAGGGCGCTCCCACACGTGAGACCTGGTACTACCAACTTGACCCAGGTCGAAATTTTGGAAAGACCAATCCGCTGAACGATGGCGACCTGGCAGAGTTTGTGACCCTTCAGAAGACTTTCGCTGATTCGCAGAAGAGTTGGAGTGTCGCCTCGAAGACGCTTGATACTGATACGTTCGATCTTTCCGTAAAGAATCCTAACGGCGGCGAGACAGCCTCCCATCGCAGTCCAGCTGACATTCTTGGCGAGATCACCGCGCTAGATGCGGAAAGCGCAGCCGTGTTGGAACGCATCAAGATCAGTCTATGAACACATCGTGGAACATCACTCCTATGGGCACACTATGCTCAATCTCCAGCGGTGAGTCCGACACGAAGGACGCTATCCCTGACGGCCCCTTCGCATTTTTCGACCGCTCGAAGACCGTCAAGCGAAGTGGACGTTTTCTCTATGACTGCGAAGCTCTAATCATCCCAGGAGAAGGAAAGGAGTTCTTACCGAGACACTTTAGGGGGAAGTTTGATCTACACCAACGCGCCTATGCACTCTTTGATTTCTCTCCTGATATCGACGTGCGATTTCTCTTCTATTTTCTACACTACCGCGCAGACTATTTCCCTAGCGTGGCTGTGGGCGCCACCGTAAAGTCGCTGCGCCGGCGTCATTTCGAACAATTGCCGATAGCGTTTCCTTCAATCACTGAGCAGAAGCGGATTGCTCGCATGCTCGATAACGCATTTGACGGCATTGCTACCGCCAAGGCCAATTCCGAGAGGAACCTTAAGAACGCCAACGCTCTGTTCGATAGCCATCTGCAATCCGTTTTCACTTCCCGTGGTAGCGATTGGAAACGAGAGCCCCTTGCGACGTTATGCGAGGCCCCGCGGGTTATCACGTACGGGGTTATCAAACTCGGCGAAGAAACACCGGGCGGCGTGCCATGCCTTCGCACTAGCAATGTGCGGTGGCTGCACATCGACACAAATGGCGTAAAACACATCACGAGCGACCTATCGAAGGAATACTCCCGGACGATCCTCAAAGGAGGTGAAGTATTGGTGAATGTTCGCGGTACGCTCGGAGGTGTCGCGGTTGCTGGACCAGAAATGGTCGGATGGAATGTGTCGCGTGAAGTGGCAGTCGTTCCGATCGACTCGGAGCGGATAGACCCTAGGTTTGTTAGCTACTTGATCGGTTCTCGGGAAACGCAAGAGTGGCTCGGTGGTGTCAAGAAGGGTGCTGCATATGTAGGCATCAACATCGAAGATCTACGTCTCCTACCGGTGGGAGTACCTGGCCTTGCGGAGCAGCGTGAAATTGTAACCACACTCGAATCATTTCAAAGCACGACCACCATTCTCGAAGGCATTTACGAACGCAAACTCGACGCCCTCGAAGCGTTGAAGAAGTCTCTGCTCCACGAGGCGTTTACGGGCCAACTCACCAAAGCGGCATGAACGAAGCAGAGACCAGAGCGGAGCACATTGACCCAGCGCTGAAGGCGGCAGGCTGGGGTGTTGTCGAGGGAAGCCGCATCCGCCGCGAGTTTCCGATCACGCTTGGTCGAATAGAAGGCCGCGGGCGGCGTGGAAAGCCACTCACTGCTGATTACGTCTTGGAGTACCGCAACACGAAGCTGGCGGTCGTTGAGGCGAAGGCTTGGGATGAGGAAGTATCAGAAGGAATTGGACAGGCCAAGAACTACGCTGCCAAGCTCTCCATCCGGTACACCTACTCGTCAAATGGCCGTGGCATCTACGCCGTGGACATGGCGACAGGGAAGGAGGGGGACGCGGATCGATACCCGACTCCCGACGAGCTTTGGGATCGGACGTTCTCCAACCGAAGCTCCTGGCGCGAGCGCTTCGCGGCCGTTCCTTTCCCGGACAAGAGCGGAACATGGCAGATTCGGTTCTACCAGGAAACGGCGGTTACCCGAGTCTTGGAGGCAATCATCGCCGGCAAGGACCGCATCCTGCTGACGCTTGCCACGGGCACGGGCAAGACCTCCATCGCCTTTCAGATTGCCTGGAAGCTCTTCTCCGCGCGCTGGAACCTCACAGACTGCGAGGTCGACGGGGAGCCAACGCGACGCCCGAGAATCCTGTTCCTGGCCGACCGCAATACTCTGGCCGATCAGGCATATAACGATTTCACGGCATTCGCCGCCTTCAGCGACGACGCGCTAGTCCGAATCGAGCCCGACTCCATCCGAAAGAAGGGGCGGGTTCCCACGAATGGGAGCGTGTTCTTCACCATCTTCCAGACGTTCATGAGCGGACCACCAAAGGACGGGAAGCCATCGCCCTACTTCGGCGATTACCCGCCAGACTTCTTCGACTTCATCGTCATCGATGAGTGCCACCGCGGAGGCGCCAGCGACGAGAGTACGTGGCGCGACATTCTCGAATACTTTTCTCCTGCGGTTCAGCTTGGGCTCACTGCGACACCCAAGCGCCGGGACAACGTGGATACGTACAAGTACTTCGGCGACCCAGTGTTGGTGTACTCCCTCAAGGAGGGCATCAACGACGGTTTCCTCACACCTTTCAAGGTGAAGCAGATTTCGACAACTCTCGACGAGTACGTCTACACACCGGATGACCAAGTGGTCGAGGGAGAAGTTGAGCAAGGAAAGCGATACACAGAAGCCGACTTCAACAAGATCATCGAGATCAAGGAGCGCGAAGCCCAGCGCGTGAAGATCTTCATGGATCAGATCAACCAGAACGAGAAGACGCTGGTCTTCTGCGCCACCCAGACGCATGCCCTAGCCGTCCGAGATCTGATCAACCAGATGAAGAAGAGCAAAGACCCCAACTACTGCCACCGGGTCACAGCTGACGACGGCGCGCTAGGTGATCAGCATCTCCGCGACTTCCAGGACAACGAGAAGACCATCCCAACGATTCTGACGACCTCCCAGAAGCTCTCGACCGGCGTCGACGCCAGGAACATACGCAATATCGTCCTCATGCGACCGGTCAACTCGATAATCGAATTCAAGCAGATCATTGGGCGTGGAACTCGCCTCTATGACGGCAAGGACTACTTCACGATCTATGACTTCGTGAAGGCGCACCAGCACTTCAGCGATCCCGAGTGGGATGGCGAACCCATCGCACCCGAGGAGCCCGGCAACCCGCCACCACCTCCTGGCACAGATGGTCCCGAGGGGGAACCGCCTATGCCCGAGCCGACGCCGCGACCACGCAAAGCGAAGATTCGCCTCGCGGACGGCAAGGCCAGGAACATCCAGCACATGATGGTCACATCATTCTGGCACCCAGACGGGACACCCATGTCGGCCCAGCAGTTCTTGGAGATGCTATTCGGAAAACTCCCGGAGTTCTTTAAGGATGAGGCCGAGCTCCGCACCCTCTGGAGCGATCCTGATACCCGCGCGAAACTTCTGCAGGGTCTCGCGGACAAGGGCTTCGGCAGGGAACAGCTGGTCGAGATGCAGAAAATCATCGACGCCGAGAACAGCGACCTGTTCGATGTTCTTGCTCACGTCGCCTTTGCTGTCCCCACAGAGAGCAGGTCAGAACGAGCCGCCAAGGCCCGGCCTTACATCGCCGGCAGCTTCAACTACAAACAACAGATCTTTCTTGAGTTTGTCCTGTCCCACTACGTATCCGACGGGGTCGAAGAACTCGACCGTGCCAAACTGACGCCCCTGCTTCGCCTCAAATACCGCGACTCTATCGCCGACGCGATGGCAGATCTTGGAAAGCCAGAAGATATTTCCAGAGTTTTCACGGGCTTTCAGAGGTTTCTCTACAGCACTCCGGCACAGATATCGAAATAGCCGGTCGCCATGCAGATCAAGAGCATCAGCCGCATACGACAGCACAGGATATTCCAGGATTTTACCTGGCCCGTGTCGTTACCTCTGTTTGCGCGGCTCAATCTGATCTATGGTTGGAACGGCTCTGGGAAGTCGACTCTCTCCAACCTCTTCCGCTGTCTCGAACAGCGCTCTCCCATCGCGGATGGGGACGTTACATTCAACATTGACGGGACGTCTCTGCGCGGCGTTGACGTAGGCCCGGCAGCTGCGATCCCAAAGGTCCGGGTATTCAATAGAGCGTTTGTAGAAGACAATGTCTTTTCTGCAGGAGGGGTTCGCCCAATCTTCTACATAGGCAAAGAAAGCAAGGAGAAGCAGCAGGAGGTCTTGACTCTCAACGCACGACTCGCTGGTCCCGGTGGACTAGTTGAAACATCCAGAAAGGCTTCCGATGCGACTCGGTCTGCTGATCGTGACCTCGACTCGTTTTGTCAGACTCAGGCACAGAAGATCAAGGAAACACTTCGTTCGCCCGGGTCTGACAATCTGTACAACAACTTCAACAAGGCGAACTACCGCACAGAAGCGGAGGCGATGACCCTTTTAGATGCGGCTTCCGTCGCGTCGCACTGTCTTTCCGAGAAGCAGAAGAACGCGCACACAGCAAAGATAAAGGCCACCCGACGAGAGCCTATCGTTTGGACACCGCCTACTCTGCAGGACCCAGAGAAGGACAAATCATCGGTCGAAGCCCTACTTGCCAGAAAGGTCACGTCCGCAGCCATTCCAGCCATAGCTGCAGACCCACAACTGGAGACATGGGTACGAGAAGGACTGCCACTCCACAACGTCCCAAGGACTTCCGGTACAACTCCCAGCGATGCTTGCCGGTTTTGTGGTGAGCCGCTCACTTCCAAGCGGGTTGCTGAACTCGAAGGCCATTTCAATCAAGAGTACGAACGACTCGCTAGCGATATAGAGAATGCAGTCAACTCCATCCGCGACGCCAAGAAGCAGCTGGAGGCCGTCTCCATCCCAGTACCGTCTGAGATCGGCGAGCACCTACAAGCAGACTTCAAAGCACACCGGACCGCAACTCTAAAGGAACTCCAGGCTGCCATTGCGCTCTTGGATGCCCTCCTCAAGGCACTGGCCGCAAAGAACAAGAAGCCGTTTGTCGCGCTGACTCTATCTAGCTACACGGAGCATCTGGAACCCCACCATTTCTCGAAGATCGCTGAACTGATAGGGGCCATCACGGCAGCAGTTGAGACTAACAACAACGAGTGCGCGGCTTTCGACGCCATCGTCAAGGAATCGCGAGAGGCTCTGGCACAAAGTGCGATCGCAGAGTCGCTTCAGGATTTTAGTGCCAAGACCAAGACTCTCGCTGAAGCCAGCGCCACTGAAACGAGCACGAACGATCAGATAGCCGAGACTAGAGCACGAATTGCAGAATTGGAACGAGTCATTGTCGAACATCATCAGGCCGCTGAGGAACTGAACGATGAGCTGTCGAGGTACCTCGGGCGCAAAGAACTAACGTTTTCTGTTCAGGGAACTGGCTATGCAATTACGCGAGGAGGCGTGACTGCTGCGAATCTGAGTGAAGGCGAGAAGACCGCCATCGCTTTCCTTTACTTCCTGAAGAGCCTGGGAGATAGGTCCTTCGACCTAACGAATGACGTTGTGGTAATCGACGACCCAGTTTCGAGCCTTGATGCCAACTCGCTGTTCTGCGCGTTCGGCTATCTAAAGGAGCGAACGAAAGACGCCGGGCAATTGTTCATCCTTACGCACAGCTTTCCTCTCTTCTGCCAAATTCGGAATTGGTTTGGTCACGAAAATGGCGGCAGAAAGAAGAAGGTGCCACCGGTGGCCCACTTCTACATGTTGGATTGTGAGCATACGGCAACTGGTAGAAACAGCCGCATCGCTCCACTTGATGACTTACTGGAACAGTTCGATTCTGAGTATCACTACCTATTCAAGAAGGTGCAGGACGGGTCGGCATTAGCCGCTGGTGCGCCGTTGGAGACCTACTATAGTCTCCCAAATATTGCCCGTCGCCTCTTGGAGTCGTTCCTCTCATTCCGCTTTCCAGCAGAAACCGGTGGCCTGTATCAGCGCATGAGCAGGCTCACATGTGAGCCTGCTGTACGATCTCGGGTGCTGCGTTTTGTCCACACGTATTCCCACGAAGGTGTCGTTGGTGAAGAACACGACCCCACACTTCTCGCCGAAACGCCTGGGGTCTTGAGGGATGTTCTTTCCCTAATAGAAGAGGAAGACCCAACGCACTTCAAGGGGATGGTGGACGCAGTAGCATAGCGCTTCGTGCTCCCAGCTCACCTTCTTATGGCTGGACCAAAGAAGGTGAATACAACCACCGAGCGATTGCATCGGGAACTCTCTATCCTTAGTGCCGCAAGAATATCAAGGTACGTCGGCCACGAAGTATCGGCGCGCTCTTTGGAAACACCGGAGACAATGGCCGCCCCAGTGGGT